>CAYRAY010000009.1:0-31419 GCA_964422405.1 uncultured Clostridia bacterium | reverse complement strand
TGCGGTTGCGCCGTTGTTTTTTGTTTGGGGTGGCAACGGTGCCATCCTTCTGCCATTTGTCATTTTTATGCCGTCATATTGTCGAGCCACAAAAAAATTCATCGCGTACATGGTATGCCCGTTTTAAAAACGGCGATATATTTTCAACGCGTACATGGTAGGTGTGTATAAAACTCAACACGTACATGGTACGCACATTTTGAAAAAAAAATCACACAAAAAAGGAGGGCAAGCCCTCCTTTTTTGTATTTTATATCAATTACAGATACTTTTCAACGAAAGCAACAAATTCTTCTTCGGGAACGAAACCCAAGTTGTTGCCGACCATTTCCCCGTTTTTGAAAACCAAAACGTTGGGAATAGACGAAATGCCGTACTTTTTCCCGACAACTTCTGCCCCCTCTCCGTCTACGTCCAGTTTGACAAAAACTGCTTTTGCTTGATATTTTTCAGCCACTTCTTCGTAGATGGGCGCAAGCATTCTGCAAGGACCGCACCACGTTGCCCAAAAATCGCAAAATACGGGAAGGGTGCTTTCTGCAATCAGTTGTTCTAATTCGGTTGCGTTTACGTGTTTCATAATTTTCTCCTTTTGTTTTCCGTTATGTCATCACAACGGTTATTTTGTTTTATTTGCCCGTAAAGTATGCAACGGTATTTTCAAACGCAACGGGTTCGCTGCTGCCGTCCGACATATTTTTCACGTTCATCACGCCGTTTGCCAGCTCGTTGCCGCCGATGACCGCCACGTACTTCGCGCCGATTTTATCTGCGTATTTGAACTGCGCTTTGACGGAACGATCCATATGGTCGATTTCCGCCGAGATACCGTTTTTGCGCAACGCGACGGAAAGCGCAAACGCTTTTTGGCGGCACGCTTCGTCCATGCCTGCCAAATACACGGTAGGTTTTTCGGGTTCGGGAATGGTCACGCCGCTCTGTTCCATGACAATGAGAAGGCGCTCGATCCCTGCGGCAAAGCCTACGGCAGGCATGGGGTTGCCGCCGAGTTCCGCAATCAAGCCGTCGTATCTGCCGCCTGCGCACACCGTGCCCTGCGCGCCGATAGACGTGGACACGAATTCGAACACGCTACGGGTGTAATAGTCCAAGCCACGCACAATGCGGGGGTCGATTTCGTAGTCGATACCTGCCAAATCCAAGCACGTTTTAAAGCTTGCAAAGTGCGCCGCGCAATCTTCGCAAAGATAGTCCAAAATGGACGGAGCGGCGGCATTTATCGTCTTACAGCCTTCCTCTTTGCAGTCTAAAAGGCGGAGGGGGTTCTTTTCGTAACGAGTTTTGCAATCGTAACAAAGCTCGTTTAAGCGAGGGGCGAAATAAGCTTTGAGCGCCGCATTGTACGCAGCGCGGCAGGTGGGACAACCGATAGAGTTGATATACAACTTCACGTTCAGACCCAGCTTTTTCAGCAGCGTGTCCGCCATAACAACCGCTTCCGCATCCGTTTGCGCGCTTTTAGAACCGAAAATTTCCACGCCGAATTGGTGGAATTCGCGCAGTCTGCCGGCTTGGGGGCGTTCGTAACGGAAAGCAGGGGTGATGTAGTACATCTTGGCAGGCAACGCACCGTTGGCAAGACCGTTTTCGATAAACGCGCGCACAGCGCCAGCCGTGCCTTCGGGTTTCAAGGTGATGGAACGGTCACCTTTGTCCTTAAAGGTGTACATTTCCTTGGTGACGACGTCCGTCGTTTCGCCTACGCCGCGTTGGAAAAGCTCGGTGTATTCAAAGGTCGGCGTACGAACTTCTTTTAATTGGAATTTCGCCGCAATATCGCGCGCGGTGCTTTCCACAAATTGCCATTTATAGCTATCTTGGGGCAGAACGTCCTTGGTGCCCTTGGGAATGTTAATCATATTCTTTATCCTTTTTTGTTTAGTGACATAGGCATCAGAATGCAATGAACGCATACCTGCCGCCTTGTTTTTCGTTTTTTTATTTAATGCAGTGTGGCACGCGGAACAATTTGTTCCGCACTCCGTTTCCGATACAATCCGCTACAATTACAGCACGTACTTTTTCAGGTTTCTATCCCCCGTCAGCTTTTGCAAATGCTCGTCTACGTACTTTCTATCGATTTGCAAGGTAAACAGAGGGTAATCGCCGCCGGCATTGAAGGAAATGTCCTCTAACAGGTATTCCATAACGGTGTGCAAACGGCGCGCGCCGATGTCTTCCGAGGTCAAGTTGAGTTCCACCGACACTTCGGCAATGCGTTCGATTGCGCCTTCGTCAAAGCGCAAGTCGATGTTGTCCACGCCCAAAAGCTTGCCGTATTGGAAGGTGAGGGAGTTTTCCGTTTCCGTTAAAATGCGCACAAAGTCCTCCTTGGTCAGGCTGTGGAGCTCGACCGAAACGGGAAATCTGCCCTGCAATTCAGGAATTAAATCTTCAACAGCCGCCACGTGGAACGCGCCTGCCGCGATGAAGAGAATGAAATCCGTTTTGATAGGACCGTATTTGGTGACGACGGTAGAACCTTCCACAATCGGCAAAATATCCCGTTGCACGCCCTCGCGCGAGACGTCCGCGCCATTGCGGTTGCCCTTGCCTGCGATTTTATCGATTTCGTCGATGAACACGATACCGTCGTTTTCTGCACGGAACACCGCTTCCGCCTTGATTGCGTCTTCGTCCAAAAGCTTATCCGATTCTTCCGAAACGGCGATTTGGAAACCTTCGCGGACGGTGAAACGGCGTTTTTTCTTTTTACCGGGGAACATATCACCGAAGATACTGCCCAAGGAAATTGCCGCACCGCCGGGAACGAGCTCCATGGCCTGCGGAACGTCCGCCACTTCCATTTCAATGGTGAAATTGTCGTATTCGCCCTTGCGCAAGCCGTCCAAAAGCTTTGCCTCGAACACGTCCTTGGCGAGGTCGCCCTTTTCGTCCTTTTTGGCATCGGCAAGCAAATGCACCATGCGCTTTTCGGCAATCGCCGTCGCTTTGGCTTTTACTTCCTCTTCCTTCTCCGATTTGACAAGGCGGTAAGCACATTCTGCCAAGTCGCGAATCATGCCCTCTACATCCTTGCCGACATAGCCGACTTCGGTATATTTTGTGGCTTCCACCTTAACAAAAGGCGCTTTGACGAGCTTGGCAAGACGACGTGCGATTTCCGTTTTACCGACCCCCGTAGGACCTTTCATAATGATGTTTTTCGGGGTGATTTCCTCGCGGATTTCCGCAGGGAGTTGGGCGCGGCGATAGCGATTTCTAAGCGCGATTGCCACGGCTTTTTTCGCTTCGTCCTGACCGATGATGTACTTGTCTAATTGTTGCACAATCTGTTTGGGGGATAAACTCATTTATTTGTCCTCCTTGGCTTTTTTGGTGATCTTTGCCGCCGATTTTTTGGGAGCGGATTTTTTCGCTTTTTCTGCTTTTGCAGGGGGCAGGGGCGCGTTGAGTTCTTTGCCCACCACTTCGCAACGGATATTGTCGTTTGTAAATACACAGATTTGCGATGCGATTTTCAACGCTTTTTTTGCGATGTCTTCGGCGGAATAATCCGTTTCTTGATACAGCGCGCGCGCCGCCGCCAAGGCGTAGTTGCCGCCGCTGCCGATGGCGCAAACCCCTTCGTCGGGTTCAATCACTTCGCCCGTGCCCGACAAGATGAGCAGGGTGTTTTCGTCTGCCGTAATCATCATCGCGTCCAGTTTTCTGCCGATTTTATCGCTGCGCCAAAGATCGGCGAGTTCCACCGCCGAACGCATTAAGTTTCCGCCGAATTTGTTTAACATTCCTTCAAACCGCTCGGTGAGGGCGAAGGCGTCCGTTACCGAACCTGCAAAGCCCAAAATGACCTTGCCGCCGAAGATACGGCGGACTTTGATTGCCGTGTTTTTGAAAATGACCGATTCGCCCATCGTCACCTGACCGTCGCCTGCGATTGCGGTGACGCCGTTGCGTTTTACGGCGCAAATGGTCGTGCCTCTAAATTCCATAAATATACTCTCCCTGAATGTCGTTTTCCGCCCTTACAAGAGGTTGCGTATGCTTTGCAACGCGCGCTCTGCCAAGGCGTGATATCTTTCTTTTTTGTCGCGGATACGCGTGGGCATGGGCGCAAGAATGCCGAAGTTAGCGTTCATGGGCTGAAAGTCCTTGTTCGGCGAGGAAATATGGCTTTCCAGGCCGCCGCAAACGGTGGTATCGTCGAACACGCGCGGTTCTCTGCCCGAAATTTCGTCCCAGATATGGATTGCCGACAACAAGCCGCTTGCCGCGCTTTCCACATAGCCTTCCACACCCGTGATTTGCCCTGCAAAAAATATCCGTCTATTATTCTTAAACGAAAAATCGCGATTCAAAACGCTTGGCGACTGAATATACGTATTGCGGTGCATAACGCCGTAGCGCAAGAACTCCGCATTTTTCAAAGCAGGAATCATGGAAAAGACCCGTTTTTGTTCGGGGAACTTCAAATTCGTTTGAAAACCGACCAGATTATAGGCGGTGCCGCCCTCGTTTTCCTTGCGGAGCTGTAACACGGCGAAGGGGCGTTTTCCGTCCTCGCCGAACAACCCCACAGGCTTTAACGTGCCGAAGCGCAGGGTGTCCTTTCCGCGCGAAGCCATGACCTCGACAGGCATACACCCTTCAAAAATTTCGCGTTTGTCAAACTCGTGCAAGTCCGCTTTTTCAGCGGAAAGCAAGGCGTCCACAAAGTCGTAATATGCCTCTTTTGTCATCGGGCAATTGATATAATCGCCCGTGCCCTTGCCGTAGCGGTCGCCCGTGAAGGCGTTTTCCATATCGATACTCTCCGCCGAAACGATGGGCGCGGAGGCATCGTAAAAATGCAACTCGCCGCCCGTCAGGCGCAAGATGTCCTCGGAAAGGGATTCCGAAGTCAGCGGTCCTGTGGCAATGATCGCATACCTGCCCCCCTCTTTTTCGATTTCAGGGAGGGTTTTGACCTCCTCGTGGACGATGGTGAGGTTAGGACAAGATTGCAATTTTTTAGTGATATACGCAGAGAATTTATCCCGATCCACCGCCAAAGCCGCCCCTGCAGGCACTTTGGTGTTGTCTGCCGCCTCGATAATCATAGAACCGAGCAGACGCATTTCCTCTTTCAAAAGTCCGCAAGCGTTGGCGTAGACGTCGTTGCTCTTTAAGGAGTTGGAACAGACGAGCTCGCCAAAGTTTTCGCTTTCGTGCGCGGGGCTGAATTTTTTGGGTTTCATTTCGGCAAGGGTGGTTTTGACGCCGCGGCTCGCCAAATAGTACGCCGCCTCGCTGCCTGCCAAACCGCCGCCGATGACCAGCACTTCGGGTTTAGTTTCCATGATAGTCGTTATCCTCGAAATGCACAAAGGTGGGTTCGTCCTCAAAGGGCGGAGGAGTCAATTCTTCCTCGTACGCCGTTTTGACGGGAGTCGCCGCCTTGAGTTTGTAAGAACAGTCTTTGTTGCTGCAACGCTCTGCACCGCGCGCCGTTTTTACCACCGCGCCGCCGCACTTGGGGCATTTTTCGCCCGTGGGGATATCCCAACTCATAAACTTGCAATCGGGATAACCCGAGCAGCTGTAATAGGTCTTGCCGCGCTTGGATTTGCGCACCGTCATCGGCGAGCCGCAATCGGGGCATTTGCCGACGAGCTTGGGCATTTCGTCCGTGGGCATAGACATGGTGGAACGGCAATCGGGGTAGTTGGGGCAAGCCAAGAATTTGCCCATTTTACCGCTCTTGACCACCATATTTTCGCCGCATTTCGGGCAACGGATTGCCGACACCTCTTGCTGACTTTCACTGATGATGTTTTGACATTCGGGATAGTTGGAGCAAGCCAGATACTTGCCGAATTTACCCATGCGGCGGATCATGAAATGTCCACACTTGCCGCACACTTCCTGCGTTTGTTCGTCACCGTACGAGGACGCCGCGCGCAAGTTCTTTTCAAAACCGGGGTAGAAATCGCCGATGACGTTGTGCCAATCGATGTCCCCTTCCTCGATGTCGTCCAACTTCGTTTCCATATTCGCCGTAAACCCGACGTCCATCACGTCCTGAAAGCAACTGACCAACATATCCACCACGTCGTACGCGATGGGGGTAGGCACCATGTACTTGCCCTCTTTTTTGACGTATTTTTGCATGAGTTTGGAAATAATCGTAGCGTACGTGGACGGTCTGCCGATTCCCTTTTCTTCCATGGCTTTGACGATGGACGCGTCGGTATAACGCTGGGGCGGTTTGGTGAATTTCTGTTCCTTTTTCATGGAAACCAAATCCAAAACATCCCCTTCTTTCAAGTCGGGCAACAGCTTTTCTGCGCTCACTTCGTCCTCGTCCTCTTTCTTCACGGGTACGTCTTGATATACCGCCGTAAAACCGGGGAAAAGCATCACTCTGCCGCTCGATTTGAAGATATAGCCGCCGTTGTCGATTTCCATTTGCATGCTGTTGTACTTCGCCTCTGCCATTTGCGATGCCAAAAACCGCTCGTACACCAACTTATACAAGGCGTAGTGCTTTTTATCCAACAGCGTTTTCGCCTTTTCGGGGGTCATGGTCAAATCGATGGGACGGATTGCCTCGTGCGCGTCCTGCGCGCCCTTTTTAGATGCGTAATAGTTGGGTTTTTCGGGGGCGTACGCATCGCCGTATACCTCGCGAATGCGCGCCAAAGCCCGTTCCTGCGCCTCTTTGGAAACGCGGACGGAGTCCGTTCTCATATACGTAATGAAAGCGATGTGGTCGCCGTTTTCCGTTTCGATACCTTCGTATAAATGCTGCGCCAAGGACATGGTTTCGGGGGAGGTGAAGCCGAGCTTGTTAGAGGCGTCCTGTTGCATGGAGCTGGTGGTAAACGGAGGCAACGCATGCGATTTCACCACCGATTTTTTGACTTTGGACACGGTGAATTTGCCCGCTTTCAAAGCCGCCAAAACCTCTTCCGTTTCCGCCGCCGAGGCAGGTTTATATTTCTTAGTGCCTTTCTTTTCCAACAGCGCTTTGAAGGGAGCATTTGCCTTGGCAAGGTCTTGCAATTCCGCCGTCAAGTTCCAGTATTCCTGCGGAATGAACGCCTGAATTTCCCGTTCCCGTTCCACAATCAAGCGGAGGGCGACGGACTGCACTCTGCCCCCCGAAAGGGTGCGTTTGCCGTTGCCGTTCTTGTCCTCGATTTTATGGTTGAGCAGAGTGGAAAGCTTATAGCCCACCAAACGGTCCAGCACGCGGCGCGCCTGTTGCGCGTCGACCAAGCTGTAATTGATTTGACGGGGGGATTTCAACGCTTCCTCGATGGCGCGTTGAGATACTTCGTTGAACTCGATACGGTTTTGACCATGTTCGTCCAAACCCAACACCGTCTGCAAATGCCACGCAATTGCCTCGCCTTCGCGATCGGGGTCGGTTGCGAGGTAAACGCGGTCGGCGCGTTTGGTTTCGGCAGTCAAGCGACGAATGACGTCCTCTTTGTTTTCCGAATTGACGTACTTGGGTTCAAAGTTGTTTTTCACGTCTACGCCGAGGGTATGCACCGGCAGATCGCGGATATGCCCTGCGGACGCGTCCACTTTGTACTTTCCTTTGAGATACTTGGTGATGGTTTTTGCCTTGGAAGGCGACTCTACGATGATTAAATCCATTCTATATTCCTTAAATCCATTGATTTTTTAAGCGTTTTGGGTTGCCGTCCGAAAAAGCGGACGACGGGGTTTTTCGGGGCGATTTTGCCCCGTTTTCAGCGTTTTATGGGGTTACGCATGAGGTTTTAGCATATTAGACCAGCGCGTAGCGGTTTCCACCCACTGCCGCGGCAAGACCTTTTACTTCCAACGCCGACAGCACCGCCCTTGCCTTGAAGGGTGGCACGCCTGATTTTTGGCTGAGTTCGGTGACGTGCCCTTCGCACAGTTCCTGCAAGGCTTGGTACAGCTTTTGTTCGTCGGCAGAAAGGGAAACTTCCGTGCGCTTGGCGGTCAAATCCAATTCCAGCGGCTTGGCGACGTCCTCCGCCGATTCCACCAGATATGCGCCCTGTTTAATTAAGGCATTGCACCCTGCGCCTGCCGCCGCGTTGGGCGGATAGGGAAAGGCGAATACGGGTTTTTTGAATTTCTGCGCGTACTTCGCCGTGATGAGAGCACCGCTCTTTTCCCCTGCGCCGAGGACGAACGTCCCAACACCCAACGCCGCCAACAGCTTGTTGCGGTATTCGTACGAAAAACTGCGCACGGGGGCGTCGAATTCACACGGGGAAAGCAACAATCCTTCTTTGGCGATACGGCGCAACAGAGACAAATTCGATTGCGGTAAAGCGGAAAATCCGCCTGCGAGCAAGGCAATCACCCTGCCGTGTTTCAAACCGCCTTCCGCCGCCGCTTGATCGCCGCCGTCTGCCGTGCCCGTGACGATGGTCAGCGTTTGCGACAGGGTTTCCGCGATGTTTTCGCCGAGTTTTAAGGCATTTGCCGACGTCCTGCGCGAGCCGACGACGGTGAGCATTTCGGTGGATAACAACGAAAAATTCCCCAAGCCGTACAGCGTAGGCGGCGCATCGGGCAGGTTTTTCCATGCCTTTGGATAGCCCTCGTCCTGCTTGGACAAGGCTTTCAATCGGGAACGCAAGGTGTTTTCGTCCACGATATTTTCCTCCTATTTTCCGTTCTGCGCCGCTTGCCGACAAGGGCGACGGGCGCAAGCTTGGCTTAGTCCAACTCTCCGTTTTCCGCGCCGTAGGTGCGGTAAGAAATCGCCTCGTACAAATGGTCGGGAGCAATCTCCTCGGAAAGCTCTAAATCGGCAATGGTGCGCGCAACTTTCAAGATACGGGAACGGGCTCTTGCCGAAAGGTGCAAACTTTCAAATGCCTCCCGAAGCACGCCTTCGCACTCCGCACTCAAACGGCAATAATCGCGCGTTTCCTTTTCCCCCATTTCCGCGTTGGAAGTGACGGAACTGCCCTCGAAACGGGCGCGTTGGATTTTGCGTGCCGCGTCCGCGCGCGCTTTCACCTCTGCACTGCTCTCCTCTTTCACTTCGGAAACGAGGTCGTCGTAGTCCACGCCGTCCACTTCCACCTGAATGTCAATTCTGTCCAGCAACGGACCGGACACGCGCGCTTTGTATTTGCGGATATCGTTGGGGGTGCAAGTGCAACGGCGTTTTTTGCTGCCGTAGTTGCCACAAGGGCAGGGGTTCATGCTAGCGCACAGCATAAACGAGGCAGGATAGGTGACCGTGCCGCCAGCGCGGGAAATGGTGATTACGCCGTCCTCTAAGGGTTGGCGCAAGGCTTCTAACGACGAGCGTTTATATTCGGGCAATTCGTCCAAGAACAGCACGCCGCCGTGGGCAAGGCTAATTTCGCCCGGGTGCACCGATTTATTGCCGCCGCCGCAAAGAGAAACGGTGGTGGCGGTGTGGTGCGGACTGCGGAAAGGACGTTCGGTAACGATGCCTTCTTCCCCCAGCGTACCTGCCACCGAGTGGATTTTGGTGATTTCTAATGCCTCGTCAAAGGTCATATCGGGCAAGACGGAAGGCAGGGCGCGCGCAAGCATGGTTTTACCGCTACCCGGAGGGCCTACAAATAAAATATTGTGTCCGCCTGCCACCGCCACTTCCAAGGCGCGTTTAGCAATCGCCTGTCCTTTGACAAAGGCAAGGTCGTACGAACGGGTCTTTTCCCGTTCCGCTTGCGTAAACGAGGCAGTGGGCACCCGTTGCATACGCTTTGCGCCCGTCAGGTGGGCAACCACTTCGCGCAAGGACGAAGCCGCGTACACTTCTACGCCGCAGATATACCCAGCCTCCTTGGCGTTGCCCTTCGGCACGATGAATTTGGTAAAACCCTTATCCCTTGCAGAAATAATCGAGGGCAACACCCCCGACACGGGGCGCAAATCGCCGTTGAGGGCAAGTTCGCCCAAAAAGACAATGCCATTTACGTCCGCCTCTATCGAGCCGTACGCCACCAACAACGCAATGGCGACGGGCAAATCGAAGGACGAGCCCTCTTTTTTGACATAGGCAGGGGCGAGATTGACCGTGATTTTGTGTGCAGGAAATTCTAGTGCGCTGTTTTTGACTGCGCTCCGCACACGTTCTTTGGATTCCTTCACCGCCGCGTCGGGCAAGCCGACCATATCGTACGAAGGGATCCCCTTGGAGATGTCCGCCTCTACCGTGACGCACACCCCTTCTAAACCGCTGAGCGCGTAGCTTTGTACTTTTGCCAACATAACGTATTCCCCCTTTTATCACGAAGTTTGGGTACGTGGTTTTGTATGTTTGTTACTTTTCCGTTGCCGCCAAGGGCAGGGTCGTTGCCGCCAAGGGCAGGAACGCCGCGTACACGGTCTGGAAGAAGAAGACGTACAGCGCGGACGGGTAGGCTTTTACGCAGCCGTACAGCATTGCCGCCGCCAAGCCGCTGAGCAAGATAAAGTACCCCCTGCGCAGACGGAGCGCACGTTTGTCCGTTTTGTTTTTCGCTACGTCGTAGGCGACTTTCACCGTCGTATACGCCACCGCCGCCAAGGACAAGCCGCAAAGGATTAAGCGCAAGATGTCCAAAACGCCGAAGGCGACTTCCGTAACGACGTTCACGCCCGTATAAGTCACGGTGGGCAACAACGGCAACCACCACGTCCATGCGTTTGCGCCGTTCGCCTCCCCGAAGGGAGCCACCATTCTGCCCGTGAACGAATCGCCGATACCGCGGAATAAGAACGTCCAAACGCCCTTGTCGATATTGCCGTTGGCACGGACGATGGCACCGTAGCTCACTCCGACGGAAATCGTCACAAGCAACACCGTAGTCATCAGATAGGAAAGCAGAGCAAAGCCTACGCAGATACGAGTTTTATCCTCGTAACGGCGACGGACAAGCCGTGCGGCGCGGTTGATTGTTCTTTCCGTGCAATCCTCCTCCGTAACGGTTTCTTCTTTACCCTCCGTCTTTTGCAAAGCCAGCTCGTACGCACGTTTCTGTCTGCGCATACCAAAGCCGAACAGCACCAAAATGGCAAGCACGGGGAAGATTGCCGCACTGTCAATCGCCAAAGCGATTGCAGCGAAAATGCCCGAAAGCAACACGTTGAGTCCGCCACGCACCAAATGCGGCGCGGTAATGCCCTTGGCAAAGAATCGGTACGCAAAGTACGCGCTTGCCGTCAACGCGCTCGCCACAAAGGCATACGGCGCGCCAAATCCGCCCACCGTCCAATACGTGCCGCCCACGCAAAGCAACGCCGCAAAGCCCAAACCGAAGGCTTGGTTCCGCGTCAGCGCCACCACGAACAGATAGGCAAAAATCACCGCCGCAAACACGGCAAGGTAAGCAGGCAAACGCACGGCGAACACGCTTTCGCCGAAGATCGCCACCGAGGGCGCAAGCAACAGCGTACCGAGGTAATTGAAATCGCCACCGAACACGTACGTGCCGCCCGTCACAAACCCCTTACCCGAAAGCAGGTTGCAAACGGAATCCAAATAATAGCTTTCTTCCGCCGTGAAGTTATGATAGCGGCTTTCGCTTTTGATAAAGCTGTTTTGCGCATCGTAGGCAGGGGCAAGCTCGGTGGCAGGGAAACTGCCGTAATTCGACGGTTTATAACCCGTAATCTTGATTTTTTCGCCCTTTTGGTTGAGGCACACCAACTCCTCTAACACAAAGCTGACGTTACCCGAAACCGAAACCGTTTTCACGGAACGATCCAAGCCCTCGCCCATTAAAATCCAATTATGCGCGTAGGCGTTTTTCGCCTCGCTGCCGCCCGTCGCACGCGAAAAGCTTTTGGACAGCGCGTTGGCGGTGTTCCAACCCGATTCGCTGGGCGTTGCGGAGCTGGCGGTATTGACGGTGATTTTTAACTCCCCTTTTGCCGCGTAGTAGGTGTTTGCTTTCACGTACACGGCATCGAGTTTTTCGTCCGTGCCGAGCGTCAACGAAAAGTAAGCCGTTTTGCCGCTTTGCAGCTGCACGCCCTCGCCGGTGGTCTTTCCGCTGCCCAGCAAGCACAACCCTGCCGTGAACACGACCAAGAGCAGTGCCAAAAATGCCCACGTCCATTTGTTGATGGTTTTGAAAAATTGCTTCATGTGTACAACCCTTTTCCTTGTCGGAAGGCTTGCCCTATCCGCCACGGAACTTCTTCTCCGTAGGGTTCGGCGCAAATCGCGGCGCAAGCCGCCCTTCCTTATATATTCACGTTCTTTATTATAAAGCAAAAATCGGAAAAAGTAAACTGAATTTTTCCTATTTTTTTACGGAATTACCCAAAACGGTAAAAAAAGGCGCAAAAAAAATGAGTCCGCCGTTGACTTTGGGCGAACTCACTCTTTTCGGTATTGAATTTTCCGAGTTTAGATTCTTTCTTTAACTTTCGCTGCTTTACCGGTACGACCGCGCAAGTAGTACAACTTTGCTCTTCTAACCTTACCCTTTTTAACAACCGTAATGCTGGCGATTTTGGGGGAATGAAGAGGATAGGTTTTTTCTACGCCTACGCCGTAAGAAATGTGACGTACGGTGAAAGTTTCAGAAACGCCGCCGTTCTTCTTAGCGATAACAACGCCTTCGAAGTTTTGGATTCTTTCCTTGTTACCTTCGATGATTCTGTAGCCGACCTTTACGGTGTCACCTACTTCGAATGCGGGAACTTCGGATTTCATGCTTTCAGCGTTGATTGCTTCAATAATTCCTTTCATTAGACTTTTTACCTCCGTTATTTACGAAACGTTCATAACCCGCTGCGTGATTCCTCACCACGCCCAATAAAAAAGGCAGCGGAACGCTCGAAGTCAGCAAATATTATACTGTATTTCCTCGCCTTTGGCAAGCGTTTTTGCGCCGCTTTTTTCACTTTTTTACACAGAATAAAAAATTTTTTGTGTTTTCGGGTCTGCGACAAGGCACTTATCGACAAACGGCGAATTTTATTACGCCAACGCGAACAGATACACGTAGTAGGCGGCGAACAGGCAAAGCATAACGATACCGCCTGCGCGGCGCACTTTGTGTCCCTTGCAATAGCCGAATACGGCAAGCAGAATTGCCGCGCCGAGGGCGATAAGTCCGTCCACCCAGAAGGAGTTTTCAAAAGCCAAGGGCATAATCATGGAACAAAGCCCGATGGTACGCAAAATGTTGAAGATATTGCTGCCGACAATGTCGCCCACCGCAATATCCGTTTCCCCTTTGCGCGCCGCCACCACGCAGGTGACCAGTTCGGGCAAGGACGTACCCACGGCAACCACCGTCAAACCGATGACTTTTTCACTGATGCCGATTTCCGTTGCAATGACCGTCGCCCCGGGAATGACCCCGAACAGCGCGCCTGCCACCACCAACACCAACCCCACAAGGGTGACCATACATAAAAACCACGTATGTGCGCGCATTTTTTTATACCAGCCTGAAAAGCCGCCCTGTGCCACTTGCTCGTCTTCGATTTCTTGGGGTAGACTTTGCACATCGTGATCGTTCAATGCGGACATGGTAGGCTGTTTTTTGCTTTCGCGCACGGCGTACACAATCAAAAACGCGGTATACGCGCACGAGAACAGGAACATCACCCAACCATCCACTCTGCCGATTTGGTTATCGAATCCGCCGAGCAACAAAATCAGCACGGACGAAAACAGAAGCACGGGAAAGTCGATACGCAAGGTTGTTTTTTGCACCACGAGCGGACAAATGACGGAGGCAACCCCCAAAATCAGCAAGATGTTGGTGATGTTGCTGCCGATGATATTGCCCACGGCAAGACCTGCGCTCCCTTGCGAAGCGGAGATGATAGACGTGGCGAGTTCGGGTGCACTCGTGCCGAACGAAACGATGGTCAACCCAATGATCAACGAAGGCACGCGTAACTTTTCGGCAATACCTGCCGCACCATCCACAAACCAATCCGCACCCTTGACCAAGCACACAAATCCTGCCAAAAGCAGCACGACGGAAACACAAACAAGCGCCCATTTGGGCATACCCGATTGCAAGAGTATTTTCGATAAATCCATAAGTTCGTCCTCCTATAAAGACAAACCCTATTGTAGCACACAAGCCATGTTTGTGTCAAGTTTTTCGCAAAGAAATGCGCCGTCCTTTCCCTTTTCCGTTGACAAATTTCGCCAAAACCCCTATAATACAGTAAGACAGCCGACTTTTCCCATCGATAAAACGGAGAAAACACTACGCCGTTTTACTTGGTCGGCTTAACAAAAAGGAAAGAAATTATGGCATTGCAACCCAAGGATAATTCAACCGCTTTAAGTACAAACGACAGGGGCAGGTATGCGTTCATTGCAAGTTTGACGGGTATTTTTATCAATATTTTGCTGTTTGCAGGCAAATTGGCGGTGGGCATTTTATCCGCCTCCGTCGCCATTATTGCAGATGCGTTTAACAATATTTCCGATGCAGGTTCGTCCGTCGTCACCTTAATCGGCTTCCGCCTCGCCGAAAAACCCGTGGACAAGGAACACCCCTTGGGGCACGGCAGATTCGAGTACGTTTCGGGTTTTATCGTGGATATGCTGATTATTTTGGTCGGATTTGAACTGTTTACCTCGTCTATCGAAAAAATCGGCAATGCGGCGCTCCCCACCGTCAACGGGTGGACGTACGGCATACTCGGCGTGTCCATTTTGGTCAAGTGCGGCTTGTTTTTATTTTACCGCACCATCGGCAACAAAATCCACTCCACCGCCCTGCGCGCCTCCGCCTTCGACAGCCTTTGCGACTGCGCAACAACCGCCGTGGTCTTGATTTCCGCCGTGGTGGCGCAGGTTTGGCAAGTGCCTATCGACGGCTGGGCAGGAATTGTCGTGGCGACATTTATTCTGTTCACGGGTGCGAAAGCGGCAAAGGAAACCATCGATTTGTTGCTCGGTTCGCCCCCCGACAAAGCGTTTGTAGATTCCATTTACGAGTTCGCCAAAAATTACCCCAGCATCATCGGCATACACGACGTTATGGTGCACGATTACGGCCCCGGCAGACAGATCGTTTCTTTCCACGCAGAAGTGTCGGCAGACGAGGACATCAACGCCGCGCACGAGGATGTGGATAAAATGGAACGGGACATGCACGAGGCATTCGGTTGTATCGTCACCGTACATTTGGACCCGATTGTGCTGAACGACCCGTTGGTGGACGAGTTGCGCAACCTCGCCGCAACCGCCGCAAGAGAAACGGACGAAAGCTTTACCATACACGATTTCCGCATGACTAAGGGCGAAAACAGCGTCAATTTGATTTTCGATTTGCTGTTGCCCACCGACAGCAAGTGGAACGCCGACAAAGCGGAACAGGCGGTTCGGGAACGAATTACGGCGCAAAAACCCAACGCGCGGTGCGTGATCCGCGTAGAACACCCCTTCGTGTAAAAACCACGTTTTTTATCCAAAACAAAGAAACAGCCGCGCGGAATGCGCGGCTGTTTCTTACTCCGTATACCAGCAAACCCCCTCTTCATCGCATACCTGGTATGCCCGTTTGCGAGTTTTGCTTCTTTTTATCCCCTTTTAGTTCTCGTCATGGACGGTGATTAACTTACCGCCCGCTTTACGGGATTCTTCGGCGCAAATGCCCACCAAATGGCTCTCGATCGACGCCTCTAACGAGGTACGCGCGTCCGCATTGCCGCTCAAAATATCGTACAAGGTAGAAATTAAACCTTGGTCGCCGCCGCCGTGCCCATAACCGCCCTCATTCAAGTTGGTCAGTTGGATTTGCACGGGGTCTTGCCCGTACTTTTTCACCTCTAACAAGTCGTGCGTTTCATCCAAAACAATTTCGCCGTACGTGCCGCAGAAACGCATAATTCTGCCCCCGTTCGCCGTAAACGCCGTCATGGTGAGGGTGGCTTTTACGCCGTTTTCAAAGGTCATTTGGGTCAACTGATGGTCGACCACGTCGTTATCGCAAGCAAACACGCATCTGCCGTATTGTCCGTTTTTCAGGGCTTCCGTAATCGCTTCTTCCGTCAAGGGCAATGCCATGGTGATGACGTTGTACGGCCAGCGATTTTCAGGGCAGCCGCTCTTTTTCCAACCGTCCAAATATTGCCGTTTTGCACTGTATGCGCACTCGTCTTGATACTTGCAATCCAAGCAACGCTTTGCCGCGCCTTCGGGCGCGTTTTCCGCTTTGAAAAAGGTCAAATCCCCCACCGAGGACACGGACTTGCACTTAGACCCTGCGTAGTGTTGCAACAAATCCAAGTCGTGACAGCACTTTGCCAAAATCATCGGCGTCGTATCTGCGGCTTTACGCCAGTTTCCGCGCACGTAGCTGTGCGCTTGGTGCCAATACGCAACCTGCTCAATCGCCTGAATCGCCACAAGCCGACCCACTGCGCCCTCGGCAAGCAATTCGTCCACCTTACGGAAGGCAGGGGCATAGCGCAACACGTGGCACACAACGACCTTACCGCCGTACTGTTTCTGTGCCGCCAAAAGCTGCTTACATTCTTCCACGCTGTCGGTAATCGGTTTTTCCAGCATCACGTCGTAACCCAACTTCAACGCCGCAAGGCATTGACGAACGTGGTCGCGATCGAGGGTGGTGACCGTCACCAAATCCGCCCGTTTCGCCTTAAAAAATTCCTCCTCCGTCAAAAAGCGGTTTTCGGCAGGCACACCGAAAATTTTGCCGTATTTTTCCAGCTTTTCCGCCGACGTATCACAAAGCGCAACGATTTTGTACTTGTCTTTCATTTCAAAAAACAGACGTCCGTAAGCCTCGCTGCCGCGCGCGCCGCAACCCAAAATCGCCACTGTAAAAATCTTGTTATCCATAGCCGTTATCTCCTTAATTTCCCCGATAAAAGCAGAGTTTTCATTGCGTATAGTATACCACCTTTTTCGCCCCTCCGTCAAGTTGTTTTTTTAACAAAAAGTGGCAAAAACACACCGAAAAACATCTATGCAAAAACGTAATTTCCTCCTGCAAAGTTTGCAAGTTTACCCCTTTTACAAAAATTTAACAAATAAAAAACAATTTAGAAACTTCTCTTTTGCGTTTTATAAACATCTTTCCTGTATACTTATTTTGTAAAATGCGTAATAGGAGCAAAACGAATGAACGCAATCGAAATCAGGAATTTATCCAAGAGTTTCCGCGGTATGTACGCGGTAAACGGCTTAAACATGACCGTACCCGTCGGCAGTATTTACGGGTTCATCGGCGAAAACGGAAGCGGTAAATCCACCACCGAAAAGCTGATTTGCGGTCACCTTGTGGCAGACGAAGGCGAAATTAAGCTGTTCGGCAAGGAGCACACCCATGCAGGCACGCGCATGCGTGTGGGCGCACTGATTGAAAACGCAGGGTGCTTTCCCTCGTCCAGCGTCTATCAAAACTTGGTGATGCAAGCCATCAATTTAGGCATAGAAAACCGTGAGGAAGAAATCCGCCGCGTACTCAAAATCGTGCGCATGGAAGACGCCGCACAAATCAAATTCAAAAGCTGTTCACTAGGCATGAAACAGCGTATCGGCATTGCTATGGCGCTTTTGGGCAACCCCGCCCTGTTGATTTTAGACGAGCCCATCAACGGCTTGGACGCCGACGGAATGCGAATCATGCGCGAAGTGCTTGTGGATATCACCCAATCTTGCGGTTGTACGGTGCTCATCTCCTCGCACATCTTGGGCGAGCTGGAAAAAATCGCCACCCACTACGGCATAATCCGCCGTGGCAAGATGATTGCGGAGCTTTCCGCCAAGGAAATGGAAGGGCGCGCACGGGTGTTCACTTCCGTAAAAACCGCCGACACTGACGGCGCGTTGTCCCTGCTGCAAACGGAATTCCCCTCCGTGCGTTTGGAGGACGGATATATCCGCGTGTACGACATAGACGAGCCCGAACGCATTGCAGAATGTTTGCTCCGCAACGGACATTCCGTTTCCGAAATCAAGAAAAACAAAATCGGCTTGGAAGAATATTACGTGGAATTGATGAGCCGTAAGGAGAACGCATAACATGGAAAAACAAAAGACGATATGCGAAACAACAACCGCAACCGAAACGGCAACCACGGCGCAAACCGCCGAAACGACCGCCCTGCCGACGTTTGAAACGCCGAGCTTCAAAAAGCGGCTGAAAGGTATGTTGGGCGTGGATTTTTACCGCCTGTTCCACACTCCGCTTTTTTATATCTTTTTGGGGATTGCGGCGATTATCCCTGCCATGCTGATTGCCATGACGGGCGCAAGCGGACCGAACGGCGAGCCGAGCGAACCTCTGTTCACCAATGTATGGCAAGCGATTGCCGCCGACCGCCCCGTGTACGGGTTCGAGGGCATTGACAAATATGCCAACATGAATATGGTATTCATTTTCGGCGGCATTATGGTGTCCATTTTCATCGGGCACGATTATAAGAGCGGCTACGTTAAGCAACTGTTTACCGCGCACCCTAAAAAACAAGATTACGTGCTGTCCAAAACCCTTTCTTGCGCCTTTGCCATGGCGTGCATGTGCGTGACCTACCTTGTCGGCGGCATTGCCGCAGGGGTGATGACGGGCATTGACTTCCGCGTGAACGCCTACCACCTGCTTTGCGCCATTTTCGGCAAAATGCTGATGAGTTTGGGTTGGGCGAGCCTGTACGTATTTTTGAACGTGCTGTTCCGCCGCTATTTCGGCATTTCCATTCTCTCGTCCTTCTTTTTCGGCACGGGGATTTTGGTCATCGGCGTGGGCGCAATTTGCGGCAACACCCCGATTTTGAACATATTTTTATACGGCGCGTCCGTGTACGCGTGTTTGAGCGGCACCATCGTCAACGTACTTGTTTGCGCAGGCGTTTCGCTGGCTTGGACGGCGATTTACAACGGACTCGGCACCCTCGTTTTGTATAAAAGCGACGTGTATTAAGCAAAGGAGAAAACAGACATGAACGCAATCGAAATCACCAACCTCACCAAAAATTTCGGTGCAAAACAGGCGGTGAATGGTTTGAACATGACCGTGCCCGTCGGCAGCATTTACGGGTTCATCGGCGAAAACGGAAGCGGTAAATCCACCACCGAAAAAATCCTTTGCGGACTTCTGCCCAAAAGCGGCGGCAGCGTAAAGCTGTTCGGCAACGACCTTTCCTGCGAGGAGGCGCGCGCCAAAATCGGCGTGTTAATCGAATCGCCGGGGTGCTTTGCCAACCTGACCGTGTGGAACAATTTGCAAATTCAAGCGGCGAATTTGGGGTTACAAAATCCCGAAAAAGCGGTGCGCGAGGTGTTGAAACTCGTGCGCATGGAAGGCGCGGCAGGCAATAAATACAAAAACTGCTCGTTGGGTATGAAACAACGTATCGGCATCGCCATGGCGCTTTTGGGCGACCCCGAACTTCTGGTTTTGGACGAACCCATCAACGGTTTGGACGCGGACGGTATGCGGATTGTGCGCGAAGTGTTGCAAGACGTGACCAAACGCGGCGGCACGGTGCTCATTTCCTCCCATATCTTGGGCGAGCTGGAAAAAATCGCCACCCATTACGGCATTATCCGCGGCGGTAAAATGTTGCAAGAGCTGACGGCGGAAGAATTAGAGGCGAGTTGCCCCACCTACACGGCGTTGAAAGCGAAGGATATGCAGAGCACGGAACGCTTGCTCCGCAGTCGCTATGCGCGCGTAGAAAAGGACGAAAAAGAATATTTGCGCGTGTATGACGAGGTGGGCACGGAAGACATCGTGCAATATTTATACAAAAACGGTATCACCGTGTGCGAAGTGGAAAAAAGCAAAATCGGCTTGGAAGAATATTACGTCAATTTGACAGGGCAAAACGCAAAACGGGCATACCATGTACGCGATGAAAAGGAGGGTAGCTTATGAAACAAACGGAAAAAATCAGCTTTTTTAAACGAGCAAAAAGCATGATAAAGGCAGACGCAAGACGGCTGTTCGTCAGTCCTCTTTTATATCTTTTGCTCGGCATTGCCTTCGTCGTGCCCATTTTGATTTTGGTGATGACCTCAATGACGGCGACGGAAGAAAGCGGCGCCGGTTTTGAAAACGTATGGCAGATGCTCGGCAGTTTGCCCCTCGCCGCCGCGACTATGGGCGGAGCGGGTGCGACGGGCGGAACGGGTGCGGAAAATGCGGCAGGCGGCATGGATATGCTTGCCATGTGCAACATCAACCTGCTGTTTTTCGCCGCGGCGGTGTTGGTCTGCCTGTTCGTATGCGCGGATTTCAGAAGCGGCTACGCCAAAAATATTTTTACCGTGCGCGCGAAGAAAACGGAATATGTCCTTTCTAAAACCCTGCTTTGCTGGGTGGGCGGCGCATTGACCTTTGGCACATTCTTCCTCGGCACGCTGGTCGGAGGCGGCGTGGCAGGTTTGTCCTTTGCCATGGACGGCTTCCGCGTCGGCAACTTGGTGTGCTGTATGCTGGCAAAAATCGCCTTATTGCCCCTCTTTATTGCCCTGTTCACGCTGATGAGCGTCATCGCAAAACATCGCACGTGGTTGGCGCTTTGCCTTTCCTTGGGCGCAAGCATGCTGTTGTTTATGATGATCCCCATGCTGACCCCGTTGACGGCAACGGCGGTGCACGTGTTCGGCTGTTTGGCAGGCGGCGCAATTTTTGCCGTGGGTCTTGGCGCAATTTCCGTAGTCATTTTGAATAAAACAAGTTTAGTATAAAACGGGAAACGGCATAGGCAGGTATGCGTTGAATGGATTTTTGATATAAAACGGAGGGGGCAGGTATGCGTTGAATTCAACGCATACCTGCCCCTATCCTTTTCAAAAACCGCCACAAAAACACGAACGCAAGCAACTTTTTTGCAAAAAAGGCTTGAAAAAACAATCCGTTTGTGGTATAGTATACGCAACAATAAAAAACACGGGGCAATTATGAAAAATAAAGGTTTTTTGAACATCAACACAGACAAAAAGAACGTCAGCGTGCCTTTTTTGAGCATTCTGTACGTCATCATGGAAGGCAACAATGCCTTTGTGCATACCCAAAACCACGTCTATCAAACACGCATGACACTTGCGGAAATCGAACCCGTACTCGGCGACGATTTTTTGAAGGTCAAACGCGGTTGTTTGGTTTCCGTAATCGCCATTCACAACATCACCGACAAAATCAATTTGATCAACGGCGAAACGTTGGAATACGCCACCCGTCACCGCAAGGAGATTTTGGCGCAATTCCACGACAAGCAAGAGGCGATCGTGCGGTATTTCAGCGAGTCCGTCGCCCTTGCCTCGCAAGAGGAATATCACAACCATTATAAAGTGTTCGACAATCTGCCCATCGCCTTTTGCGATATTGAAATGGTGTTTGACGAAAAGGATCAGGCGGTGGATTGGATTTTCCGCTACGCCAACAAAGCCTTATCGGAACTGGAAAAAGTCCCCTTGGAAAAGTTGCTGGGCAACACCTTCTCCGGTCTATTCCCGAACATGGACACCAAGTGGTTGCGGAGTTACGAACGCGCGACTCTCTTTCACGAAACGGTGAAAATTATCGATTACAGTTCCGAAATCGACACGTATTTAGACATCATCTGCTTCCCCACATTCCGCGGACACTGCGGCTGTATTCTGTTCGATATTTCCAAAATCAACTCGTATCGCCAAGCGACCGACCCCGAACGGGCAATGGCGTTGTTTTTTGCAAAAGTGCTCACCTCGGACGAGCCGAAAAAAAATTTTTAACTTTTTTAAAAAAAAATTTCGGGAATTTTCCCCCTCTTTTTTATAAATTTTGGACGAAATGCCGATTTTTTGCAATTCGTCCACGCCGATTTTTTACAATCGGTGACAAAAATCCCATCTTCTGTTTTATGCGGTGTATTTCGTCACAAAATATGGTGAAAAGTGGCGGAATGCACCATTATTTTGTAAACACTTGCAAAAACCGAAAATATGTGATATAATGACTATGGCCTTTGAAAATAGCCGTAGCACGAAACACAGTCCGTTGCACTCTCAAAAGCTACGCGGCGGACAAAAATATGATATTGTAAGGAGCTTTTGCATGAAGAAGAAAACGTTACTTTTATTTGCGCTGACCACGATCCTTGGCGCAAGCCTCTTCGCAGCCTGCTCGGGTTGCAACGACGACGCCTGTTCGCACGATTGGCAAAACACCGACGTGCACACGGAAGCGACCTGCACGGAAGTCGGCTCGCAAGAGCAGCAATGCACAAAGTGCGGCGACACGCAAACCATCGAACTCCCTGCCCTCGACCACGACTTCGGGGCATGGCACACGGACGAAGACGGGCACTGGCACGAATGTGAACGCGAAGATTGTTCCGTTTCCAAAGACAATGCCGCGCACGCCGACGACGATGACGACCACGCTTGCGACGCGTGCAAAACGGTGATTTCCGTGTGCGCAGACGAGGACGACGACCATAAATGCGACGTCTGCGGCGATACGCTCAGCCAACACCAAGGCGGCAAAGCGACCTGCACGGAACAGGCGATTTGCGACATCTGCGGCGAGCCGTACGGTGAAGCGTTAAACCACTTGTTTGAAGGCGCTTGGCAAGCGGACGCAAGCGGTCACTGGCTGAATTGCTCGCACGAGGATTGTTCCGAAAAGGGCAGCTTTGCGGCGCACACGTTTGAAAACGGCATCTGCAAGGATTGCACCACCAAAGACACCTTCGGCACGGAAGGTATCCGCTATACGTACAACGCGGAATATGACGGCTATGTCGTGACGGGTTACAACGATCCCAACGCGCCCGTTTCCCCTGCTGCGCTTTTCAGCGAATCCGACGATATGCCCGAAGAATACTACTTCGAGCTGGTCGTTCCCTATTATTATAATGACGGACAGAACGGCGAACGCCCCGTCATCGGCATCGGCACCTATGCCTTTTTCAACGATTGGGACGTGAACTGCATCGTCTTGCCCGAAAGCGTGCGCTTTATCGATGACTGTGCTTTTAAAAACAGTTCCGCCTTGTGCACCGTAAAATTTGCAAACGGTTTGCAGAGCATCGGCGAATCCGCATTCGGCGACTGCTTCGGTTTGACGAGCATAGAACTCCCCGAAAGCGTAACCGAAATCGGCAACTATGCGTTTTTCCATTGTCCCTACTTGGCAACCATTACCCTGCCCGACGGCTTAAAATCCATTGGCAAACAAGCCTTTTCAGGCACGGCAATCTCCTCGTTCACGCTGCCGAAATCGGTCAACAAACTCGGCATACAAGTGCTTACGAATTGCAAAAATCTCAACTCCATTTCCATAGCGGAAGGCAACGAAACCTTCCACAGCGCCGGCAACTGCATCATCGAAACGGCAACCAAAACCCTGGTTATCGGCGGCAACAACAGCGTAATCCCCACCGACGGCAGCGTAACGAAGATTGCCGAGTTCGCGTTTGGCTCTTGCGGTGTGGAAAGCATTGTCATTCCCGACAGCGTAAAGACCATTGAATCGAACGCGTTCCAAGGTTGCGAAAAATTGCAAAGCGTAACCTTCCCCAAAGGCGCAATCGAAATCGGTTCGTACGCATTCTACGGTTGCACGTCCCTGCAAAGCGTGACGTTGCCCGAGGGCGTGACCTGCATCAACACCTCCACCTTCGAGGGTTGTAAAGCCTTAAAAACGGTA
The DNA here is from genome assembly GCA_964422405.1 of uncultured Clostridia bacterium. Classification (GTDB taxonomy): domain Bacteria; phylum Bacillota; class Clostridia; order Christensenellales; family Borkfalkiaceae; genus Scatosoma. The sequence goes on along the minus strand of CAYRAY010000009.1, from coordinate 7,828 downwards.
TATCTGCCCAGCACCATCACCCTTTTAGGCACCTCCTCCTTCCACGGCTGTACGGCTTTGGAAACCATCACCTTCAAGGGCGGCATGGCGGCTTGGGAAGCCGTTTACAAGAGCTACAACTGGGACAAAAACGTCAACGCGACCATTATCGTTTGCTTGGACGAAAACAACGACCATAAATGCGATAGCTGCGGCGACACGCTCTCCGCTTGCCAAGACGAGGACGACAACCACCTTTGCGATCTTTGCGGCGAAAAGCTCTCCTAGCACGAAGGCGGCAAGGCGACTTGCACGGAAAAGGCGGTTTGCACCCTCTGCGGCGAGCCGTACGGCGCATTTGCCGAACATACCTTTGACGAAACCGTTTGGGTTCAGGGCGAAACGAGCCACTACCACGGCTGTACCAACCCCGACTGCACCGCCAAAAAGGACGAAGCGGCGCACACCGACGAAAACAACGATCACTTCTGCGACCTCTGCGACGAGGTGTTATCGTCCTGTAAAGACGAAAACAACGACCATAAATGCGATATTTGCACAGAAACGATCTCTACTTGCGCGGACAAAAACAACGATCACAAGTGCGACACCTGTAAAAAGACCCTTTCTACCTGCAAGGACGAGGACGACAATCATAAGTGCGACACCTGCCAAAAGGTACTTTCTACCTGCGTAGACAAAGACAACGACCACGACTGCGACCTTTGCGGCAAAACGATAAGCACTTGCAAAGACGACAACGGCGACCATAACTGCGATACCTGCGGCGAACAAATCTCCGAGCACCAAGGCGGCAAGGCGACCTGTACCGAGCGCCCCGTTTGCTCCGTTTGTCAGCAAGAATACGGGCAAGCCTTGGATCACGACGTTTCCACCGAGTGGACGCGTGACGAATGGACGCACTGGCACGCTTGCTCCCGTTGCGATGAACGCTTTAACGAAGGCGAACACAACTATGTGGACAGCTATGACGAAAAGAGCGAACTGTATAACAGCATTTGCGACGGTTGCCATTTAGAAGACCTCCTTGGCACGACAGGCTTGACTTATACATACGTAGCCAAAACCGACTACAACCCCGAAGCATACTATATCGTAACGGGTTACACGGGTTCGGCAACCGAAGTACGTATCCCCTATTTCGGAAAATCGGGCGACTATATGTACAAACGTGTAAAATACATCAAAGCCAACGCCTTTGCCAACAACAAGAGAATCACCAAAGTCGTCATTCCCTCCTGTATGCTGGAAATCAGCGAAAAAGCCTTTATGAACTGCACCTCGTTAGCCGAAGTGGAAATTCGTGGCGGCAAAATCTTATCGTACGCTTTCCAAAAATGCACCTCGCTCACCCAAGTGAGCATTCCCTCGAACTTTGAAGAGGGCGCGTTTGACGGTTGTACCGCATTGCAAACGGTAACGTTGGAACAATCGGCAGGTTATATCCCCAAATTCGCATTTAACGGCTGCTCGGCATTGACCACCTTGCAATACCGCAACTATAAAAACCAGTTGGTGCTCGGGCTCCCCAACACCTATCCGAACATTTACGATTATGCGTTCAGCGGCTGTACCTCTTTGACCGAACTGCCCTTGGACACCAACATCCAACACATCGGCGAAGGCGCGTTCCGCGGCTCGGGCTTAAAATCCTTTACCTTGCCCCGTGAAGTCACCGTAATATCGAATTGGTTGTTTGGAAATTGCACTTCCCTTTCCTCTATCACCTTACACGAGAACATCAAGGAATACGGTAGCTACGCTTTCAGGAACTGTACCAGCCTGACCCAAATCCCCTTCTCGGCGGCATTGACCAAAATCGGTTCGTATGCGTTTTGGGGTTCGGGCATTACAAGTGCGCAAATCCCTGCAACGGTAACCAGCCTCGGCGGTTCGATGTTTTCAGATTGCACCTCGCTGACGTCGTTGACGTTCGCTTCGGGCAGCCAAATCACCGCAATTCCCGGACACTTCTTGGAGAACACCAAAGTGACCTCCATTACCCTTCCCGACAGCGTAACCACGCTGAACGATTACGCATTCCGCCGTTCTCGGCTGCAAACGATCAACATTTCGTCTAACTCGAAGTTGACCTCTATCGGTAGCTATGCCTTCTATGAACTCAAGAACTTGAAGAGCATTTACATCCCGAAAGGCGTAACCAAGATCGGCGAAAGAGCTTTCCAGTTATGCACAGGGTTAGAAACGGTGACCTTTGCCGCAAACTCGGCATTGACCACCATAGGCGACTATGCGTTTATCAACTGCGAAAAATTGAAGAGCATCGTCATTCCCACGGGCGTGACGTCCATTCCGAACTACGCGTTCTGCGGTTGCTACGCACTCAAAACAGTGACGTTGCCCTCCGAACTCGACTCCATTCAAACGTGGGCATTTCAAGCGTGCACTTCCCTTACCACCATCACCTTTCCCGACAGTGTAACCCAGATCGGCGAAATGGCATTTTCCGGCTGTAAAGAACTGACTAACGTTTCCCTGTCCGCCTCCATCTCCCTCGGCAACGGCGCGTTTTCCAACTGTCCGAAGTTGCAACTTACCCTTAAGGGTTCGGGCGACAATTTGGTGTTCAAAAACAATATGCTGATCGATAAGGGCAGCAAGTCGTTGCAACTCGTTACCTATACGGGTAGCAAGTTCGTCGTGCCTGACGACGGAAGCATTGTTGCAATCAGCAACTACGCCTTCTACGGCAACGAAGAATTAGTGGAAGTGGTGTTACCCGAGTGCATTGAAAGCATCGGTCAATACACCTTTGCTTACTGTCCCAACTTAAAGAAGGTGAACCTCCCCTCGCAAATTACCCACATCCCCCACGGCGCGTTCTGCCGCAGCGGTATCGAATCGTTCGTCTTCCCCGAAACGATTGACATCATCGACACGTACTCTTTCTATCAGTGCTACCTGCTGTTCAGCATCACTTTCTTGGGCAACCCGACCACGATCAAAGTCAACACTTTCTCGGAATGCTATGCGCTCGGCGAAATCGTCAATATCGGTGGCGTGGATCCGTCGAACTTCCAAATCCCGACCTCTTACGGAGCAATAACACACACCGACGAAAGCAAATTGGAAAAGACGAGCGACGGTCTTGCGATTTTGAACAATTCGGACAGCGAACGACACGTCATCGGCTACACAGGCACCAAAACGGATATCGCCGTTCCCGAAGGCATTACACTCATCAAAAAATACGCGTTCTACAAGAACGAAAACATTACCTCCATCATCATACCCGAAGGCGTGGTAGAAATCGGCGCATACGCATTCCAAGGCTGCACCTCGCTCCGTAGCGTTACCCTTCCCACAACCATAAAAAAGATTAATGCGCGGGCGTTCTTCGGCTGTACCTCGCTCGTTTCTATCAACCTCCCCGAAGGGTTAGAATTCATCGGCGAATCGGCGTTCTACAATACCAGAATGTCCGAAATCGTAGTTCCGTCCACCGTGACCAATCTCGGCGCAGGATGCTTTGGCAATAACCCTAACTTAACAAGCCTCACCCTGCCGTTCGTGGGCACTTCGGTGGACACCACCGATCAAGGCAACCAAAGAATCCATGCCCTGTTCAGCAGACAAATTACCGACTTGGACGAAGCTCTGTTCGATAAACCCTATTCGTACACATCTTATTATTACGTTCCCGTTGCATTGAAAACGATTATCGTCACGGGAGACGTTGTGTTGAATAAAGAGGCATTTATCAACATGTCGCATGTGCAAAAGATTGACGTTTCTCACGCGACCTCTATCGGCGAAGGCACATTTAAGTTTTGCCGCGCATTGACCGAAATCGTCCTGTCTGATTCGGTAGAATTGATTGGCACAGAGGCTTTCAGAGGGTGCTGGGCACTGAAAGAAATCACTTTGCCTGCATACGTAAAATCCTTCGATTACTATCTTTTTGAGGATTGCCCCGCACTGGAATCGATGGTATTCCCGACCTCGGCGGCGAAGGCGGCTTCCTCCCTCTACACCACCGTCAAGAACCTCTATTATCGCGGCACACTTGCTGAATATTGTGCGTTACCGATCAGCGACTCCTATCGTTTCAACGCCTTCGCCGACAACGTGTATTTCTTGCAAGAAAATGGCGAATACGCTCAGCTTTCGGGCGAAATCGTCATTCCCGACACCGTTACGAAAATCGGCAAAAACGTGTTCTACGGCTATACGGGCATTACGAGCGTCGTCCTGCCCAACACCATCACCGCAATCGATGAGTATGCGTTTGCCGAATGCGTGAATTTGAAAGAAATTCACTTTGACGGCACGGTGAGGGAATGGGAGAACGTCACCAGAGGCAACTATTGGAAACAGAACGTCAAAGGTCTTGTCATCCTCTGCACGGACGGCACCGCGTAAGGCACTGTGTAAGGCGACTTACGGATTTACAAACAATGTCGGCGGCTACGCGCTGTGCATAGCCGCCGAACAAAAATCCGTTTTTATCATGCTTATTCTTACAATTTTCATCCTTTTTTAGGCGGCGAATTTTTCGCCGCCTTGGTTTTTTGGTCGACCGATAAAAAACGCTCGTCAGGATTTTTTTGCGCAACGGACAGAAAGTGTGTTCATTTTGTTGCGATTCTCTGTAAAAAATGCTATAATAAACAAAAAATAAAGGAGGAGTTATTTATGCCTTTTTCTACATATTTAGACTCGAAAAGAGGCGAAATCAAAGAACTCGTTGCGGAGCTCGGCAAAAACTTTGCTTACGTCAGCGTGCTTGCCACCGACGTGAAGGCGTCGCTGGTCAACGTGAACCGTAGCAATTCCGTCATGAGTGAAGGTTCGGCTTCCGAATGTGGTTTCGTCGTAAAACTGAACGATGGTCGTAGCTTCTACGAATATTCCACCGACGATATTTCCGGGGATAAAAAACAGCTTGCCGAAAAAATCATAGCAAGCCTTACCATTGCCGACGATTTAGCCGATGCGCAAATCGTTTCCAAACCGATCGCCGACGAAAAAATGGTGCAATCCTTTGCGCGCCCTTGCGACTTTGACGAGTACACGCCGCAGAGTCTTATCCGCTTTTGCGAAGATGTAAAAGATCAGTTGCTGCAAAAAGACGAAAACGTCGTCAATGCCATTTGCGGACTTAACTTTTTCACGGTTTCCAAATTGTTTATTTCCAAAAATAAGGAGTTGGATCAATTTTACAGCTGGGTAAACGCCACCGCCATGGTCGTTTATCGCAACGGCGAAAAAATGGTTATGGCACGGGAAGGGAGCTATTCCAACCTGATGCGCGAAGCCTTGGAAGGCTTGCCTCCGCTGTTGGATAAGCTTGTGCATAAAGCCTTTAAGCTCTCCACCGCAAAACCCATTGTCCCCGGCGTTTACGATTGCATTACCGATCCTTCTATCACGGGTCTTATCGCGCACGAAGCGTTCGGTCACGGCGTGGAAATGGATCAATTCGTCAAAGACCGCGCCCTTGCAAAGCAATACGTCGGGCACTATGTTGCCTCCCCCATTTGCAACATGCGCGACGGCGCAAAATCGGCGTTCTCCACCGCGTCTTACTTCTTTGATGACGACGGTGTTTTGGCGCAAGACACGCAGATTATCAAGGACGGGATTTTGGTCAACGGCATCAGCGACCTTGCCAGCGCAAGCGAGTTGGGCACGCAGCCGACGGGCAACGGACGCAGAGAAAATTATAAGCATAAAGCCTATGCGCGTATGACGAATACCTTCTTTGAAAAGGGCACGGATAAGCTGGAAGATATGATTGCTTCTATCAAGCACGGCTATATGCTCTTTGAAACGAACAACGGCATGGAAGACCCTAAAAACTGGCAAATTCAATGCACGGCGGAATACGGTATCGAAATTGTCGACGGCAAGCTGACCGACAATTATGTTGCGCCCGTCGTCATGAGCGGCTATGTACCCGACCTGCTGAAATCCATCACCATGATTTCGGACGATTTCAAAGTCATCGGCGCAGGAAGCTGCGGTAAGGGTTACAAAGAATGGGTTAGAGTATCGGACGGAGGCCCTGCACTGAAAGTGAGGGTAAAATTAGCATAATGGAAAACATCATCAGAATTTTAAAGGAATTTCCGCAAGTCACCAATTATAAAATCACCGAAGCAAAAAGAACTTCCTACGAAACGTTTTTCGTGCATGAAAAGCTGGAAACCGTGCGTTCGACGTCCACGACGGATAAGTCGGTGACCATTTATTGCAGCCACGACGGCAAGCTCGGCAACAGCGTATTTGCCGTGTACGCGTCTACGTCGGAAGAGGAATTGCGCCAAAAAATCGCCCTCGCCATTGAAAAAGCCGTACTCGTCAACAATCAGCCGTACGAGCTGCCGCAAAAGGAAACTTTGGTGGACCATATTTACTCGAATATGAGCGAATATACCCCTGCCGAACTTGCAAATCAAATTGCAAAGGCATGTTTTGAGGCAAAGAGCGAACAAAACGCTTCTATCAACGCGTTGGAAATCTTTATCCATAAAATCCGCCTGCATATCGTAAACGGCAACGGCTTGGATAAGTGCGAAGAAAAATACACCGCCATGCTCGAGGCAATCCCCACTTGGACAGACGGCGAATCCGTAGAACTGTACGAGCAACACCATTTCTCCAGCTTCCGTTATGAGGAAGTCAAGGAAGAAATTGCAAGAAAAATGCAGGAAGTAAAGGATCGCTATTTTGCCACCAAACCGCAAACGCCCCCCGTTTGCAAGGTCGTGCTGAACGCACCGGAAGTGGCTTCGCTTTTGAGCTCTATCGCCTCCGAGTTGAGCTATCGCGCGGTGCATTCGCACTCTAACGCGTTCAAAAAGGGCGACAACCTGCAAAACGGCGATTGCGACAAACTCGGGGTTACGCTGTGCGGACAAATCGAAGGCAGCGACAGAAACAGACTTTTCGATGGCGACGGCGTTTCGCTTGTTCCAACCACGATTATCGAAAACGGCGTCGTCGTAAACTACCACGGCGACAATCGGTTTGCGCAGTACCTCGGCGAAAAAATCACGGGCGACTTGCCCTGCATGCAGGTGAACGCAGGCAGTTTGAGCGAAGAAGATATTGCCAAAGAACCGTATTTTGAATGTCTGTCTATGAGCGGTTTGCAGCTGGATATCTATAACGATTACATCGGCGGCGAAGTGCGTTTGGCGTACTATTTTGACGGCGAAAAGAAAATCCCTTTGACGGGCATTTCTATCAGCGGCAAATTAAGCGATGCGCTGTCCACGTTGCGCCTTAGCGATAAAATAGTGACGTACGGCGGCTACCGCGGCCCGCACAAAGCCGTGTTGGATAAAGTTTCTATTATTTAACACATTCCCCCTCGTAAGGAATGCAAGATAGCTGATTTTTTTCAGTTTCGCCATCCAACACAAAATAATTTTTCACAAAAAATAAAACGAACCAGACCGCCAAGAAGTTTCTAAATAGAACCCTCGTTTCGGGGGTTCTATTTAGTTTTTATAGGCAAAAAAGCGCATTTATATGTAGCAATTTACGTGCATTGGAGCTTCAACAACCTTTGTAAACGTAACACATTTCTTTATAGTAGATTCTTTAGACATAAAAAGAAAGCCCTGACAGCAATCGTCAGGACTTTTTCTTAATGCGTAGTTGTAATAAATAATCTAATTGGTCGTTTGTATCGAATATTTCCCATCCTTGACATTACCTATCCTATCGCCTTTTATCATTGAATTTAGACTATTTCAATTTAACAATCAAACCGAAATATGATGACTCCGTTTTTTATTGCCCTTCGTGGTGTCGCCCAAGCACAAGTCAGGAAGTATCAATTTACGACATAGAATGT
>CAYRAY010000008.1:0-31432 GCA_964422405.1 uncultured Clostridia bacterium | reverse complement strand
ACGTCAAAGGGGGCGTTTTGTTCTAAAACGGGCATAGCCGACGTTTCGATTTGATGCGTTTTTACATCGGAGGGGTGTGCAGGATAAAATTTAAGTGCTTCGTTGTTCATTGTTTACACTCCTAATCATTCGTTTTTTATCGTGAATCACACGATAATTTATTATAAATCATTTTCGGTTTTTTGTCAAACGATATATGTAATATACTCCCCGAATAAAGGCGAAAAATAACAAAGCGTAGGGGCATGTACGCGATGAATTGTATTTTTACTAGTCGCATACCAGCCCCGCACCTCTTATTTTCATCGCGTACATGGTATCTTCATTTTTATGCCGCGCCACATTCAACGCGGACATGGTACGGGTATTTAAAAAGCAAAAAGCGTTGGTCGCAAGACCAACGCTTTTTGGGTTCTATTAAACATTTTGGTAGTATCTTGCAAGCATTGCGTAACAATGCGCATTTGCCGATTGCAAAAGAATCTGTCTGGGGTTCCCTTCGCTGTTGATGCCGTTGTCGTTATATTCGCTCCAACCGGCAATCCATGCGGGGCAAACCAAGCCGTCTTCGGCACGGTTATGCGTCCAAGCATAGTCCAACGCGCTACGCATATGTTCGATATACGTCGAGCACTCTTCCACGCTTTCGCTTAAATCGATAAAGCCGTCCAACAAGAAAGAGGTAAACCAGCTGTTCTTATTATACGAATACTGACCTTGCAACACTTGCGTGTTTGCAAACTTGCGGTCTGCATCGTAAGCGACTTGCTTATTTCTTTCCAGATAAATGCCCTTCATAATCGTGCCGACCTGATCGTCTCGCGCCGACATAATGTTATAAAGTTCCGCACCTGCCGTCATAAACGTACCCGTATTATACGGAAGTTCCTGCGCGTCCACCAACTCGATTTGTTGGTTTCTGTCGGTCATTTTTTGGAAGCCTTCTTTCAAGAATATCTTATCGCGCAAGCAGCCCGTATCGGGGTTGCGGAGTACCGAATAGCAGAATTCGTAAATGTTCTGCGCTTTCAAGAGATAATCGTCACGCAAACCTGCAAATTTTTGCGCATTGGTATCTTCGCCGATCAACTGATACATCTTTGCCAACATCATTGCCGTAGGCGCGGAAGAACAGGTGTTGAGCGAAGCGTGCAAATCGTCGCTTAACCCGTTGTTGTTCTTATAGTCGAATTGGAACTTTGCAGACCACTTCCAGTAAATACCCTGCAAGCCCGTCGTGCTTTCGTACCCTTCGCCGACAATCCAGTTCAGGATATTGATCGATTCGTTCAAATATTCCACATTGCCGAGGTTGAGGTACGCATAGTAAAATTCTTTGCAAACCCAAATATTATCATCGAAGAACACGCCGCCGAGTCCTGCTGAAACGTTATCCACTGCCGCGTCGTCGTTTCTGCCCGAGTTGTAGATGGCATACGAATTTGCCGTGCCGTCCGCCTCGCCATACTTCGCCAAATAATGGTCCTCGTTTGCCCAGCTTTCGCCCGCACCCATATTGACTTGCCCCACGCGATAGTGGCGCAAACCTTGCATCAATTCTTCCAGATACGTTTTGAAAAATTCGTAGTCCTTATCCGACTTATCCATGTGCAACAGAACACCGTTGACCATTGCCGCCTGTTCGGTATACGGCCACAAATAGGGTCTGCCGCCGCCGGGGGTCAGTTGGGACAAATACGTGTCGGAATTCCAGTATTCCTTTTCGATGAGTTTTGCGTACTCAATCGCGCGCGCGGCGTTCACCGACGCATAATCGGGCACGTCGGCAACCCAAACGGCTTTCAACGTCACGTTTTCCATGGGCGCGTAGCTTTCGCCTGCACCGCCAACCAACGTTTCACCTACGTACCAACCTGCAAAGTGGTAACCTTCTTTGGTTGCCGAAGGCAGAGTAACGGTTTTTCCTTCCTCTACGTTAGCACTTGCATTGCCCGAAAGCGTACCGCCGTCTGCGTCAAACGTAACGGTGTACGTAACGACTTGTACGCCGCTGCTGCCCGTATCGGACGAGCCGCCTTGTCCCTCGTCGCCGCAAGCCGCGCATACCCCGACGCTCATCAACGTCGCAAGCACTACCGCCGCAATCTTTTTTGTCTTTCTCATAATTTCACTCCTTAATGCTGCTTTTTACTTTTTCACATGTTGATAGAAATAAGCAAGCGTACCGAAGTTTTCGGCATTTGCCGCCATATCCAACACGTTTGCGTGTTTCACGTAAGGTTCGCCCGCCTCGTTTTTGTCACCCCAACCGTTTGCCCAGTTATTCGGCATCAAACCGTCGATGACGAGGGTGTACGCATAGTTCAAATTCGCCTCGTACGCCTCGATATACGGCAAGGTCGTTTCGGGATCGTGGTGGTAGAGTTCTACCCACGCATCCAACAAAAGGACATTGAACCAAGGGTTATCCGACTGAATCACCTTATAATCCTTGCCGTCTTTGTCCTTAAACCAATACCGATATGCCCCTGCGGCGCTGGCTTTGGCTTGTTCCAAATAGGAGGCTTCGCCCGTGATTTCGTACAGCTTAACACCTGCGGAAATCATACTGCCCGTGTTATAGGTGAATTTCCAGTTGGTGATATGCCCTTCGTTGCTGATGTTGTCCCAGTACACGTTGTCGGACGGGTCGCGCAAGGTCTGATACGTCCATGCGTAAACCTGTTTTGCGCGGTCTAACCACGCGTTGTCGCCCGTGGCTTGATACAACCGAGCGAACAGCAAGGACGCAGGCGCGTTAGAACAGGTGTTACGAGAATTTTTCTTCTGTTCGCACCAGTAAATACCGCCGAGCTCATCGTCTGCCCAACCGCTCCAAACGAACTGCGCAACCTTTTCAGAAATCGTCAAATATTCCTTGTTTTCAAACACTTCGGAAGCGTTCAAAAATTCACGGCTGATCCAAATGTTATCGTCGTAATAGGTGTCGCCTGCCGCCATACCGATTTCCGTGGAACGAGAAGCGCAATAGGTATGGTAATCGTCGCGGAAGGAACGGTAATATTCAAAGCCGTCAATCGTCTTTTTATAATAGTCGGAGATATACGACTTCGTATTTTTAGATAGCGTAGCAATGCGCCAGTTTGCCGCTACCGTTTCGGTATACGGCCAAACGTACGCCGTGCTTAAATCGCCCGAAGCGTCGTCGGTGAAGTTGGGATAGTAGTGGTACATAAACAGCACCATTTCCTGCCAATACTTCTCTTTGACCGCTTCGTTCAAAGCTATGCTGCGTTCTGCGTACGTTCTTGCCGTATCGTTCAGCCCGTCTAAGGGGTCGGTCGGTTTTTTATCGCCGCACCCGACGAGCGCAACGCTCGACGCCGCGCATACGCCTGCAAGTAGTAATGCTAATTTTTGTTTCATTCAAGTTCTCCGTTATCTTTCATGTCCGTGACTGCCATTGCAAACAGCGTGTTTGCCCAACAGAACCAAGGACGCGTATACTGTGCGGGATCGTCGCAATGGAAGCCTTCGTGCATCACCAAACAATCGGCATCGGTAGAAGTCAGCGTTTCAAAACAACGCTTGCGTTCTGCCTTGTCCGTGGAAGTGAGCAACTGCATCACGATTGCAATGTGCCAAATGTAATTTTCGGGAGTATGTGGACTACCCACGCCGCTTGCCGCCTTACCGACGTAATAATAGGGGTTATGCTTACTTAAAATGAACTTACGCGTGTTGAGATACACGGGGTCGTCCTTGGCGCAATACCCAAGGTAAGGAAGGCTTAAAAGGCTGGGCACGTTGGCATCGTCCATCAGGTTGTAATGCCCCAAACCGTCCGTTTCAAAGGCGTAAATTTCGCCAAATTCGGGGTGGTTGACCACCGCAAAACGGCGCAAGCCGTCCTTGACGTCTGCGTTCAGTTTTTGCATACGCGCAAAAATTTCGTCCGAAAGCCCCGTTTCCGCTTTATGCTTTTCCAACCAGTCGAACACGACGGTGATAAAGAAGTTGGAGGGAATGAGGTAGCCGTAATCGCACACGTCGTCGCTGGGACGGTAGCCGTTCCAGACCAGACCCGTATAACCTACGGGCGTACCCTTGCCCCCGTTGGGAAGGGTGGGGAATTGCGGATATTTCGGGCGACTGTGCACGTACGAAGACTTTTCAAAATGGTGTTGTTCCGTTTCAAAAAGCTCTACGATACGACCGAACGCCTTACGGAATCCGTCGTCGTACACGGCGTAATCCCCCGTTTCCTCCGCATATTTTTGCGCAAGCCACAAAGGATAGCAAAGCGAGTCGATTTCAAACTTTCTTTCCCAAATCCAAGGGCTGTCAAAGTCGGTAACGTCGTCCTTATGCCCCCTGCCGTTCGGTTCTTGATTGAACGCATTGGAATAGGGGTCCAAGTTGATGTAGAAAAACTGTCTTTGCAACAGACCGCAAATCAGTGTTTTTACGTCCTTATCCTGCTTTGCAAATGGCAAATAGCCCATCACTTGCACGGCAGAATCGCGCAGCCACATAGCAGGGATATCTCCCGTCAGCATAAACGTGCTGCCGTCGCCAAGGCGTACCGCCGCGGTATCCAAGGACGAGAAAAAGCAATTCAAAAACATCGTTTTTACCTTCTCGTCCTTGATCGTATCCGCGTAAAGCTGAATTTGCCGCCGCATTTCCGAACATAAGTGCTTGTATTCGGTTATTTCCGACACAGGGGTGTTTTCGCACCCCTGCGCCTCGGACTCATTTCGTAACAAAATCATTCATCCTCTCTTTTCTTTTTTGCAACAAATGCCACTGCTGCCACTGCTGCCGTTGCTGCCGCAATACCGGCGCCCATCGCTACCGAACCGCAACCGCTGCTGGGTTTGCTTTCGCTGTCCGACGCGGGAGGCGTGGAAGGTTGTTCAGACGAGGAACCGCTGTTGCCGCCGTTGCCGGAATCTTCGCCCTTTACGGTCAATTCTACGTCAAACGTAAGCTTATCGAACGCGCTGTATGCTTCTACTTTTACAACAATTTTGCCTGCCGCGGAAGCCTTGGTCGTGAACACGCCCGCTTCGCTCAAAGCGCCCGTTTCGGAAACCAACGTATAGGTAACGTTGTAACCGTCTTCGTTGTCGATATACTTGGAGAAGTCGATAGAAATATCGTCGCCTACCTTATATTCGTCTGCGCTGAATACCTTTTTGGAGATGCTGCCGCCGAATTGCGTGATGTAATCTACCCATTCGCCGCCGTTTGCATTCGCTTCAAAATCGTACATACCGGAAACTTTGTTAGAAGTGCCGTTTTCTACGATGATGTAAATGGGACGGGATTCTACAACGGTGTCGTGAATATCGAATTGTTGTACGATAACGCCCGTCTTGGTGTTAATCTTCATTTCGCCGAGTGCCCAACCGTTACCGGAAGCGCCGTCGTTGCCGTAGTGGCTGCCGACCATACCCGTCGTGATGTATACTTTGCCGTCTGCAGGGTTGTAGGTCATCAAGGTGTTGTCGCCCCAGAAGCTTGCGTTGCCGTTACCGCCTGCAAGGGTGAGTTTGATAACGCCGGAGTTGCCCGTCGTCCACCACGTAATACCTTCGCTTGCAGGTTTACCTGCGGAGAAGCCGACTGCGAATGCCGCCTCGTATGCTTCTCTAAACTTCGCCGCCAACGTTTCTGCATCGGGAATGTTCAAGAAGGCATACGCTTGCGAAGTCGCCGCGTTAACAAGGCTTGCGTTGATGGAATCTGCATAGCTTACCGTTTCAAAGAATACCTTTTCTTTGTCGTACGTTGCGCCGACCGTAGCCACAGCCGCTTCGTTGGTGACTGCTACGGGCAAACCGCCTACGATTTCGTACTGTTCGCTAACCGTCAGTTTGATGTAACCGTTTGCAAACGGGTATGCGTAAATGGTCTGGCTTTCCGTTTCTGCCACTTGGATACGTGCGCTTACAGGCGCGCCGATGGTGGTGTTGCTGTTGAAGATGGAAACAACTGCAGGACGGAGATATACAAAGTCGTTTTCGCTTGCCGAGTAAGCCAACATGTGTACTTTGCCCTTGTTGTCGGTGTACTTTTGGGAAATGAAGCCGTTTTCGTAGGAAACAAGTTCCGCAGAAACGAATTCTTCGTCGGAGGCATACGCCACTTTATCCGTGTACGCTTCTTTCACAGCCGCCGTAAAGGTTTCTGCCGTGAAGCCATCGGGAAGAACTTCTTCCGTAACGGATGCGCCGAGACGACCGATTCTAGAAGCCGCGTCAAGACCGTATTCTGCACCGCTTGCATCTACGTTTTTAGAAAGGACTACGGTTGCGTTTTTGTTTTGCGCCGTTGCGCCTTCTGCCTTCATATAGCCTTTGGTGTAGTTTTGATAACGATTGCCGTCCGTTGCAAGGAATGCGTCGCCGACGGGATCGCCGAGTTCGGTTACGTGCTGAGCAACTTTTTCAAATGCGCTCCAGAATTCGTCCGTAATCAAATATACGGCTTTCTGTTCAAAGTTGTAAGCAAGCGCCGCCCATTGGCTTCTGCCGCTGTCGTTCCAAGGATCGCAAACGGAATCGCCCCAACGGAAGTTTTGCGAGCAGAGCGTGCCGTATCTTGCATCGCCGCCCGAGTTTTTACCGTCGTCCATAACGGTGGAGAAAGGATAACCTACGTTATAACCTGCGTCTGCATATTTCTTATACGCGTCGCTGAACGCCTTTGCAAATTCTTCTTTGTCGGTGCCTGCCTTGGTAAGCGTTGCTTCCGTTGCCGCGCCGATGATACCCGTAGAGGTGGGATCTGCCGCCACTTCGGTGACCGTTTCGCCATCTAACGATACGTTCTTTTTGTCCACAACGGTCACCGTGCCGTTTTCGCGTTTCATGTAGCCGTTGGTGAAGTTCTGATAGGTAATGCTGCCTACGGTGAACATATCGCTTGCCGCAGGACCGATTTTTTGGTTGCTTTGGAAGGTATTTGCAAATTCCGCCGTAATGATGTACGCTTCGTCCTTCACGCCGTTATAGGTCATCCAGCCGACATAGTTATCGCCCCAGCCGCCGTAACCTGCATTCAGATATTTCAAGTCCATCAAAGGCACGCCTTCCCAAACTTTCCAGCCCGAACGCTTGTTATCGGAATCGAGCAAGCCGTTGCTGCCGTTTGCAATGGAGTATACGATGATGTCCCCTTCTGCATACGCCGCGGAAAGCTCTTTCCCTGCCTCCAAAGCGGCTTGGATATCCGCGTTCAGCGCTACGATTTTATTATCGAGTGCCGTCATAATGGTAGACGTTTCTTTACCGCCGGGGTTTACCGCAGTGCCTTCGGTGTCTGCCTTAAAGGTGTTGCCCGCCGAAGCGTTGGTGAGTGCAAACGCAGTACCGCTTACGGCGCAAACCGCCATACCCAGCGACAAAACGCTTACAAGTAGTTTTTTCATAAAAATTTCCTCCTTAAATAACTTTTAATCTTTTACGCCGCCCAAGGCAACGCCTTGCACGAAGTATTTCTGCATAAATACGAACAAGATGAGTACGGGTACAGACATCAACAGAGTCACCGCCATCAAAGGTCCGTAGTCGACCTGCGTAGGCGTCTTAAAGAATTTGAACGCCATGGTCAGTAATTGGTTTTCAGGGCTTTGCAACACGATATTCGGCCACATAAAGTTATTCCAACCGCTTTGGAAGGTGAAGATACCCAAGGTGAGAAGTCCGGGAACGACCAAGGGAAGATAAATGCGGAAGAAAATGGTGAATTCGTTTGCGCCGTCCATACGCGCGCTTTCTGCCATATCATCGGGCAGAGAGGCAAAGAAGGAGCGCATAAAGAAGATACCGTATACGCCGATTGCGCCCGGCAACACGACTGCCGCAAGGTTGTCGTAGAAGCCGATACCGCCTTGACCTAAAATGTTATTGCCGCCTGCCAAAGGGAAACGGAGCAACACGAAGAAGGTCGGGATCAACGTGATTACGCCGGGGATCATCATCGACGAAAGCAAGATGTTGAAGATGATTTTATGCCCCGTAAAGCGGACTTTGGCAAAGGCGTACGCCGCCAAAGACCCGAAGAACAGGTTGGTGAACAAACCGATAGCGGTCGTCAACAAGCTGTTGCCCAACATTTGGAAAAAAGGAATGGTGTCGAATACGTATTTATAATGCTCTAACGTGAATTTGTCGGGGAACCAAGTTACGGGAAGCCGTAAAATTTCCTCGTTCGCACGAATAGAGGTAATCAGCGACCAATAGAAGGGCAATACCATTGCCACCGCTATCACGCACATAATCACGTATAACAACGTCTTTTTGCTAATTTCACGCACCAAGCGTTTTCTGTGTTCTTTTTTTGCCTCGATATCCACATCGGCAGAGGGTGCGATCGTTTGTGTTTCTTTCATGATTTTTCCCTCCTATTTTGATGTATCTCTGTCAAATCTGCGTACTACGATGGTCACCAACATGATGATGACGAACAGCACAAACGATTGTGCCGCCGCATACCCTGCCTGCGGACCTGCGTTGTCGCCAAAGGAATTTTGCCAGATGAGATATACGGGGGTCAACGTAGAGTTGGCAGGACCGCCGCTTGTCAGCACGTATACTTGATCGTAGAGTTGGAACGCCCCGATGAGCGTCGTCGTCAAGATGAAATACATCGTCGGCGCAATCAGGGGAATGGTCAGTGCGAAGAAGGTCGTTACAGGCCCTGCGCCGTCCAACTTTGCAGCCTCGTATACCTGCGTAGGCAAATTCTGCAATGCCGCAAGGAAGATGATCATATTCGTACCCACGCCCTGCCACACGGTGATAATGGTTACCGAGAACAATGCCGTGGAGGAATGGGACAGCCACGTTGCCGCAGGCAGCCCCACTGCCGTCAAAATGGTATTCAAAAGCCCGTAACCGGGGTTCATCAACCAAAGCCATACGGTACTTGCCGCCACCGAGCTGGTGATACTCGGCAAATAGTACAGTACGCGGAAAACTTTTACGCCTTTTAACTGGCTGTTAACAAGCGAAGCAAGCAACAGCGCGATAATGACGTTCAAGGGCACTGCCATCACCGTGTACAGCAGGATATTGCGGATACTCAACCAAAACAGCGAATCTTGAAATACGCGTTTGAAGTTATCCAACCCTGCAAAGGTCATGTCCATAAAGAACATATCCGTGGTGAAAAAGCTTAACCCTAACGAGAGCGCTAACGGAAGCAGAACAAAGATAGAAAAGCTGAGCAACGCGGGCGCGACGAAAACATAGCCGACAATATTCATGCGCGCCTTCATCGTCAATTTTTTTCGCGTTTCAGTCATTTAGTTTCTCCCTTGTGCCTGTCTTAAAATGGCGTTCCCTTGCGAACGGATATCCGAATAGGTCTTAAATACCGTTTGGCTGCCTTCGCGGAGGGATTGAATTTCAGAGCGGACTACGCTCGCCTCAAACGTTTCGTACCCTGCCACGCTGGGGCGCATTTTGTAATAGCCGATGTACGGAAGAATATCTTTGATGACGCCGTCTTGTTGATAGAAGCTGTTCGTCCAAAGATCTTCGCGGCAGGTGATGACTTCGTTAGAGGTGAAGTACAACTCGTTCATTTCGTCGTTCATCAACCAGAGTTTAATCACTTCCCAAGCCTTGTCTACGTGCGTTTGCCATTCTTCCGAACGCATTGCCTTGTTGACAGGTTGAGGAATGGTCAAACCGTAACCGCCGAGCATACCGCCCACCTGACCGTTTTGCATACCGAATTTATCAGTTGCCGCGGGGTCGAGCAATTCGGGTTGGTTTTCGCCGTTCAAATAGCTTCTGTCTCTTGCAGGATAAGGAAGCATTTTGTAATTCTGTAATCTATAAGAAGAAAGTTCCAACGGGAAATAGATCGAACCGTACGTCATAGCGCAAAGTCCGTTGCCGAATGCGTCCGTGCCGCCGTGACCCGTGTTGCAAAGGTCTTTCTTATACAATTCGCCAAAGAACGCCAACGAATCGTACACGCGGAGGGTTTGCCCGTCGGCAAAGCCTTCTTTCATGACGTCCGCCATAACGGTGTCGCCGTAGGTTGCGGAAGTCTTATCCGTGTTGATTAATTCACCCGTGCCCGTGTATACGAAGGAGAAGAACTGACCGTCTGCACTCGTCGTGTTCAAGCCCGAACGGGTAACCGTGCTGCCGTTGCGTACGGTCAACGCGTCTGCCGCGTCCATTACTTTCGTCCACGTGTTCAAATCGTTTACGTTAATCTTAGTTTCTGCCGTGGCGTTGTAGTCGTTCACGATGTCCATATTGACGTAGATGCCCCAAGGGTCTGCGTCCAAAGGTAAGCCGTATTGCACGTCGGATACCGTCAATTCGTTGTATGCTTCGCCCAAGAATTTGCTGGTATCGATGTTGTCTTTGGCAATCAAATCGTCCATAGGCAACAGGTAGTTCGTGTTCGACGGGGTTGCAAATCTATCCCAAATGACAATGTCGGGCATTTTGCTCGGTCCGCTCATGCACGCCGTTTTCAGCGAAGTGGGCAACTGCGTCAAGGGCGAGAATTTCAACTTCACGTTCAAATTTTTAATTTCTTCCGTTTCATTGAATTCATCTAACCAGTCTTGGAACTTGGTTCTTACCTGCGTCCCCGCATACTGGTCGGGTGCCCAAATGGTCAACACCAAACGCCCGTCTTCGTACTTGCTGTAACCGTTGGTCACACCACCGCCGCCACCGCAAGATGCCATGGAAAAAAGCGTAACTGCCGCTAAGGCAACACTCGCAATTTTTCTTTTCATAGTTCTATGTACCTCCTCATTTTCAGCCCAATAATTCAAGCTTGCAAACATAGCATAACACACTTTTTCAAAAAATTCAATACATTTAAGTCTTTTTAAGTCATTTGTATGACATTAGAACATTTTACAGTCATTTTTTTTGTTTTGACAGCGATTTTGTTTGACTTAACCCGGGGTTTGTGCTATCATAGAACAAAAAGTGAAAGGAACTATAAAAAAAGGAAAGGGAGTGATTAATGTTATGCGCACGAGAGAAGTGACCAACCACGCGCTGTATATCGAAATTTATAACAAAATCAAAAAGGAAATCATCAACGGAAAATATCCCCCGGGGTCGATGTTGCCCACGGAGTTGGAGTTGGCGGAAATGTATTACGTTTCCCGTATCACCATACAAAAAGCCATGCAACTTTTGAAAAGCGAGGGCTATATTTCCCGTACGGCAGGGCGCGGTACGTTCGTGGAAAGAATTCCCGATAAAACGCAAAAGCACACCATCGGGCTCGTTCTTTGCAACATTGCGTCCAGTTTCGGTTTGCAAATTTTAACGGCAATCGAACGCACGGCAAGCAAGTACGGCTATCAGATGATTTTTAGAAACTCGTTAGACAACCCCGAGGAAGAAACGCGCGCCATCAACGATTTGGTCGCCTTTGGCGTGGAAGGGCTGATTATTCAACCCGTCCATAACGAATTTTACAACGAAACGCTGATTCGTTTGCATTGCAACAACTTCCCAATCGTGCTTGTCGACCGTTGCTTTACGGGGTTTTCCATTCCCAGTGTCAGCACCAACCACTCCGACGCGGCGCAGTCCCTGACGAAATATCTATTTGATAAAGGACACGCGCACATAGCGTTTATGTGCAGTCCGCAAACGAATACTTCCTCCGTACAAGAACGCATTAACGGGTTTACCTCTGTATATATGGCAAACAACTATCCGCTGAGTGAAATTAAAATTTTAAACAGCGTTATCAGCCCGCACTCCGCCGACGACGAGGAAATTTTCCGTAAAGATATAGCAATTATCAAAAATTACCTAAACGAGAACCCCTCGATCACGGCGATTATTTCCTCGGAATTTACCGTGACTAAGCTGATTATTCAGGCGGTGAAAGAAATCGGCAAAAAGATCCCCGACGATTATTCGTTGGTAATGTTCGACGGGTACGAATCGGTGGATTCCTCCCTCGTCACGCACGTGCAACAAGGTCAGGGCGAAATCGGGCGCATTGCCATGGAAACGCTGCTGACCAGCATTTCCGATAAAGTCGCCTATAATAAAATTTACGTCCCCTTCAAAATTATCGAAGGAAACTCCGTCAAGGACATCACAAAATAAGCGCCCACCGCGCAACGACAGACAAAAATAGCCGACAAAACAGAACCAACCGGCGAACAAAACAGCAAAAACTACAAGCAATAACAAACAAAACGCCTTCGCAAACAAAACGAGGGCGTTTTGTTCTACCCCCAACGGTTAGCCAACCATTTGTCGCGCTTATTTTTATAAAAAGCACAAAACACAAGGGCAGGTATGCGATGAAATTCATCGCATACCTGCCCTACTCATTTTTATTCCATTTTTAATTCATCGCGTACATGGTACTGTCATTTTTACACCGTGTCACATTCAACGCGAACATGGTGCCCTCGTTTAGCGAATTTTTGTTAGGTATTTTGAGATTCTATCAAAGGCCTCGCTGAGCGAAGTCATTGCCGTCGCGTAAGAAATTCTTACATTGTTTTCACCGAATTTACCAAAGGCATTTCCCGGGACGACGGCAACTTTTTCCGCTGCAAGCAATCCGTTGGCGAACGCCTCCGCATCCATGCCCGTGTTTTTCACCGACGGAAAGGCATAAAACGCACCGCGCGGTTCAAAACAAGGCATACCGATTTCCGCAAGCGAATGCAAAACAAACTTTCTGCGCTTGTCGTACGCGTCCACCATTTCCGCTACGGTCGCAAAATTATCGGTAAACCCGTCACGCAAAGCCTCCACCGCCGCATATTGCGACATGGTCGGCGCGCACATAATGCCAAATTGATGCACCTTGAACATCGCGTCGTCAATTTCCGCAGGCGCACAAACGTAACCCATGCGCCAGCCCGTCATCGCAAACGCCTTTGAAAAACCGCTGACGTATACCGTGCGTTCTTGCATGCCGGGCAGCGACACAATGCTGCTATGCTTGCCGCCGTAGGTCAGTTCGGCATAAATTTCATCGGAAATCACCAACAAATCATGACGAATAATCACATCGGCTATCGCACGGAGCTGTTGCTCCGTCATAATCGCTCCCGTGGGATTGTTGGGATAGGTCAAAATAATCGCCTTGGTCTTGTCGGTGATGGCACGCTCCAAGCAATTGGGTGTCAAAACAAAACCATCTTCCTCGCAACATTCCACGTGCACGGGCACACCATCCGCCATGAAAACAAGAGGGGAATAGGACACGTAGGCAGGGTCGGGAATCAGTACCTCGTCACCACACTCCACGCAGGTGCGCAGCGCCAAATCGATGCCCTCGCTACCGCCCACCGTGACAATGATGTGCTTGGGATCGTAAGTGAGCCCAAACCGTTCCTGCAAATATCCGGCAATCAAATCACGGAGCACGGGCAAGCCGCGATTGCCCGTGTATTGCGTGTAGCCGCGCTGTAAAGATGTAATCGCCGCCGAACGCACCTTCCACGGCGTGATAAAATCGGGTTCACCTACACCGAGGGATATTGCGCCTTCCGTGCTCGACACAATATCAAAAAATTTTCGGATACCGCTTGGCTGTATCTGTTTGGCTTTTTTGTTTACAAAATCACGCATAATCGTGGTCCTTTATGATAAAATGCACATACCATGTATGCAATGAAACAAGTTTTTTGTTAAGCAGATAAGCGGATTTTCTGTATCAAACCACCGTTCTCCCCCGTCGCAAAACAGAGATACAAGCAAGGTAAGACAAGGCGGAGGAGTGTACAAGTAGTATGTGACTGAGCCGCAACGCAGAAATGCGATACATATCCGCTTCGCCAAAAATCAAACAATGATTTGGCGCAGGTCAGTATCCCCCTTCTCCGTCAACACACCTTCGATTTTATATTTCTTCAAAATAAAATGCGTTGCCGTGGAAATGACACCGTCAAACGTGGAAATACGCTCGGAAACAAACCGAGCCACTTGTTGCAAGGTCGAATCCTCGACAAACACAGCAAGGTCGTATGCGCCGCTCATCAAATACACCGCTTTCACCTCGGGAAAGGCGGCAATCTGTTTGGCGATACCGTCAAAGCCAACCTTACATTTGGGGGTCACTTTCACTTCGATCAGGGCGTCCACCACCGTTTCGTCCACCTTTTCGGGGTTAAGAATCGCCGTGTATTTCACCAACAATCCGCTCTTTTCCATTTCCGCTATACAAGCGCACACTTCTTCTTCCGCAACCGAAAGCATCGCCGCAATCTTCTTCGGCGCAATGCGCGCGTCTTCCGTCAGCACCTTTAATACATCTCGTTGTAAAGCCGTCATAACCGCTCCTTTCCCTTTTATGCAACCCAAAAATTGCATGTCTTATGTAGAACTATTACTTATACTTATACCAAAGTCATATTCCGCATTTGGCATACATACAAACATCCCTTAAAAAATATTTTCCACAAACAGCTGATCGTAACCCAGCGTTTCCACAAAATCCCGAGGCAAAAACTTGACGTGGTTAAATTTCGCAAAATTGAACACGTGCGTTTTTGTCAAAACGGGGGTGGGGATATCCAACTCGTGACAAATATCAATCAAATAATCCAAAAAATGCGAATAGGTCAACTGCTCCGCATTCTCATACACAAACTGCTGCTGAATTTTTCCGTTCGTAATCAACTTCGCCCAAATACGCATTTTTGCCTCCGTCCGCGCCCTCGCGCCATATCACAACGGAAGGAACTCCGTCCGCTGCGAACTCCGTAATACTCACACCATTATTATACACGTTTTTCGCGAAAAAGTAAACCGTTTCGCTATCGTCATTTTTGTTTTGGCATATCCGCAAGCGGCGCAGAATACAATAAACTACGCCAACAGCCAAACCGCAGCGCATTTTAGCAAAAACTTCCTTTACAACCGAGAACAATTTTGTCAAAAACAGACAAACTCCGCCAAACCTTCCAAAATTATTACACACTGAAACCCGTTAGAATAATGGAGCAACCGCCTATGCGCACAAATCTTCAAAAACCACTCACAAGCCACAACAAATCCCAAAACAAAGCCACGCAAAATTACAACAAAATCACCCCCGTTTCCCATTATAAAACGGCAGCTTTTCGGGGATTTTTCCCTTTACTTTGCGTATTTTTCGCCGTCTTTTTTATGGTCGGAACACTGGCTTACGCGCTACGAATCAGCACCCAAAACAGCGAAACGGTGGGGGCAGGTACGAGTTCAAGCCGCTCTTTACCTATTTACAGTGTGGAAACCGCCGAGAAAAAAGTGGCAATCAGTTTCGATTGTGCGTGGGGCGTTGACCATACCGACAAACTGTTGGAGTACATGGAGCGCAACGATGTAAAGTGCACCTTTTTCGCCGTGCAATTCTGGGTGGAAAAATACCCCGACTACGTGCAAAAAATCGTCAACCACGGACACGAAATCGGCACGCACAGCCGCACGCATCCGTATATGAGCAAACTCACCAAGGCACAAATCGAAAGCGAATTATTAAGCTCGGCGCAAGCCATTCAAACGGTGACAGGAAAAAAAGTCACCCTTTTCAGACCCCCGTACGGCGATTATAACAACACGCTGATACAGACCTGCCACGAACTTGGTTTAGAACCCATTCAATGGGACGTCGATTCCCTCGACTGGAAAAATCTGTCCGCGCAAGAAATCGCCTTGCGCGTGATCAACGGTGCAAAAAACGGCTCGATTATCCTTTGCCACAACAACGGATTACACACTGCCGAAGCGTTGCCTATGATCTTTTCCACCTTAAAAAACCGCGGGTTTACCTTTGTGCCCGTCTCCGAACTCATCTATAAAGAAAACTATTACATCGACGTAAACGGCAGACAACACCCATCAAATAAATAAAATTCAACACGTACATGGTATGCCCTTTTATTTTTCATCACGTACATGGTATGACTGTTTTATCATCTCGTTACCGATTACATTGGAGGTTATTATATGAATTACGTTACCGAAAAAAACAACAAAGTTTACATCATGGGAGAAATCGTCAGCGACGCCGTCTTTTCACACGAGGTCTACGGCGAAGGTTTTTACGAATTTTTTGTCCGCGTAATGCGCCTTTCGGGGCAAGCGGATATTCTACCCGTCACCCTCTCGGAAAGGCTCATTCAAGACGGCGCGCTTAGAAGGGGCAAAACCGTGTGCGCCGTAGGGCAATTCCGCAGCTATAACAAGTTAGAAAACGGGAAATCGCGACTCATGCTCACCGTGTTCGTTCGCGAACTGGTCACCGAAGAACCGTCCGAAAAAAACCCGAACACCATCTTGCTCAGCGGCTATATTTGTAAACCGCCCGTCTACCGCACCACCCCGTTCAACCGCGAAATTGCCGACGTGCTCGTTGCCGTAAATCGCGCCTACAACAAATCCGATTATATCCCCTGCATCGCATGGGGCAGAAACGCGCGCTTTGTCAAAAACCTTTCCGTAGGCGACAAAATCGCCGTGTCGGGCAGAATCCAAAGTCGAGAATATCAAAAAAAGCTTTCCGAAACGGACATACGCACCATGACCGCGTACGAGGTCTCCGTTTCTAAACTCGCCGCCTATGACGCAAGCGAGGACTTTGACATCGACACGGAGTTCGAACTCTACTCCCTGCCGCAAAAACAAGCCTTGCCTGCCACGGCGGAATATTAAAAGGCGGAATATTAAAACAGCGGGAAAACCCTACCTGCTGCCGCACACCAACTCTGTAAAATATAAGCAATCAGGTATAAGTAAAACTTAACAAAAAAGCGACGGGCGCATACACGGCCGCCGCTTTTATTCCGTTTTTATACAAGTTTTATGCAAGATTGTGTATATTTATGCAACGGAGCAGCAAAACACAGCCGCCTAAAAGCCAAAGACAACCGCAAACCTTATTCGGCAGATTTCCATTTCACCAACACAAACACACTACCGACAGCACTTGCAATCGCCGCCAACATCGCCACGATCGTTTCCGCAAGACAGAACCCGTCATACAAGCTCGCCTCCGCCATGAACACGCCGAATCCGCCAAGCAAAATCACGGACATAATTTCCGAAACCAGCGCCGTCACCACAAACCGCACCAAGCGTTTTTCTTTGGTGACAAACAGCCCGATTGCCGAAGCCAACAACAGCACTGCAGGCACCGCAAGCGCGCCCAAAAAAATCAGCGCAAACACAAATGCAAAAGCAGGTCCAAGCCCGCCCATCGTCGCTTCCTGACTCATATCATTCGCAGCGCGTTGCACCACCGCTCGTCCATACGTCAAACAAAACACACAAAGCTCCACAAACACGAACAGCAGCGCCATGCCGTTCCAAGCCTTCGTTTTCGCCAAACCGCTTTTTGTCATTTTTCCTCCTTTTGCGGCGTGCAAAAATCACCAAACCGCCATAACTACCCCTATTATAACACACCTTCCGCGCATTTGCAATACCCTTTTGTAAAAAAGTTGCCCTTTTTTATCCCCGAACCACCACCGCCTTGACAAAACCGTCCTTGCCGTGATATGATAATTCCGTAGGCGGCAACCGCCGCACCCACAACAACTCGATTTTTACCTGAAACGGAGGGGACACATGCCCATTTCAAAAACCGATTTCGTCCGCGGCTTACAGTGCGAAAAGATGCTGTGGCTGGACGCGCACGCACCCGAACTCAAAATCATTCCGCCCGAAGTGCAAGCCAAGTTGGACGCCGGCAACGACTTCGGCGACAAAGCCATGCGCATTTTCGGCGACTACGTAGAAACGACCACCTTCCGCGAGGACGGCAGGCCGCACTTCGCCGCCATGATCGAAAAGACACGCCAACTTATAGAGCAGGGCACACCCGTCATCTGCGAAGCCTCGTTCACATGGTACGGCAACTTCTGCGCCGCCGATATTTTGAGAAAAACGGAGAAGGGCTACGCCCTGTACGAAGTCAAAAACACGTGGCACGTCCGCGAGGAATTTATCAAAGACCTCGGTTTTCAGCGGCTAATTTTGCGCAAATGTGGTGTACCCGTCACCGCCTGTCACCTCGTTTTGCGCGGCGACAAACCAAATCCGCCCGTCACTCTCCAAACCGAGCGTATCGAAACAGAGTACCACCTTCCGTCCGTCCAAACGCTCCAGACCGAAGATTTTTGCGGTAAAACAGTGGAAATGATCAATTGCGACGGCGAAGAATACCGCATTGTCAACGTCGACAAAGAGGCTCGCGCCGCCGACCGCGTGGCAAGCGATCGGATTTTTGAACTCGGCAAACTCAAACGCAAGGATGCACCCATGCCCGAAACCGAGGTGGGGGAGCACTGCCAAAAGCCGTACCTTTGTTGGTACTTCGACCACTGCCACAGCCACCCAAAAACGGAATAATTACAAACACGTACAAAACATATACGCACGCGCAATGTTCATAAAAATAAGCAAAAGTCGCATACGTATACCGAAAAACACAACCGATTCGACAGAAAGGACGGAGATTTTCCGTCCTTTTTTCGTTCTACGCGCCACTCCTTCCGCATACAATAAAGCAAAAGCAGAAACAAGGAGAACCGCCATGAACCAAGAAATCGAATATGCCGAAATGTTAGAAATCCCCGTTTCAACCGTCAACGTCGTCCACAAAAAACGCCGCAAAAAGAGCGCAACCGAGGAGGGGACAGAATCCCTGAAAAATACCACCCCCGTACTCGAATTGCCGCCTATCGAAAGCGGAATCGATCACACAGACGTCGCCTTACAAACGGAGTCCGCCCAAACCGTAACCGCTGTGGAAAACACGGAATTCGGCAACGAAGCCGCCGAACCGTCCTCTGCAACCGACACGCAACCCCCCGACCAAGCAGACAACCAACCGCAAAACGAAGGGGATATCACCTTTGATCCTATTCCCGAACGCATCGATACCGTGCGCCTGTATGCGGCGGAAGACGCGGAAAATTTTAAGAAAAACGGACTGCAACCGCAGGACTACCATTTACACGAAAATTCGCAAAACGAGCATACCATGTACGCGATGAACGCAAAAAACGCCCCGTCTAAACCCGTCAAAATCGCTCTCGGAATCGAGGTTGGCGCAGTGTGCGCGCTGTGCGCCGCCATCTTTGTCACCAACGCAGCCTTCCCCAACAGCGCAGTCAACAGCTTTTTCCGCGGTATGCTTGGCACCAACACGGAAACCGCCGCAAACCACCGCGTGTATTCCGATTTCGAGCTTTCGCCCATCGTCAGCACCCTGTCCAAAGCCACGCTTACCCTGTCCGAAAACGGCGTTCTCACCCTGACGGACGCCACCCACGTCTACCCTGCGGCGGACGGAACGGTGGCAGAAATTTCTAAATCCACCGACGGGCTTTACACCGTCACCGTGCAATATTCCGACAGCTTTTCGGGCGTGTTCCAAGGTCTGGATCAGCTCTATTACAGCATGGGTGACAGCGTAAAACCGCGCGTACCCCTCGGCTACTCTGACGGAGAAGGGGAGGTGCAAATCACCATGTATTCCGACGGAACGCCCCTCAACTGCTTCCGTATCACCGACGAAAATTGCTTGGCGTGGCTTCCCGAAAACGAGTAACCGCCGTGCCGAACGCCCATAAAAACAGAAGAAACGGACGGCGCGCCCGTCCGTTTTCCGTTGCTAAAAAACACAAACTCACCGTCCAACTCCACCCCTTGTTTTGGATTGTCGGCGCGCTTTACGCCTGCACGGGCAAGCTGTTTTTATTCCTTCTCAGCACCCTTGTCGCCGTCCAGCACGAGTGCGCGCACGCCTTCGCCAGCGCAAAACTCGGCTACCGATTACAAAAAATCGTGCTGATGCCCTTTGGCGCGGTCATCGACGGCGATATGCAAAACATCCGCTTAAAAGACGAGATTTTCGTCACCCTTTGCGGTCCCGTTTGCAACCTGC
This sequence comes from uncultured Clostridia bacterium, assembly GCA_964422405.1. Classification (GTDB taxonomy): domain Bacteria; phylum Bacillota; class Clostridia; order Christensenellales; family Borkfalkiaceae; genus Scatosoma. Next base: position 11,560 of record CAYRAY010000008.1, on the reverse strand, counting down.
TCACAGCCCTGTTTTTTGTCGCAATTTGGTGGTTAGTCCCTACCATGTACGCGTTCACCGACACAGCGTGCTATGTTTCGCTCTCCGTCGGACTGGTCAATTTACTACCCTTTTACCCCCTGGACGGGGGCAGAATTTTGCACTGCTTGCTCACAAAAAAACACGCCGAAACCACCGCCGACGAGGGGAAAGCCGAACGCCGCGCGCGCACCGTCTGCCGTATCACGGCGCTTGCCGCCTCACTATTCCTTCTCACCGTATTTTTCGTGCAAGCCGCCACCCGTCACCCCAACTTTTCCCTGCTCTTTTTTGCGCTGTTTTTGCTGTGCGCCAACCTCACCAAAGACCGCATTTCCTACCAACGCGTGCCTTTTTCAGCAACGGAGCCCCTGAAACGGGGCACGGAAATCCGCCGTGTCGCCGTCTTAGCCGACTGCCCCGTGAAGGACGTTTTCCGCTTCCTTTCCAAAGGCAAATATCTTGTATTGGAAGTGTACGACCGCGCCGAAAACCACCTGTTTGACCTGTCGCAAAACCAGCTTTCCGACCTGTTTTTGCGCGCCGAATCGCCGTACGCGCCCCTGTCCTCACTCCGTTCCGCACCATTCACCGACCCCGAACCAACCCGTTTACCGTCCCCGCACACAAACCAAAACCAAGCCGTCATACCCCAAAACGCTATTTTTTAGCCACTTTTTTGGCAAAATCGCCTTTTTCGGAAAAATTGTTTGGCAAAAAACCTTGCAAACACCCTCGCGTTTGTGGTATACTTATTGTTGCTTGCGTCCAGCGAACGAGCACGCACATACGCAAGAGTTCTACATCAGCTCAACGAAATATTCCCCAAAAAGGATTTTGCAGCGATACATGAAGAAAGAAGTCAAAAAGGAATGGTTCTTAGACCGATACTGCGGACAAAAATTCGCCGCGCATGTCACTGACGGCAAGCTGACGGAGTTTTTTTGCGAACGCGAGCATCGTGACGCCTGCGTCGGCAACGTCTACAAAGGCAAAGTTGCCAACGTGCTCGCAGGCATGAACGCCGCGTTCATCAACTGCGGTTTGGCGCGCAACTGCTATCTGTCCATGGACGAGTTCTACACCGACTGCAAAAAATACGACGGCGTCCTTGGCGAACGCTCTGCGTCCGCTCTCGATTTGCAGGTAGGGGATGAAATCATCGTGCAAATCACCCAACCGCCGCGCGGCAACAAGGGCGCAAAGGTCACCACACAGCTCTCCTTTGTCGGCAAAACGATTATCTACCTGCCGAACACCGACTTTTTGGGCATTTCCCGAAAGATCACAGACGAAGCCATGCGCGAAAAATTGCTGGCGCAAACGGAAAAAATGCGCAAAAGCAAAAGCGAGGGATTTATCCTGCGCACGCAAGGCGCGCTGGCAAGCCAACGCCAACTCTCGCACGAAGCGTCCTACTTAAAAACGCTGTATAAAGAAATGCTAAAATTGTCGCAGAACGCCCCCGTCGGCACGCTTTTATACGAGGACGAGGACCTGCCCGTGCGCATTATGCGCGATAGCTATGGCGAGGAGGTTTCCACCATTCACGTCGGCGACAAAGCGCTGTATCAACGCCTTTCCAAACTCATCAAACTCCGCAAGGATTTCTCGTCCAAGCAACTCGTTTTATACGAAGGGGAGAGGCAGATGATGGAGGAATACGGGATCACCAAGCTCATCTACAACGCCACCAACCCCGTCGTACATTTGACCAACGGAGGCTCGCTCGTCATCGAACACACCGAGGCAATGACGGTCATTGACGTCAACTCCGCAAGCTACGTCGGCGGCGAAAATTTAGAAGAAACAGTGTTTGCGGTCAACCTTGCCGCGGCAGAAGAAATCGCCCGTCAAGTCCGCTTGCGCAACATCGGCGGCATCATCGTGGTCGACTTTATCGATATGACGAACGAAAAACACAAAACCGCCGTCACCGAGGCTTTGAAAGGATTTTTGGCGCAGGACACCGCAAAATGCAACGTACTGCCCATGAGCGAACTCTGCCTTACCCAATTCACAAGAAAACGGGTCGGCAACACCGTCCTTTCCTACCTCGTCAAACCCTGTCCCCACTGTCAAGGTAAAGGGCACGTGCGCGAAGACATATTCGTGGTCACCCGTATCCGTGCGCAAATCCTCGATCGGTTTGCCGAAGGCTACGTCGCTGCCGTAGTGGACTTAAATGAAAACATCATGCGCAAGATTTTGCGCGAAAGCCTGTTCGCCGAAGAATTGAAAGGCATTTGGGCAAACAAACGAGTATATTTTATTCCCCACAAAACGTATAAAGAGGAGTGTTTTTCCGTGCGCGGCGAGCGCGACAGAGTGCTTACCCTGCCAGACAAAGCCCAAATTTTGTATTAATCGCTAAAAATTACCAAAAACCGCTAAAAAAGGAGCTGACAACAGCTCCTTTTTTTATAATTATTTGAGCATACCATGTACGCGTTGAAATAAAAATAGGCATACCATGTACGCGTTGAAATTTTACGCAAATAAAGCACCCCCCCCGTCAAATTTTCATTTTTTCCCTTAAAACGCTTTACAAGCCGAAGTCAAACTGCTATAATATTGACAACAATGCACGCGTGTAAACGGCAATTAGAAAGGGTGCTTTTTGCTCCGTGCGTTAACAATACGACGAATTTGAAAAAAGTAACGACCACAAAGGAGGAACGAATGCAAGAAAACGTTCAGCAGGAAGAAAACACCATCAGCTTGATGGACATCTTCCGATTACTTCTCAGCAAAATTAAATTTTTAGTCCTCGTTGCGCTTGTGGCTGCGATTGCCGGCGGTGCGCTGGGGCTGTATACCTCGTGGAACGATTTGCGTTTTGGCACGCAAGTAGAATTCTACGTCAACCCCAAAGAATCCACCACTTCTTCGGGTGAAAATTCCAGCCAATACGGCGTATACGGTTCGTACAGCCGTAACGCCATGGACAACATGGTAAAACTGTTAGCGTCGGAAAGCTTCACCGAAGAATTGCTTTTGAACGGCGAAGTGTTACCCCAAGTCACCTATGTAGCAGGGGAAACCACGCCACTCGGCGAAAAACTCTCCGCAGGGGAAACGTGGTCTTGGTTAGAAAGCAAGGACGTTGAGGCGCAAACCCAACTTGCCGCAGCCGTGCAAACCGCAACCGAGCTCCGTTCCGCCGCAGACAAAAAGCAAGCGGAATTAGACGCGGCTGTTTTGGAAAAGACGGAAAAAACGTTGGCACAAAACCGCTCCCTTTCCCTCATCAACGACCAGTGGTCCAAGGTGTACCCCACCTATACGTCTAGCGCAAACTTTAACGAAACAGCTTGCGAGGACTTGATTGAACGCGCAAAAACCGACGAAGCACTCGCGACTGCAATCGGCGATTTGAAACTGTATTACGAAAGCTGGCTCAGCGCAAAACAGGGCGCAGAAACCGCCACCAACACCATCAAAACGTTGAACGACGAATATTTCAACAAAGCGGTATCGGCAGAAAAGACAGCGTTGAACCTTTGGCGCAACACCGACGGCTATAAAGAAGTGTTGAAAAAATACTCCAAAGCCATCACCTATTCCTACCTTGCCGAAAACACCAGCTCTTCCGATGCAAACAACTTGGCTCGCTCCTTCATCTACGTCAAAATCTCGGTGACGGGCAAAGAAAACCAAGACTTCGCCGAAGAAGCGTTGCTCCGTGTCCGCGCCATCGTGCCCGGCTACGTAGAAGCGAATATGTCCGTTCCTTCGGGTTATGAAGGCACGAATTGTCAGCGTATCACCCGTACGGACGAAATCAAGAACACCAACCCCAATCACCGCCTTACCGAAACCATCAAGTTTGCGATATTGCTCGGTTTGGCAACCCTCGTCGTTGCGGCGGTCATCATCATCATCATCGACAAATCGGATAAACGTATCCGCGATACCGAAGTCATCACCAAAAAATTCAACGTTCCCGTGCTCGGCGTCGTGCCCACCATCGAGGAATTGCAAGAAGAGTCGTACGCAAAGAAGCTCGCCGCCGAAAAAGCGGCAAAAACCTCTAAAAAGGAGGCAAAATAATGGCTTTGTTTTTCAAATCGAACAGCAACAAAAAACCTTCCGAAGCCCGCGCAACCCGCGCCCAAAAAGCGGCGGAACACCACAATCATAAACACGTTTCCTCCCGTACGGAATACCTTTTAAACGACAAAACGCCCTTCGACGTAACGGAGGCTTTCCGTAACCTGAAAGCATCGCTTTCCGTGTCCGTGCCCAAAAAGGAACACGGCGTAGCCATCATGGTCACCTCCGCCTTCCCCGAAGACGGCAAAACGACGGTCACCACCAACCTCGCACTCATGTTCGCGCAGTCGGATGCCAAAGTCGTTTTGGTCGATGCCGATATCCGCAAAGGCAGAGTCGCAAAATATTTCCACAAAAAATCTTCGCCCGGTCTTTCCGATTGCCTTTCCGGTCAAATCAGCTTGGACGAGGCGATTCACGAATCGCACATCAACCCCAACCTCTCATTCATCGCTTGCGGCACGCACTCGCCCCGACCTTACGAGTTGTTGGAAAGCGAGGAAATGAAAAAGCTGTTGAAAGAGCTCCGTCAGCGTTTCGATTATGTCATCATCGATACGCCGCCCGTACTTTTGATTTCGGACGCGCTTGCGCTTGCCACTGTCACGGACGGCTCGGTGCTTGTTTGCCGCCACCAAGTTTCTTACGTCAGCGACGTAGAACAGGCGCTCAACACCTTGAACTTTGCCAAGTCCAATATCCTCGGCGTGGTCATCAACGACTATAAAGCTCCCAAAGTGGGTAGCTACGGCGGCTACGGCGCGTACGGCAGCCATAAAAAATATTATTACTATTCGTACGGCTATTCTTATGGATCGACCGACCCCGAAAAGAAGGACGATTGATCCACGCAAACAGAATACAAAGGGCGAGGGGTATCACCCCGCCCTTTTTTCGCACAAAAAAACAAGAAAACACAACCCGCGCAGTATCGGTGTACGCTACATCTGTACACTCAGCCTTGTTTTTGGGGTGTCATACCGACCGAGGACGAAGTTCGAACGGAGCGCATCTTAAACGCAATTACCCTTACGACGGTACATAAAAAACAGACGGCTAATCGTAAATCCGGGTCAAGGCTCAGCCTTGCGGAACGGAGATACAAGCAGTTCAAATCGCGACAAAGGAGCGTACAAAATAGTACGTGACTGAGCCGCAACGCAGAAATGCGCCGTATATCCGTTTCGCAAACGAAACAAAAGGTGTTTAAGGGACACAAATAACGGGTACATATATATTGTATGAAAACTATGGACAATATGGAAAACACAATCAATCAAGAACAAACTAAAAGCAAACTCCTCCCTGTCATCGCATTGCGCGGCAGGGTCGCCTTTCCGCACGCCACGCTCTCGTTTGAAGTAGGCAGAGAAATCACGTTGAAAGCCGTACAACAAGCAACGGACACCGACAACCTTGTGCTCATTCTCACCCAGCGCGAAACGGAAAAAACGGACATCACCGCAGAGGATTTATACGACGTCGGTTGCGTAGCCAAAATCCAGCAGGTTTCGCAAATTTCCGGCGGCGCAGTCCGCGTCGTATGCGAGGGTCTTTACCGCGCCCAAGCCCGTTCGGTTGCGCTTGCGGACGGATTTTTCCGCGCCGTCACCGACCCGATTTCCACCGTCTATAACGAAAAAAAAGACGCGGTCATCGAAGCCTACCTCCGCACCATCAAAGTGCTGATTAAAGAGGTGTTTAGCGGTAGCAGCAAAACAGGCAAGGAAATTGCTGAAAAACTGGACAAGCTCGATGCACCCGAGGACTACATAGACGTCGCCATTTACTATATGCGCGTCCGTCTCGACGTCAAGCAACAACTGTTGGCAGAGCCAAACCTCGTGGAACGGCTCGCCCTTTTCGCGCGCTGCTTAAACGACGAACTCGAAGTCAGCAAACTGGAAAAGAAGCTTGCCAACACCGTCCGCCAAAGCATCGATAAAAACCAAAAAGAATATTTCTTGCGCGAGCAATTGAAAGCCATTCACGCCGAACTCGGCGATGACGAAAAGGAATCCGACGAATACCGCGCCAAACTTTTAGAAAAGCACCTGCCGCAGGATTTAGAGGTCAAGTGCTTGAAAGAGGTAGACAGACTGGGCAAAATGCCCCCTTCGTCGGCGGAATACACCGTCATCACCAACTATTTAGACCAAGTAATCGCCCTGCCATGGTCGGAAGAAACGCAGGACACCGAAGCCCTTGCCGATTGCGTAAAAGTTTTGGAAGCCGACCATTTCGGCTTGGAAAAAATCAAAGAGCGCATCACAGAATACCTTGCGGTATTAAAACTCACCAAATCGATGAAAGCGCCCATTTTGTGCCTTGTCGGTCCTCCCGGTGTGGGCAAAACGAGCATTGCGCAGTCGATTGCACGCGCCTTGAACCGCAAATTCGTGCGCATGAGCCTCGGCGGCGTCAAGGACGAAGCGGAAATCCGCGGTCATCGCCGTACCTACGTCGGCGCGATGCCGGGCAGAATTTTATACGGCATGAAAAACGCAGGCAGTATCAATCCTGTGTTCCTGTTGGACGAAATCGATAAGATCAGCGCCGACCACCAAGGCGACCCTGCCAGCGCACTGTTAGAGGTGTTAGACCCCGAACAGAATGCCACCTTCCGTGACCGATTTTTAGAAACGCCGTACGATTTGAGTAAAGTCCTGTTCATCGCCACGGCAAACGATTTAGGCGGCATTCCCACCCCGTTACGCGACAGAATGGAAATCATTCAGCTTTCGGGCTATACCATGGAAGAAAAAACGGAAATCGCGCGTCGGTATCTCATTCCCAAGCAGCTGAAAGCCAACGGCTTAACCAAACAGAATGCCAACTTCACCGAAAAGGGTTTGCACGCCCTCATCGACGGCTACACGCGCGAAGCAGGCGTTCGCGGCTTAGAACGCACCGTCGGTTCGGTCTGCCGCAAAATCGCCGTACAGTACGCATCCAACCCCGACTTGCCCAAAGTCCGCGTGGATAAGAACAAGGTCATCGAACTCCTCGGCGCTATGCCGTATAAACGGGATAACGACCGTTTCGTTGCCGAAGTGGGCGTGGTCAACGGCTTGGCTTGGACGGCAGTCGGCGGCGAAACACTGACGGTGGAAACCACAGCGATATCGGGCAAAGGCGAAGTGAAGCTGACGGGGCACCTCGGCGACGTGATGAAGGAATCCGCCCTTGCCGCGCTTTCGTATATCCGCGCCCACGCCGATACGTTCGGTATCGATAAAGATAAACTTGCCGAAACGGACTTGCACGTGCACGTGCCCGAGGGCGCAACCCCCAAAGACGGACCTAGCGCAGGCATCACCATCGCCACCGCCATTTTGTCCGTTTTGACGGGCAGAGCCGTCCGCGGCGACGTTGCCATGACGGGCGAAATCACCCTTCGGGGCAGAGTTCTGCCTATCGGCGGCTTAAAAGAAAAAGCACTTGCCGCGCGCCGTTTGGGTATTAAAACGGTGGTGATTCCTTACGATAACGCATCGGAAATCGCAGACCTGCCCAAGGTATTGCAAGACGACATCACCTTCGTACCCGTCAAACGGGTGGACGAGGTGTTCGATTTGGTGTTAGAGGGCGGATCGCACTTTTCCAAAGCCGCTAAAACACCCAAAAAGAAATCCGCAAAAACGCTGCCTGCCACGCCGTCTTTGAAGGACGAACAAACAAGCGTGCGATGCCAAAAGTAAGCAAATGAGGGTACCATGTACGAGATGAATTCAAAAAATCAACAAAATACACCCCCTGCCGTCGTCATTAAAAACGCTACGTTTATCACCAGCGCGGCAAAAAAAGAGCAGTTCATCAAACCCGAAAAACCGATGATTGCCGTCTGCGGAAAATCCAACGTCGGCAAAAGCTCGTTCATCAATATGCTCGCCAACCGCAAAAAGTTGGCAAAGACGAGTAGCGAGCCGGGCAGAACCCGCCTTGTCAACTATTTCGACTTTGGCGAATTTATCCTTGCCGACCTCCCCGGTTACGGTTTTGCCAGGGTTTCCAAGGGCGAAAAGGAAAAGTGGGCAAGAACGCTGGACGACTTTTTCAAAGACAAAGGGAACATCGCGCACGTGTTCATGTTGGCGGATTCCCGTCACGATCCCACGGAAGACGACGTGCAGATGATGGAATATCTGCATTTCCACACCCTGCCGTTCACGGTGGTGCTGACCAAAGCAGACAAGCTTTCGCGCATGAAATTAAAGGAACATATCCGCGCCATCGCGGCGGATTTGTACCTCGCGCCCGACAACCTACTTGCCACCAGCGCAGAAACGGGCTACGGTAAAGCGGAGGTGTTGCAAAAACTCCGCCACGTCATCGACCTTGCCAACACACCGCTTGTGGCGGACGAGGAAGACGAGGAGGACGCCCCCCTCGACCCCGAAACCGAGGCATAACGCTTTTATAAAAACAAAAAACACGGCACTCGCCGTGTTTTTTTGTTTCCCGTTTTTGTCCGCCCATCTGAAATTGCATAGCAGGCTGTTTTTTGGGCGATACCGCCTGAGCCGCTTTGTAGCGAACGGAGTGTATCTTAAACGCAATTACCGTTACGACGGAAACGCAAAACCCGTTGAAGTAGTAAGTCTGCGTCACACGTTAGGTTTGCTCGGGTTTGCGAGGGGTGACCAGTACCGTTTTATACTCCGAATACGTCACAAACCCCGCCTTGCTCTTGCTCGGTTTTTTTACGTATTTCCGCTTGCAATAATCCACGGGAATCTTATCCCCGTCCCGTCCGTCCGAATACCACGCGCAAATTTCCGCTGCCCGCAAAAGGATTTCATCGCGTACCTGCCCCCCTCGTACGGAAATAATCACGTGCGAAGAATGGTACTTTTGGGTATGCAACCAAATATCCTCGGGCGAGCACTCCCTAAGCAAGCGATCGTTTTGCAAATTGTTTCTGCCGGCGTACACGGTGAACCCGTCTACCTCAAATTCACGGAAGGGCAGGGGCGCGTCCTTCTTCTTGCCGCCCACGCGCGCCTTGGGTGCTTTCATCAACCCCAGAGCAATCAACTCTTCCTCGATCTCCTTCAAATCCACGTCGCTTTCCGCGCTCGCAATCGCCGCCAAAACGCTGTCCGTGTACTCGATTTCCGCCTCCTCTGTCGTCCGCATGGGGGACAGAATCTCCTTCGCGCGCTTGTGCTTGTTGTACGTCTTAAAATACCGTTGCGCATTTTTGGCAGGGGACAAAGTGGGGTCCAAATCAATCTTCACCGTACCTCCGTTTTCGTCGTACCAGTTCTCCAACTCCACGCCGCGCATACCCTTTTCCACGCGGTACAAATTCGCCGTCAACAGCTCCCCTTTCACGCGGTATTCTTCCATTTTTTCGCACTCTTGCAACCGTTCCAAAGTGCCTTGCAACTTCTTCGTCTGCTTCTTTTTTAAGGCACGAACCACGCCGTCCAAACCCCGTTTTTTGCTGTCAAAGCCCTTCTCCGTCTCTCTGCGCGTAAAAAATTCGTCCTCCGCCTTGTACAAAGAGGGGGTCGCCACGCCGCCCGACACCTCGAAGGCAAAAAAATCCACCGCGCGCCCGTTCTGCATTTTCAGACAGGGTTTGCAGGGCTCGTTAGCGCAAAACTCGCCTACGTACTCCCAAATCGGCGTTCCGAACGAAGACGAAAGAGTGTTCGCCACCGAACCGACTTTCGCCGCCGCGCGCAACACAATCTCCCTTGCGGTCGACATTGCCAAGCCCGAAACGTTGTCAAACAGAAAGCTCGCAAGGCTTTCCTCGTCCACGGACGAAGGGTCGGCGGAAAAGCGATTTTGCAGCCGTGAACGCATACCTGCCCCGTCGAAAGGGGAAATTTTGTCCTGCGGCGCAGGGTATTCATACTTCGCTCCCGCAAACAAAACACGGTGCGCCGTATCCCCCAAAGCCGTCGTTTTCAGCGCGCCCAAAATCACGCCGTTTTCCGTCAAAATCAGGTTGGAATACTTACCCATCAGCTCGCAATGCAAAGTGCGGTCGGCTTCCGAAAAATCGGTGGTGCAATGGAAATCCACCTCGATAATCCGCTCAAACTCGTGTTGCCGCACCGCCAAAATCTCGGCGTTTTGCAAATGTTTCCTAAGCAACATACAAAAATTCGGCGCGACGGGCAGGGGTTCTTTCTCCGTTGCCGACAAACAAACGCGCGCATTTGACGCATTTGTGCTAAAAATCAGTTTAACCGTGCTCTTTCCGGTGTATATAATAAAGGTAAGCTCGTCTTTATTGACTTGCGAAATGCGGTTGACCCGTCCGTGCGGCAAAAATTGATTCAGTTCTTGCGCCAAACGGCGGATATGAAAAGCGTCCTGCGGCATACTCTGCCCTCCTTTTCTATAAATTATACCCCATTTTTACGAAATTGTAAATAAAAACAAGCAAAAAACGCTTTATTTTCTTCCTTAAATATGGTAAAATATAAAGCGGTGTTATTATAACCAAGAAAAAAATAAAAAAATTCATATAGATTCAGGAGAATGCAACATGAAGTACACTACCAAAGCGGCAGAAAAAAGCACGGTAAAGATCACCCTCAAATTCGACGGTGAAGAATGGAAAGCGGCTATCCAAAACGCTTACCTTAAAACCAGAGGCAGATTTGCTATCAACGGCTTCCGTAAAGGCAAAGCCCCCAAGAACGTTATCGAAAACGTTTACGGTAAGGGCGTATTCTTTGAAGACGCACTCAACGACCTCTTCAACCAAAACTATGGCAAGGTTATCGAAAAGGAAACCAAAAAGTTCACCGTTGTCGGCGACCCCGAAGTTTCCGTGGATAAGTTGGAAGAAGACAACGTAACCATCGTTGCCGTTGTTCCCGTTAAACCCGAAGTAAAAATTTCCGCTTACACCGGTATGAAAATTAAGCAATTTGCGTATACTGTTAAGGACGAAGACGTGGATGCAGAAGTCAACCGCGTTTTGGACAGAAATGCTCGTAAAGTTTCCGTTTCCGATCGCGCAGCGCAAAACGGCGATATCGTCAACATCGACTTCGTCGGCACCGTTGACGGTGTTAAATTCGAAGGCGGCGAAGCAGAAGGCTACGACCTCACCCTCGGCAGCGGTCAATTCATTCCCGGCTTCGAAGATCAAGTTGTCGGCATGAACATCGGCGAAACCAAAGACGTCAACGTAACCTTCCCCGAAAACTATCAAGCAGAAGCGCTTAAGGGCAAGGCAGCTGTTTTCGCTGTAAAACTCAACGGCATTCAAGCAAAAGAACTTCCCGAACTCACCGACGAATTCATCAAAGAAGCTACGGGCAGCGAAACGGTAGAAGCATACAAGGCTAAGGCGAAAGAAAGATTAGAACAACAAGCAAAACGCCGTGCTAACGACGCTACCGAAAACAGCATCCTCGAAGCAATTTCCGCTAATGCAGAAGCTGAAATTCCCCAAGCTATGATCGAAAGAGAAATCGACAACCTCGTACAAAAGTTCGAATATCAACTTATGTAC
>CAYRAY010000007.1:8772-31952 GCA_964422405.1 uncultured Clostridia bacterium | reverse complement strand
GGATAGAGCCTTTACCGTACTGCTTTTCAATCTGCAACAGAACGGCGTCTAACGCTTTCATTTTTTCGGTATTTTTTTCGTTTGCCATGTATATATCTCCTATTTATTTTTTCAAAAGTTATAAGTCTTTCACGTCGTTATAGGCGTGATAGAGGGCGTAAGAAATTGCCTTTTCGGTAATTTGTTTGCGCGTGCCGTCGAAAACATAACGATAGACGCGGACGCGTTCTTTGGTGCCGACGGAAATAAAGCACAACCCGACGGGCAACCCCGAACGGTCGGATTTCGGTCCTGCCAGCCCCGTGGTGGCGATTGCCACGTCGCAATCCCCCGTTTTCAAAAGCCCGCAAGCCATTTCGTACGCGGTTTTGTCGGACACCGCGCCAAGGGTATTTAAGGTATAATCGGAAACGCCGAGGCGTTTGATTTTTGAACCCTCGTCATAGGTGTTTAACCCTTCGAAATACACTTCGCTTGCGCCCGAAACGGAGGTGATTCGTTTTGCTATACCACCGCCCGTAAACGATTCCGCCACGCTGATTTTGCGTTTTCGGAGCTTTAACAAATGCACCAGCTGTTCTTCAATGGTCGTATCGGTCAACGCGTACACGGTATCGCCCAAGCCTTCGGCAAGCTTGCGCAACACGTCGTCCACCAACATTTTTGGGGTATTGCTGTCATATGTGAGCGTGAACACGTCCTCGCCGTTTTGTTGGGCGTGCATACACCGCATTTTATCCCCTGCGAAGGCGCGGATTTCCGAAAGCAGACTTTCCACGCGGAGCGCACTTGCCCCGATGGCACGGACGAATAAATTTTCGTACCGCACGCCGCGGAGGGCGGTAAGCAAGGGCAAGCAGATGTTGTTTACGTACTCCACACCCGTTTCCGTGCCGTCGGCGGAAAGGGAAAACAGCACGCTGTCCCCTTCTACGTAGGCGACGGCAGAGGCGAACTCGTGCCGCGCGGACGAGGGCGCAAAGACCTGTTCCGCATACGATTTTGCTACCGCCAAAACGGACTTATCCGAAAGCAAAAGCAGGGTGGAACAACGTTTTTTAAGGGCTTTTAAGCCGTCCACCGCCGTTTGCGCATCGGACAAGGTTAGGATATGCAATTCGTCAAAGGCATATCCGCCCGATTCAAAAGCGCGTATCACGGCAGGGGCTTCGCCAAGCTGCGTATCTACCGTATTTTTTAATATAACGCAAGCATTTGCCACGGTACACCCCTTATTAGTTGTCCTTTAATACCTGTTTGTTCTTTACAACGTAAGAAATGCCCGACCAAACGGTAAGCGCCGTTGCCACCGCAAACAACGCCAACCCAACGTAGCAAACCACTACGCCTGCCGTGGAAGGCACGCTTGCGGAAAAGAGAAGGACAAAAATGCTGATGTCTTGGAAGGTGGTTTTAATTTTACCGAGCTTGTCTGCCGCAAGCACGACGTTGTTGACTGCCGCAATTTGACGGAATGCGCTGATGATGAGCTCTCTTGCCATGATAATGCAAACGCATACGGCAAGCGCAATGTAAATCGCCTTGGCAAAAGCAAGTCTTACCCAAAGCCCCTGCATGGTCAAAAGCAGCATCATCGCTGTGGAAACCAGCACTTTGTCAGCAATAGGGTCGAGGAATTTGCCCAAGTTGGTGACAAGGTGGTATTTGCGCGCGATATGTCCGTCGATAAAGTCGGTGCAAGCCGCAATTGCAAAGATAATGGCTGCAATACCGAACGCAATCGGCGCGCCTTGAATGGTGGGCAATACGCCGTCTAAAAAGAATACGGCGACGAACACGGGAATCATTAAAATTCTGCTTAACGTGATTTTATTGGGTAAGTTCATTGTTTTTCATTCTCCTTCATAATCGTCGGTACGGCCGAACAAGTCGTACTCGTCGTTGTTTTCAATTTGTACCATATAGCGTTTGCCTTGCGCCGCTTCCGCCGCACGGAAATACACTTTGCCGTCGATATCGGGCGCGCTGAAATACGCTCTGCCAACGAAACAGCCTTTTTCATAGTCGATTCCGTCGCAAAGAACTTCGATTTTTTGACCGACGAAACGAGAAAGCAAGTTGCGCGATATCTCGCCCTGCGTTTGGTATAACGCGCGGACGCGACGTTTTTTGGTGGCGTGGTGAATTTGCCCTTTCATGCGGTACGCGCCCGTATCCGGCTCTCTGGAATAGGCGAAAAAGCCGCAGTTGACAAGTTGGGCTTGGCGGATAAAATCCTGCATTTGCAAAAATTCCTCTTCCGTTTCCGAAGGGAAACCGCAGATGAACGTGGAACGAATGGCGATGTCGGGAATACGTTTCCGCAATTTTTTAAAGAGGGAAAGATAGCTTACCCGCGTGCCTTTGCGGTTCATCAATTTCAACACTCGGTCTTCGGAATGTTGCAAGGGAATATCCAAATATTTCACGATTTTGGGGTTGATGGCGATTTCCTCTATCAATTCGTCGGTGATGACGTCGGGATAGCAATACAAAAGCCGCACGCTTTGGATATTGTCGAGCGCGGTGATTTTTTGCAACAGCTCTACAAATTTATTTTCGCCGTATAAATCCTCGCCGTAGCGCGTAGTGTCTTGCGCGACGATGATGAGTTCGGCAAGCTCGCCCAAGCTTTCCGCCTCGGCAAGCAGCTTTTCCATGGGATAAGAATGGTATTTGCCGCGAATTTTAGGAATGAGGCAATAGGTGCAGTGGTTATAGCACCCGTCGGCGATTTTCAAATAGGCAAAATGGTCTTGCGTGGTCTGCACACGGTCGGGCATATACCCGTCCGCCCCTTTGCCGACGTAGTTGACGCGACCCTTTGCGTACGATTCGTCCAAGGCTTCAAAAATCTTTTCGTAATCGTTAATCCCTAAGAACACGTCCGCCTCGGACAAGGGCGCGAACAGCTCGTTGACGAACTTTTGCGGCAGACAGCCCGTGACGACCACTTTTTCTAACACGCCGCTCTTTTTATACTCGGCACATTCGAGCACGGTTTCGATTGCCTCTTCGCGCGCCGATTGCAAAAAGGCGCAGGTGTTGACGATGACGATTTGCGCTTTGGACAAATCGTCCGTCAGCGTGCAATGCCGTGCTTGCAACAAACCCAACAATTTTTCGGTATCTACGCGATTTTTATCGCAACCGAGGGAGATGACTCCAAACGTTTTTTCGGTGAGCATGGTTTTCCTTTTTTATGCCGCGGAACGCCCCTAACCCCCTTTCGGGTGCGGAAAGCATTATTCCAACGGTCCGTATTTAATTTCGAATTCTTCTTTGGTAATGAGTACCTTTCTGGCTTTTGCGCCGTCGAATGCGGAGATATAGCCCATATCTTCCATCCATTCTACAATTTTGCCTGCGCGGCTGTACCCTGCGCCGCACTTGCGTTGAATCATGGAAATAGATGCGCTACCGCAAGCGATTACGTGGCGCAACGCCTCGATATAAATGGGATCGACGCCGTCGCCGCTTGCGCTGCCGCCTCCGCCCGTTTCTCCGCCGTTGCCGCCGCGGGAGTTGATAAACGCCGTAGCTTCTTCGTCGTAGTACGCCTCGTTATTGTCCTTAATGAACTGAATAACACGCTGCGATTCTTCGGGGGAGATAAACGCGCTCTGGACACGAATCGGAGCGGCGATGCCGGGCATGGTATACAACAAGTCGCCTTTGCCCAACAATTTTTGCGCGCCCGTTTGGTCGAGGATTACGCGCGAATCGACGTCCGTTGCCACGTAGAAGGCGATACGGGTGGGCAGGTTGCTTTTGATGACGCCCGTGATGACGTCGGTAGACGGACGCTGGGTCGCCACAATCAAGTGAATCCCTGCCGCGCGCGCCTTTTGCGTAAGGTTTTGGATTCTGTCTTCCATCTCCTTTTTCGCTGCCAACATCAAGTCCGCCAACTCGTCAATGATGATGACAATTTTGGGCAAGCGTTTGCTCTTTTCCACTTGCGCGTTATAGCCGTCCAAATTGACGACGTATGCACCCGAACGGCTCATTTGTTCAAACAATCCGTAACGGCGGTTCATTTCCATAATCGCCCAATTCAAGCTTTGCACTGCCTTGTTTGCGTCGGTGATGATTTCGTTGATCATCAAGTGCGGCAAGCCGTTATACAAAACGAATTCCGTCTTTTTAGGGTCAATCAAAATCAAGCGCAATTCTTCGGGGGAGTATTTATAAATCATACTGGTAATCAGTGCGCCCAAGAACACGCTTTTACCCGAACCAGACGAACCTGCCA
Organism: uncultured Clostridia bacterium; assembly: GCA_964422405.1. Lineage (GTDB taxonomy): Bacteria > Bacillota > Clostridia > Christensenellales > Borkfalkiaceae > Scatosoma. Next base: position 27,697 of record CAYRAY010000007.1, on the reverse strand, counting down.
CCAGCAAGTGAATCATTTTAGACACGTCGCCGTAGATTTTGCGGTTGGCAACGTCCTTGCCCATGGCGAACATCAACGACGAGGATTTTGCGTTGACGAAGGTATCACCCGAAAGCATACAGCCGAGCTGCACGAATTGACGTTCCTTATTCGGCACTTCGATACTCACCACGCCGTCCTCGTAATTTGGATAGACATTGACGCCGTTGGAGCGCAAGCCGATGGCGATGGACTGATCGAGCGCGACAACCTTTTTAGGGGAAATGTGACGGGGAATACTGACGTTATAGCGCGCAACGGTAGGACCGAACGTCACCGAAGCAATGCTTGCGCCCGTCACCTTGAAATCTTCTAACGTGGAAAGAATGGTACTCTTGGTTTCCTCTACCTCTTCAAAGTTCGAGGACGGGGAAATATCTCGGCAATCCATATCGTCCAAACGCACGCGCACGTAGGGTTTGATGACCCTCGGTTTGGGCGGTTGCACAGGTTGCGGAGGCTGTACGTGTTGTACAGGCACGGGTTTTTGTTCCGTTTTTGGTTCGGGGAAGGAAGGCGTAAACGAAGAACGTTCTTCCACGACGCCCCGTTCTTCCCCTCTGCCGAAATCGGTCGGTGCGGAAATCTCTCCGCCGCGGTCCAGACCTTCTGCACGGTCGTCAAAGACCTCTCTGCCCGAAGGCTCGGCACTTCTGCCACGGTCAAGTTCGCTTTCATCCTCGAAACGGAAGCCGACGTTGCCGACGCGCGGTTGCTCGTCCTCGTCGGAACGGAGCGCATAGCGGTCGTCCTCGTCGTCCAACAAATGCAAGCCGTCGCGACGGTCGTTGTCCGACACGTCCAAACGCTCGCTGTCCCGTCTTGCCGACATATCGTCGAAGGCATCGCGCGAGGTTGCCATAGGCAAATCGGCATTTTCACGGCGAGAAAGCTCGCTGTCCCTGCCAAAGACGTTGGGATTATTCAACGAGAACAAATCCATATAATCGTGTCGGCGGTATTCCCCTTCGTCACGGTCGGAACGCTCTAAAAGCGCAGAATCTCTGTCAGAAGTTTCCAAGCTTTCCGAGCGGTCAAACTCGCCTCTGCCGAACGTTTCCGTTCTGTCAGATTCGTTTCTGTCAAAGCTTTCACCACGCTCGAAGGCGGGCGTTTCCCTGTCCTCGCCACGGAAGGAAGGCTCGCCGAACAAGGCATATGGCGAATCGTCGCGACGGGCAGGATCTGCCGAACGGCTTTCAAACCGAGGCGCAGAAAAGCCCGTATTTTCTCCGCGCGAGGGGTATTCGGTAAAGTTTTGCGTATTGCCGAACGCCGCACCGTTGTCGAACGACGCGTCGGCATTGTAATTTTGCGCAGAATTGCCAAAGGATTGCGCCGTATTGCCGCTGAAATCGTTGTTTTGCGTAAAGGCGGTTCTGTCCGTTCCGCTTTCGTTGACGGCATTTTGGTAAGCATCGGCATACGAGGGCATAAAACCGCTTGTGCCGCCCAAGGGGTTGGATTCTTCGGCGACGGGCATATTGTTGACCCTTGCACAGGGATCGAACAAGAGGTTGCGCTTGTAATTTTCGGCAGGCGAGCCGCCGAACAGAATTTCGCGCGGGGTGCCCGTATAGGACGTTTGCGTTTTGCGCTCGTCATACCCCTCTTTGCGTTCAAAAACAGGTCGGGGGGTGTCCTCTGCCGTCATTTTAGTGAAATCGCCGAACGGAGAAAAGGACGTGGGCGCGGCGGGTTGTTCGGGTTGCGGTTGCGGCGCGGCTTGCGTAAAAGCAGGCTCGTCATTCAAGCGCACACCCGGAGTTTGCGTAACGGTGGGTTGGGCATAACCGAATCCGCCGTTATAGCCGTTTTGCGCAAAGGCTTGTCCGCCCTGCGGCTGAGCAACGCTTTGTTGCGGTTGCGCAAATCCGTTTTGGGGGTGGGGAGCATAGGGATAGCCTTCCATTTGCGGCACGGACGGACGGGTGAAGTTGCGTTCCGTTTGAGGAACGGCTTGCGGTTTTTGTTCAGTTTTTGCAAGGGTGGTCAAAGGAATTTCGACCGATTTTACCGCACTGTGTTTGTTGCGCTTGTCCTTGCGTTCCGTTTGGAACTCGTCCGATTGTTTTTTGGGGCGTTTTGCGACCTTAACGCAGACGTACAGCCCCACAAGGGCGAGCGCGGAAAACACGATGATTGCGCCAAGCTGGGTAAAGAGCTTGGACAGCGCAAACACGACAAGTCCGCCAAACCAGCCTGCCGCCGTGACGGTAGCAAGGGCTTCTCCGCCCTCAAAACAAGCGGTTAAATAGCCGTCTAACTTCCACGAATAGGTGGTTGCCGTATGTATGATGAGTGCAACGAGCAACGCCTCGCACACGATGAAAAAGCCGAACAGTCTGTCCTTGACAAGGCGTTTGCCGAGCAAGCCCGTTACGCACAGATAGACGATAGACAAAAACAGCGGATAAGCGCAATAGCCGAACATGCCCGTTAAAAAGCCGAATACCGCCGCGCCGAATTCGCCAAACACCAACGAACGGGTACACAGGATAAACAGCGCCGCCACGGCAAACAGACCGAGCGTCGCACAGATACTTTCTTTGGTTACGAGTCCTCTCGACTCCTTATTGTTTTGTTTTGCCATATACTCACCTTACCCGTTTTTTCGCGGTTTCAAACGCAAAATTCGGGTTTGTATTCAATATCCTCACCATTATAACATTTTTTTTTGAATTTATCAATAGTTTCACCGAAAAAAAACGGGCGAAAGCGGAGTTTTTTTCGTTTTTCTTCGCTTTGCTCGTCGTATTCGTTTATTCTATGAATAAAACAAACCTGAGTTTTGACGTAAGCTTACTACTTTGCCGAACGTTCTTTCAGTTGTCTACGTGCCTGTGGGAGTGCAGCTCTTTCACGCAAGATACACTCCGCTGCTTGCGCTCGGTCGGTATGACGCGAAAGGTTGCGTGGCGGTGTGTGTCATACCGACTGACGGAACGAAGTGACGGAACGGAGCGTATCTTACACACCGTGTATACCTGCCAAGCAGCATAAATTTCAAGGGGTTTGCAAACCGAGCAAATCGGACAAGACGTATTTTGCGGCATGGTAAATATCCCCTGCACCCAAAAACAAGACCAAATCCCCCTCCTTCACCGTCTGTTTCAGCCATGTTTTTAAGACGGGCGCGCTTTCTATGTACAAGCACCCCACGCTTTCGGCAAGCCGCTTTCCGCTGCCCACCTCGTCAAAGGCTTCCCGCGCGGCAAACGTGGGATAAATTGCCAAATTCTGTATGCCGCCGAGCACAGACAAAAAATCCTGCCACAAAAGTTTGGTTCGAGAATAGGTGTGCGGCTGAAAAACGACGTACAGCGCACCGCGACAAATCCCCTGCGCCGTGGCGACGGTAGACAAAATCTCCTTAGGGTGATGGGCATAGTCGCAAAGGAAGGCGCACCCCCTGTATTCTCCGATTTTTTCAAACCGACGCTTGACCGCCGTGAACGCTTGCACGCCCCTACCGACCTCCTCTACGCTGAACCCCAAACACCGCATGGCGGCAAAAGCGGCAAGGGCATTGTAGACGTTACACCTACCCACGGCATTGAGTGTAACCCGACAGACCGCTTTGCCGTATTCTTCCACGGTGAAAGTATAGCGTTCGCCCACGGCGCGGAGCTTGACGGCGCGATAGTCGGCGACAGGATTATCGATGCCGAACGAAGGATATTCGCCAAAGGCTTTGGCGTGCACATCGTCGGCGCAGACGAAAGCAACAGCGGAATTTTTGCAATATGTCGCAAAGGTAGACACCAAATCCGCCTCTCCCCGATAGCACTCCATGTGGTCTTGATCGACGTTGAGCAAAATGCCGACGTCGGAGCGGAGGTTTAATAAATTTTTCTTATACTCGCACGCTTCTGTGACGAAATATTCCTCGCCGCTGAACCAAAAATTACCCAAGGCGATATCCTCTCCGCCGATATGCGCCGCAAAGGGTGCGCCTACGCTTTTTAGCACGTGCGCACACATGGAAGCGCAGGTGGTTTTGCCGTGACTGCCTGCCACCGCCACCACCGTTTGAAATGCCTCGCAGACGATTTTCAGAAGTTCCGCGCGGCGATAAATCGGTTTGTTCAGCCGCCGAGCCATCGCAAGTTCCTCATCTAAATCGGGCACGGCATCCGTATAAACCACGCAATCCGCCTGCAAAAGCGGGGGTGGGCAACGCTCCCCGACAAAGACTTTCACTCCGTAAAACGGCAAACCGTCCGTGTATGCGCTACGCTTTTGGTCGCTGCCGCTGATGGAATAGCCGAACACGGATAGGAGCTTGGCAAGCGCGCTCATGCTGACGCCGCCGATACCGATGAAATAAAAAGAACGGAAATTTTGAAAGGGTGTTAAACGCATACGCTATTCTATGCCGTCCCTTTCCGTTTTATGTAAAATATAAGCAACGCTTATATTTTTATATTCTGTCCCCATTCTGCTTTCGGCATATAAAAAAGGAAGGACAAAGCGTCCTTCCTGATTCGTTTTTTATTTATCGTCGGAATTTTTCTTCATGAAGAAATCGACGAATTTAGGTCTGTGCTTTCTATCGACCGGCTCCTCTTGACGGGAATCGGGAATTGGGTCGTTCGGTTCAAAAGAAGTCGGTTGCGCATAGGGGTTTGCCGGCTGTGCGTACGGTTGTTGCGCATAGCCGCCTTGCATGGGTTGCGCAGGTTGTACAGGGCGCATGGGTTGCGCGTTGAACATATCCAACTGCGGTTGCGCATTGTACGGTTGTGCGTTGTAAGGCTGTGCGTTATACGGTTGTGCATTGAAAGGTTGCGCATACTGCACGCCGCTCGCCGAGAAGGGTTCGTTATAGCGCGCGCCACTCATGCCTGCATTGTACGCCTCGGTTACCCCCTCTTTACGCTGATATGCGCTGTCGATTTTTTGAGCCAAAACGGAGGCCTGGCGCAAACTTTCCGTCTGCGAATCCCTTGCGCCGTTTTGCGCATTGTTGAAGCCCGTGGCAATCAGCACCACTTCTACCTCATCCGACATTGCCTCGTCAATGCACGCGCCGAAGATGACGTTTGCGGAATAGTCGATGACCCCTTTCACCAAATCCGCCGCGGTGATTACCTCGTCCAAGGACAAATCCTTGCCGCCGATGACGTTCAAAATGACGGAATTTGCGCCCTCGATAGTCGTGTTCAAAAGCGGACTGCAAACGGCGCAACGCACTGCGTCGAAAATTCTCTTTTCGCCCTTGGCAACACCGATACCCATGTGCGCAAGCCCTCTGCCCTTCAACGTCGTCTTTACGTCCGCAAAGTCCAAATTGATCAGGGACGGCTTAACGATGAGTTCCGCAATGCCGCGAATACCTTGGCGGAGCACTTCGTCCGCGACTTTGAGTGCGTCGGCAAACGACGTGTCCTTAGGCACGACCTGACGGATTTTGTCGTTGGGAATCGTAATGATGGAATCGACGTGCTTTTTCAGCTCCTCAATACCAGCCATAGCATTGTCCATTCTGCGCTTTGCCTCGAATTTGAAAGGCAAAGTAACGACGGCAACGGTGAGGATTTTCATATCCTTGGCGATTTTTGCAATGACGGGAGCCGCACCCGTACCCGTACCGCCGCCCATACCTGCCGTGATGAACAGCAAGTCGGTGCCGCGCAAGACTTCTTGCAAAACATCTTTATTTTCTTCTGCGGCGGCTCTGCCCACGGAAGGGTCTGCGCCTGCGCCCAAACCTTTGGTGAGTTGCACGCCGATTTGGATACGCTTGGTTGCGCGCGAACGAGCCAACGCCTGATTGTCTGTGTTGACGACGATGTATTCCGCACTCTTTAAGCCCGATTCAATCAAGCGGTCTACGGCATTGTTGCCTGCGCCGCCGACGCCGATGACTTTAATTTTTGCAACGCCCGAAAGGTTGTTTGCGCCCGTGTCGCCCATGGGGGGCGTGGGTTGTTGCGGTTCGTTGCTGCTATAACCGAAGGGGTTGAACCCGTTGTTTTCGTAATTTTCCATTATTTCTTTTTTCCTCCGAATAATCTTTTCATCCAGCCTTGCTTTTTCTTATCGACCGTTGCCGAATGCAGCAATCCGATCCGCGACGAAAAAGTGGGTTTGTCGTAATAAGGCAAGTCGGGCGCGACGATTTCCGTCAAGTGATTGAGCCGCTTTGCGATGTGCTCGGCGCCGCCTTTGATTCTGCCGATGCCCTCGCCCGTGATACTGATAGGGTTTGCCGTGAAAATGGCGTCGACTTTGCCGCGATAGCGTAAATCGAAAAATTTATCTACCTTTTCGCACAGCTCGTCCAAGCTGCATTTGATACAATCGTTAATCTGCTGTACGGGCAGTTGCAAATCCTCCGATTCCGATGTCCACATCACTCCTTTGGGTACGGTTCCGCCCGAAATGTTGGCGGTGGCAAGGATTTCTTCCGCTACGGAATAGTCCACGTCCAGCGTTTGCATCAAGGCAATCAGCACCGTGCCTGCGCCGCAATTAAAGGAATCTTCGTGTACGATCCCGTTGCCGTAAACGACGGAAACGGAAGTCGTCAAAAACCCGACATCCAACAAAAATGCGTAGCCTTCCCGTTTTTTATCGGGCAGAAGATACAGCGATTGCGCCAGCGTGGACGGCACGAATTGCACCTCTCCGCAATGCAAATCACGCAAGACGTCGGTGACCGTGCGATAGAAAGCGTCGCCGACGAAATAGTAGCACAACGCCCCTTTCAGCATATCGGTGGACACGCCGTACAAATCTTCCGCATGGAAATATTTACGGTTGTCGCCCAACGTCAAATACATAGCCGAACGGCGAATACAATGCCCGTTCACCGTCAAATCGTGCATACCGCTTTCAAACAGCGCGTCTACGTCCTGCGAGGAAATTTTCCGCTTGGACGGGAAGGAAAGGGTGTGCCCCTTGGTGGCAACGCGGACGAACGGCGACGGTACGCCGACGTACACTTCGTCAATCACGCCCTCGTAATTTTGCCGAACGGAAGTGACGGCGCATACCACGGCGCGACGGAAGGACGCCTCGTCCAAAAAGCCTTCGACGGAGTACCCTTCGTACGGTTCGCTGTGCCCTGCGCTAAACACGAAAGTGCCGTTTACCCCTTTTGCGCCGAGAAAAAAGGAGACCTCACCCGAACGGATATCTAAGATTGCGACAGTCTCGTTTTTCATAAGCCCTTACTCCTTACGCGCGTTTATCGTGCGCGCGACATATATATTATTCTCATTATACAACAATTTTTACAAATTGTCAATAGCGCAACGCAAAAAAAAGTCGGAAATCCCTGCATTTTTGCATATTTCCGACAAATTTTTTGTTGCTGTTTAATTTTTTAAGTCCTCGTTCTCGTACCCGACGACGATTTGCCCGTTGAGGTCGGAAACGATGATTCTGCCCGTCAAGCGTTCCTCGTCCAACAGCGAAAGGTATTTATCCGCCAAGGTATCCGCCTTCTTTTCGGTCAAGGTCTGCGGATCGCCCACGTACAGCTTTACCCCCTCGCGCGTGGTGATGCGGTATTGCGGCGCGTACTCCGAAACTTCCACCGTCAAAATATTATCGCGAATGCCGTTCAGCTTTTCCGCCATGCGGTTGCAAAAGGTAAGCAGGGTACGCAAGCTTTCGCCCCCGTCGGCAATCTGCCCTTTTTCACCCCGAACGACAATGCCGCTAAGCAGCACGTTCGCCTCGCCGTCCAAACGGTTGGTGGGGGCGGAACGCTCGGCAAGCACGGTGCCGTCCTCGCCCAAAATCAGATACTTCCCCTCGCCGAGTTGCACGGAGTACACTTCCGCGTCCTCGGAAACGGAAAGCACGATACGGTTGGGATAATCCTTTTTGAAAGCGGTGATATGGAAGTGCGGAAACGCTTCTACAAGCTGTTTTGCCGCCTCGTCGTCCGTGAAAAAGATATTTTCCTTTATATACGCTTTTTTGAGCTGTGCACGGAGTTCGTTCGCCTCCCCTTCCGCCGCGGAAGAAATGGCGGAAACCTGCACCGTCACGTCCGCCACGCGGAAGACGTTGGCAAAGCCTAAAACAGAACCCGAAAGAAAGACGAGCACCGTCAATATGATTACCCAAATTTTCTTTTGCATAGTTTATCTATCCTCTTTGCGCCATTTGCGCCTATACGCGGACGCGCCGAATTTTTGCGCCCAAACGTTTGAGTTTTCCTTCAAAATCGGCATAACCTCTGTCGACGTGCGAAAGGTCGACAACTTCGCTTCTGCCCTCCGCTTTCAAAGCGGCGACCGTCAAAGCCGCGCCGCCCCGCAAATCGCCGGCAAGCACGCTTGCGCCGTGCAGACGTTCGACCCCGCGGACGAGCGCGCTTCTGCCCCGAACGGTGATATCCGCGCCCATTTTTTTGAGTTCCGCCGCGTAGCGGTACCGTGTTTCAAACAGATTTTCGACAATCAGCGTAGAGCCACGCGCCGTAGCGGACAATGCGGCATATTGCGCCTGTAAGTCGGTGGGAAAGGCAGGGAAGGGCATGGTTTCCACCAGCTTTGCCGAACGTAATGCTCCGTCGCTTTCCAACACTATTTTAGCATTTTTTATATGTATTTTGCAACCGTTTTCACGCAGTTTATGCAAAAGCGCGGCAAGAAAATCAAAAGAAACGCCCGAAACCTCTATTTCACCGCCGCAAGTTGCCGCCGCAATCAAAAACGTGCCTGCCTCTATCCTGTCGCCGACGGGCGCATAGTCCGCGCCGTGCAGTTTTTTGACTCCCTCCACCACCACGGTATCGCCGCCTGCGCCCTTGACCTTGCCGCCCATAGTGTTTAAGAAGTTTTGCAAATCAACGATTTCCGGTTCTTTGGCGGCGTTGCGGAGGACGGTGATGCCTTCCGCCTTGACCGCCGCAAGCAGGATATTTTCGGTTGCGCCAACGCTGGGAAAGTCCAACAGAATTTCCGCGCCCCGCAATTTGTCCGCCTCGCAATGGATAAATCCGTCCTTTTCCACGATGCGCACGCCCAGCCGTTTCAACCCCGAAAGGTGCAAATCGATGGGACGGAGCCCGATGTCGCAACCGCCCGGATAGGCGATTTTGGCGCGACGGAAACGGGTGAGCACCGAACCGAGCATAAACACTGAAGAACGCAACTCTTTGGTGAGCCGCGCGGAAATTTCGTGCGAGGCGGCAGAACAAGCGTCCACGACCACGCAACTTTTTTGGCGTTTGATTTTGCAACCGACCTCGGTTAAAATGCGCAACATATTTTCGACGTCGGAAATGAGCGGCACACCGCGGATTTTTACGGGTTCGTCCGTCAAAACGGAGGCGGCAAGCAGGGGCAACACCGCGTTTTTTGCGCCCTGCGCGCGGACGGAGCCGTACAACTTTTCGCCGCCCTCTACGATATATTTTTCCATACGCTAAAAGCTCCTTTTGCTTTATTGTATGAAATTTTTACCCCCGCTTGTGCCTTTTTGCTTACCCTTGCCCTCCCTTTTCCGCCTGCCGCCTTGGGCGGACACCGCATACAAAACGCCCGTTGCTACCATGTTGACGATGAGGGCGGTATTGCCCGAACTAATAAACGGCAGGGGCAAACCCGTCGGCGGTATACTGCCGCTGACCACCAGCGCGTTGACCAGCGTTTGCACGGCATAGACCAAGGTAATGCCCATGGCGAGCAGATACGAAAATAAATCATCCGCCTTGCTTGCCGCGCGGATTCCGCAAAAGATAAACGCCGCGCACGCCGAAAACAAAATCAAGACCCCGACAAAGCCGCACTCCTCTCCGATGATCGCCAAAATGAAATCGCTTTCGGCAAAGGGCAAAAAACGGTATTTTTGTCGGGAACGGAAAAGCCCCGTACCGAACCAACCGCCGTTGCCGAGTGCATACAGCGACTGAATGAGCTGATACCCCTCTCCGCGCGGATTTTCCCACGGGTCCAAAAAGGCGCTGAGCCGTGACAGGCGGTAGGGTTCTAACGCAATCAGCACGGGGATCGCCAACGCCGCAGGGATAAAAACGATAAGAAAGTGTTGCATTTTCATGCCGCCGAGAAAGAGCAGGGAAAGCAGCGTAAACACCACACAGACGGTGACGGACATATTCGGCTCTAACAAAATAAGCACGCACACCGCGCCACCGCAAGCGAGCATGGGCAGCACGCCCGAAAAGGTACGCAACCTGCCGCCGTCTTCCGCCGCATACCCTGCCACCAACACGACGAGGGCGTATTTGGCGATTTCGGAAGGTTGCAAAGTAATGCCACCGACGGCAATCCAACGGGTTGCGCCGTAACTGCTTTTGCCCAGCCCCGGCACAAACACCAACGCAAGCAACACCAAAGCCGTCACGTACAGCACACGGCGCACCTTGCGTTTTTGCAACACGCGGCAAGGCATACGCGCGCAAATCAGCATGGCGACAATGCCGAGCCCGAACCCGACAAGTTGTTTTTTGACAAAATGCCACTCGTCCCCGAATTGCGTTTTGGCAACGTAGCGGCTGGCGGAATAAATCGCCACCACTCCGAATGCCGAAAGCAGAACGGCAAGAATAAGCAAAAGCGGATCACCGCGCCCCCGTTCCGCTTGCAAAATGCGCGCAAAACCGCCCTTCCGCCCGATACGCTTGCCAACTGCACCCCTTCCGTTATTCTCCGTCACCGACGTCCTCCGCCCCCTCGGGGTCTATTTCGACTACCTCCGTCGCAACGCCTTCCATCGGCAGAGAACACGCCGTTTGCACGGGCGGTAAACTCCGTTCGGCTTGATAATCGGCAACGAGCCGCATAAACCGTTCCCCCCGTTCTTCGTAACCCGAAAACTCGTCAAAGCTGGCGCTGGCAGGGCTGAGCAACACCGTCTGACCCGACTTGGCAATCAGAGTCGCCACACGGAAGGCAAAATCGAAATTTTGGCACACGGTGACAGGCTCAAAGCCGACTTCGCGCGCCGCCGAAAGCAACGAAAAACGGTTTTCGCCGTACAGCACGCAGGCTTTGACACGGCTGTTTTTCAGGGCGGAAAAGAGCTTGCCGTAATCGTACCCCTTATGCTTGCCGCCGAGCATCAGTACGGTATCCCGCCCCATGGCGGCAACGGCTTTCAACGTGGCGTCTACGTTCGTGCCCTTAGAATCGTTGACGAACAGCACGCCGTCCGCCTCCCCTACCGCCTGAACTCGGTGGGGTATGCCGCGGAAATTTTTTAAGGCATCGGCAATCGAACGGGACGGCACGCCCATTATTTTTGCGACGGCAATGACGGCTAAGGCGTTTTGGATATTATGTACACCCTCGCAAGGCAACTCTGCGGCGGCGAGAATTTTCTCCTTGCCGAACCACAAAAATCCGTCCTCGTAAAACGCCCCTACGACCCGTTGCCGCACGGAAAAATACAGCGTTTTCGCCTTGGTTTTTTCGGCAAACGCACGCACGCGCTCGTCATCGTAATTGAGCACCGCATACTCGCACGCGGTTAAATTTTTCAGCAGTTTCTCCTTCAAAAACAGATAATTTTCCATGGTGTAGTGGCGGTTGAGGTGGTCCTCCGTCACGTTCAAAATCACGGCGACGTGCGGCCGCAGGGATTGCAACGTTTCCAACTGAAAGCTGGAAATTTCCGCCACGGCAATCCCCTCCGTTTTTTCTACAAAATTGAGCATAGGCGCGCCGATATTGCCGCACGCCCACGCCTCGCCGACCTGCGACAAAACGTCGGCAAGCATAGAAACCGTGGTGGTTTTGCCGTTCGTGCCCGTAACGGCGACGACGGGGGTTTTGACGTGCCGTGCGGCAAGTTCCGTTTCGCCAAGCACCGCTTTCCCGCTCCGCTTAAACGCCACCGCCACGGGGTGGTCGATCGGGATTCCGGGACTGATCACCAACCCGTCGCACTTGTTCGGCATTTGCGCAAGTTCCTCTTTACCCACGGGTTTGCCGCCGATTGCCGTCAATCCGTCTAAAATTTGTTGCACACGCGGATTTTGCGATTCGTCGTACAAATACGTCGTTGCGCCTTGCGCAAGCAAAAATTCCGCCGCCGCTTTGCCCGATTTGGACAACCCGAACACCAAAAACGATTGTCTTTTCAAATACATACCTTCCTCCTTGTCGCCTTGCCGAAGTTACAACGCCGAAAGCACGCACAGCGCGCCGAGCAGAGCGGTAACGGCAAAATACGCATACGAAATTTTACTTTCGGCATACCCCTTCTTTTGGAAATGGTGGTGCATCGGCGACATCAAAAAAATGCGCTTGCCGCCCGTTGCTTTATAGTATATGACCTGCAACAGAACGGATATGACGGAAAGCACGAAACAGCCGCCGACAATCGGCAGATACAAAGCATTACCCGAAAAGACGGCGACGCACGCGGCAAATCCGCCCAAGGACAGCGAACCCGTGTCCCCCATAAAAAGCGAGGCAGGCGGCGCATTGAACAACAGATAGCCACCCAAGCCGCCGACAAGTGCAAAACACAGCGTGCAAAGTCCGCCGTTTGCGCCCCCTTGCAGGGCAATCAGCGCGCCCATCGTCAAAAAGAAGGGCAGGCAAGTCCCTGCCGCAAGTCCGTCTAATCCGTCCGTCAAATTGACGGCGTTGACCGTTGCCAAAAACACGAACACGGCAAACGGAAACGTCCAAAACCCGAACTCTACCCTGCCAAAAAAGGGCAGAAAATACTGCGTTTTACCCGATTTCAGCGCATACGCGGCGGCAAACACGGCAACGAGGGTTTGAAATGTAAATTTCTGCCACGCGCGCAAACCGAGGTTCTGTTTATGTTTGCACTTCAAAAAATCGTCCAGCGCACCGACGACAAGATAGGCAAGTCCGACGGCGAGGGTGACCAAAAAGGCCTTTCCGCCCGAACGGGTAAACAGCACGGCAGAAAACACGGCTGCAGGCACAAACGCCAAACCGCCCATGGTGGGCGTGCCGCCCTTGTGCTTGTGTTCTTCTACGTACGATAAAATGTTTTGCCCCGCCTTCCATTTCCGCAAAATCGGTATACTAATCTTACACAGCACGGCAGACAGAAAAAAGGCAACGACGGCGGCAAGTATACGGCTTTTCATGCAACCCCCTTTTCAGTGTTCGCTCCGCCCGCCAAAGCGGTGACAGAGCAACCCTTCCAACACAGTATAATCGTCAAAGGGATATTTTATGCCCATCACCTCTTGATATGTTTCCGCGCCCTTCCCTGCCACCAACAGAATATCCCCCGTTTTTAGCCGTTCCGCGGCATAGGCAATGGCGGTGCGGCGGTCGGGCACGATGACGTAGTTACACGAACAGGCACGGAAGCCGCGTTCGATGTCGCCGATGATATCCAAAGGGTCCTCGTACCGTGGATTGTCCGAGGTAATCACGGTGAAATCGGCATACTTCGCCGCCGTTTCCCCCATCAGCGGACGTTTTTCCGCATCTCGATTGCCGCCGCAACCGAACACGCACAACAGCTTGCCCTTGCAAAACCCTTTCAAGGCGGAAAGGGCGTGTGCCAAACCGTCGGGGGTGTGCGCAAAATCGACGTAGGCAAACACGTCCTTGGGCAAGCCCTGCACCCGTTCCATTCTGCCACGCACAAAACTATGTCGCAAGCCGAGGGAAATCCCTGCGCCGTCGCCCAGCGCATAAGCGCAAGTTGCCGCCGCCAAAGCGTTGTACAGGTTATGCTTGCCGAATGCAGAAAGGCGGACGGGGTACAAATTGTCGTTGATATTGACAGTGCAATCGGTGTAATGCAGGCACTCCGACGTCGTCACCGCAAAGGCGTCGCAAGGGGTGTCTAAACCATAATACAGCGTATCGCTCGAACCGTTTTCCGTGTTTTCGCCTTCGTTCTCCGTCCGTCCCTTGCCGATTTCTCTGCCCAAAGCCTCGTCGCCGTTGAGCACGGCAATTTTGCAACAAGACGGCAAAAACAGCTTGCGTTTGGCGGCGGCATAGCCTTCCATATCCCCGAAAAAATCCAAATGGTCTTGCGAAAGGTTGGTAAAAATACAGGCGGCGAACTCGATCCCTGCCGTTTTTTGATAATGCAGAGCGTGTGCGGAAACCTCCATCGCCACCCGTTCTACCCCCGATTTTTTCATATCTGCCAAAACAGCGTGCAGCTCGATCGGGTCGGGCGTGGTCAAGCCGAAGTCCGTATGTTTGCCGCCGTAACTTGCGCCAAGCGTGCCGATAATCCCCGTCTTTTTATCCGCCGCCTGCCAAATGCTTGCCAACATGTGCGCCGTGGTGGTTTTGCCGTTCGTACCCGTCACCCCCACCACCGTCATGGCTCGGGCAGGGTTGCCGTAAAAAACGGCGGCAAGCAGAGCCAAAGCCAGCCGCGTATTCGACACGATATATTGCGGTTTGTCCGTGTCCGTTTCCCGTTCCGTCACAAACGCAACCGCACCTTTGCGCTCCGCCGTTTTGATAAGCGTATGCCCGTCCGTCCGCTCCCCTTGGATACAGACGAACAAACCGCCTTGGCAGGGCTTGCGCGTATCTGCGCATATTGCGGAAATTTCTATATCCGCCGCCCCGATCAGCCGCCCCTCTACCCCTTGCAACAATTCCGATAACCGCATAAGCCCTCCTTGTCCTAAACACCGTGATATCGTATCCTATGCCGCAAACCGCCCGTATATGCACAAAAACAAAAAAACGGGCGACGACGATATGCACCCGTTTTATAAAAAGCGTATGGAGTTACGTTTCTTCCGTCGGCGGTATGTTTTTCAGTTGGATAATGCTTTCAAACACCGATTTTGCCACGGGCGCGGCGACGATACTGCCATAGTACGCGCCCTGCGGTTCGTCCACGGTGACAAGGGCGAGGTATTTGGGGCTTTCGGCAGGGAAAAACCCGACGAAGGACGAAACGTATTTGCCTACGGCAATCCGACCGTTTTCAAACTTTTGCGCCGTACCCGTCTTGCCGCCGACGGCATACCCCGACACTGCCGCCTTTTTGCCGCTCCCTTCCTCTACCACGCCGCGGAGCATACGCCGCAGAAGGGCAGACGCCTCCTCGCTCACCGTACGGGCGCGGAGCTTCTTTTCCGTTTCCGTCACGATATACCCGTCCTCGGCGGCTATGCGTTTGACCAGTCGGGGCGTATAATAATATCCGCCGTTAACCACGGAGGCGCAAGCGCACGCAAGCTGCAAGGGCGAAACGGCAATCGTTTGCCCGAACCCGATACGGGCAAGGTCGCACGCGCGCACCGCCGCTTCGGGAATGAGCAAACCGTACGCTTCGCCGCTGAAATCAATCCCAGTGCGCTGTCCGAACCCGAAAGCGGAAAGGTATTGATAAAAGGTTTCCTTACCGATTGACAACGCAATGTCGGTAAAGCAGGGGTTGCAACTGTTGTTCAAAGCGTCTGCCAAAGTCTGGTTGCTGTGCTTGCCGTTGGCATGGTTGCTCCAACACTTCACCGTAGTGCCGTCCACCCGACGGGTACGGGAACTGTTGAAAACATACCCCGTAGAAAAGGCATTTTTGTTGCCGCGGAGATGCTCCTCCACGTCGATAGCCGCCGTCAGAATTTTGAAGGTAGACCCCGGTTCGTACACGTCGCAAACGATACGGTTACGGGTGAGGGAATTGAGCAAAGCGGCATCTTGCCGAGGTACGTCGTTTAGGTCGTACGCAGGCAGGTTTGCAAGGGCAAGCACTTCAAAATTCGTCACGTCCAAAACGACACACGAGGCAGCTTTGGGGTTGCTCTCCGTCATCACCCGTTGCAGGGCGGATTCTACCGCGCTCTGTATGCCATAGTCCACGGTCAGTTGCACGTCGTAACCCCGTTCCGCAGGCAGATAGGCTGCAACAGCATTTTCTATTTCCACGCCAACGAGGTCGGTCTGCCACAACACCTTGCCGTTCTTACCCGAGAGGTATTTATCGTAATACTTTTCCAGCCCCGTCAACCCCGTATTGTCCGACGAAGTAAACCCGACGAGCTGACAAAGGGAATCGCCCTTGGGATAGGTGCGGAAATTATCGCGCGCGTAATATACCCCGTCCACGTCTGCTTGGGCAAGGGCTTCCGCCACGCTTTTATCGACCTTTTTGGCAAGCGCGACTTCGGAAACTTTTTTCTTGGTCAGCTTTTCTATCAGCGTTTCCCTATCCATGCCGAGGACGGGCGCAAGCCGCGTCGCCGCCTCGTTGACGTCCCCCACGGCGTTGGCGCGCGCAAAAACGGTGTACGCCGCGCGGTTGTCGGCAAGCACCACGCCGTTGCGGTCGGTGATGTTGCCCCGTTCGGCAACGACGGGAATCTCCCTCGTCCACTGGTCCAAGGCACGGAGGTTCAGTTCCTCCTGCCAAAAGACTTGGATATACAAAAACCGAACGGACAAAGCCAAAAAAAGAAAGGTTATCGCCATTGTCACGGCAAATAACCTCTTTCGTAAAATCGATACCGAAAATTCGTGTCGATGCGTTTTGATAAAATTGTTCTCCTTGTTGGTTTTGCAAGACAAAATCACCTATGCCGAGCGCGCCAAACCAAAGCATGGCAAAACCACGCTTTTTTTGCGGTTTGTCAAGCGGAATTTAGCCGTTCGCCGTCATGCCCTGCGATTGCGCCCATTCCAAAATCGCTTCTTCCGACTGCGATGCTTCAATCCGTTTTTGGATTTCGTCGTGCTGTTCGATGAGCTGCTCTTTCTTCTTTTCCAAATTCTTAATTTTTATCTTTTTCTTGCTGATGATGCTGGAATTGACGCCGATGAGGCAAAGCATACCCACCACCACGACGGAGAACACCGCCATGACCACTTTGGCAAGGGGGGTAAGCGCATATTGTGCCTGCGTACCGATTTCGACCTGCGCCATCGGTTTTTCTTCGATGACGGGCGCAACGTACGTGGGCGCAGTTGCCGTGACGTCGCCGACGGGTTGCACCACCGTAGCGGCGGCTTGTTCCGTCTGTCTTTCTAACGTATCAAATTTTTCAGCGGTGAAAACGGACGCCGCAACGCCGACGGGCGCATAATCGCGCACTTCGGGCGATTGTTCTACCACGGGCGTTTCGTACGTAGGCAGCACTTCCCCCCGTTCGAGCGTGGCGACAGAGGCGCGCACTTCCTCGCGCGGGGCTTCGTACGTTTCCGACGAAAATTGATCTGCCATGGCGTCTTGCAATTTTTTATAGCGTTCGCTTATCTGCGCGTTATGTTGTTGCGCTTCTAATTCCGTGTTCGTAAGCTGAGCATTCTCTCTCTCGCGTACCAGTTCCATAGTCTTGCTCCTCCGTGTCGTATTTCGCAAGTTTCAATATTTTTTGTTGGGGGCGGATTAAATTTTTTCCGCGATACGTAATTTAGCACACTTGCTTCTGGAATTGTCATTCAATTCAGTCTCGCTTGCCGTAACGGGTTTGCGAGTCACCGTTTTAATTTCGGGCTTTCTTCCGCATACGCATACAGGGAAGTTCCCGGGGCAGATACAGGGGGATTCCAATTCCCTGAATGCCTCTTTTACGATTCTGTCTTCTAACGAGTGGAAGGTGAGGATTACGATCCTGCCCCCTTTTTTCAATCGTTTGGACAGGGAAAGCACCAAATCTTTCAAGCCGTCCAACTCCCCGTTCACTTCTATGCGCAGGGCTTGGAAACTCTTTCTTTCGCATGGCGCGCCGTAACGGAATTTTGCAGGGATACTCTTTTGGATAATCTCTGAAAAGTCGCCCGAGGTTTTCAAGGGCTTTTCCGCGCGGGCTTTGACCACGTTCCTTGCAATCTGTTTTGCAAACGTTTCTTCGCCGTACGTCTTCAAAATGCGGTATAAATCTTCTTCCGAGTAAGTATTGAGCACGATTTCCGCCGTTAGGGGTGCGGAAGTGTTCATGCGCATATCCAAGGGCGCGTTCACCGCGCGGTAACTGAATCCGCGGTCCTCGTCGTCGATTTGGTGGGAAGAAATGCCAAAGTCTAACAACGCGCCGTCAATTTTGTCAATCTTCGCTTCGTCAAACACGGAAGCAAAGTTTTTATAGTTGGATTTGTATATAGAAAATCTGCCTGCAAACGGAGCCAACCGCGCCGTAGCCGCCGCAATCGCCTCGTCGTCTAAATCGGTGGCAATCAGTCTGCCGTTCGGCGCCGTACGCTTCAAAATCTCGTACGAATGTCCGCCGCCGCCTACCGTGCCGTCGAAATACACGCCGCCGTCTTTTAAGGCAAGCCCTTCCATGCACTCTTCCAGCATGACGGGCTTATGCGAAAATGCCAACATCGTTTATATACCCAGCTTTTTCAGCTCGGCGTCGTAATCGATTCCGCTGACGTAATCGTAATACTTTTCCGCCGCCCAAATCTCTAACCGCTTGCCGCGGCCGATGGTGATAACGTCCTTTTGGATTCCCGCTAACTTTTTCAGCATGGTCGGCAACACCACGCGCCCTTGCGAATCTTCTTCGGCAGAAAAGATACTGCTGAAAAACATTGCCGAGGCTTGGTTGGCTTCCGAAATCCCCTCCTCTGAAAGGGAAGCAATCACGTCGTCCAACTCCTCGTCCGCCATCACGCAGATGCAGTTGTGCATACCGCGGAAAAAGCTGTACGAGCGTTCGCCGTTTTCCCCTACCAACTCCTTCTTAAACTTCGAGGGAATACGAATACGATTTTTATCGTCTAATTGATGTTCGAACATACCTTTAAACACCTTCGTATCCTCCTTCTGTTTTTTAGCCCATCCACTGTGGATAAGTTCTAGTACGGCAAGTTTAAAATTATACTTGACTATATTATACAACCACTTTTAACCATTGTCAACGGTTTTGAGGCAATTTTTTTCTAAAATTTTAATTTTTTTTGGTTTTTTTAACCACAAGATGTCCACAATCGCCTCATCTTTTGGAAACGAACATTTGTTCGTAAACCCTTTTATTTCCTGA
>CAYRAY010000007.1:0-8762 GCA_964422405.1 uncultured Clostridia bacterium | reverse complement strand
ATCCGTTTCCGAGGAAGTAAATTTTTCCAAAAACGGGCGGATTTTTGCGCTTTTGTCGTTTTTTACCGATTTTTGTAAAGTAATTTTGGGTTTTTCCCCTCTTTTTGTCCGCCAAAAACGGAGCGGTGGTCGGTCGGGGTCGCCCGTCCCTGCGCGGTGGTCGCCCGTCCCTAAAAAATTTCCGAATTTTTTGAAAGCGGCGCAAAAGTTTTCCACCGAGCCCGATTTTTTTCGCCCTGTCCCCCTCGGTCGGCATGGTATCCGTTACGGATTGCGCCGCACACACCGATTGCAGACGAGCGGCAATCCCCTCGTTGCCGTCCAACACGGGACAGCCGTAAAACGACTCCGCCTGCTTGCGGATATAGATATAATGGGTACACCCCAGTACCACGACGTTCGGCTTTCCCTTTTGCAACCATGCGCGCACGTCCAAACACGGCGCTTCCCCGTCCGTCAAATCAACCAAGCCGTCCGCCCCCTTCCCGTCCAACAAACTGCTCGTCAATCTGCGCTCGATTTCCCCTGCCAAGCCGTCGCAGGCGATGGGGCGCAATTTCGCTTGCGGATAACGCAAAGCAGCGCGTTGACAAAGGTCGCGAAACCGTGCACTTTCGTGCGTCGCGCGCGTGGACAATATATAACACTCGCCGCCTAGCTTTGCGGCAGGAAAAACGGCAGGCTCTGCCCCGATAATCGGGAAGGGGTATTTTTTGCGGAGTTCTTCCACGCAGACCGCCGTGACTGTATTGCAAGCGATGACCACGGCGCGGACGCGGAGTTTGACAAACACGCGGAAGGCTTGCCGCACGTAGCGGCGGATTTTTGCCTCGGGCAAGTTGCCGTACGGCGCGCGAGCGTTGTCGCCATAGTAATAAAACAAAGTGTCGGGTAAGCGTTTTTGGCAAGCGGCAAGCACGGTAAGTCCGCCGATTCCGCTGTCAAAAACGCCCACGCCCCCTTTCGGAATACGCACGTTTCCTCCTAAAACGAAGATTTTTTGAAAATTTTTGTTGATTTTCGCGTTTTTCCACTGAAAAACAGTTTACATTCAAAAAAAATTATGTTAAAATAGTCCTTGCAATAAATGATTAAGTAATATTGGAAAAAACAAGGAGAACATTATGCCTAATATTAAATCCGCGAAAAAAAGAGTTTTGGTTATCGAAAAGAAAACCATGCAAAACAAAGCGATCAAGTCCGCGCTTAAGACGCAGGTAAAGAAGTTCCTTACCGCTGTGGAATCCGGTGACAAGGAAGCTGCTACCAAGCTTTACCCCGAAACCGTATCCGCTATCGACGCGGCGGTGACCAAGGGCGTCATCCACAAGAACAACGCGAACAACAGAAAGGCAAAGTTGGCTAAGAAATTGGCTGCTTTGAACTAATCGCTCTAAAATACTTATTTTAATTATAAGTATGAGGGTCTGCCGCATGGTAGACCCCTTTTTTCGTGTTTGCTTTTATATTTTTTTGCCCCTTTGGCGCGCGGTTTTGCGCGCCGTTTTCGTTTGGTTTTTTCTGTGTTTTTAAGCATAGTTTCCCCCCGTTTTTACCTCTGTGACCGCCACGAGAAAATATTATGAAAATATCTTGCAATTTCCCCTTTCAAACGTTTGACATTGCGCGCGTTTTTTTCTATAATAACAGTTGTGAGTTTATTTTTGCTAAACTTTTAGTTTATTTTCGTCAAACCCCTTTCAAGATTTGCGATACAAAGCCAAAAGTTTACTTTTACTAAACTTTCTTCCAAAAAACAGCGTGACGGAGGTATACGTATGGAATTGGGAAAAAAAATCAGGCGAATGCGCAACCAAAAAGGCTTAACGCAAGAAGAATTAGCCGATCGGTGCGAGCTGACGAAAGGGTACATTTCGCAACTGGAAAACGATTTGAACAGCCCCTCTATCGCCACCCTCACGGACATTCTATCCGCCTTGGGCAGCAACCTTTCAGAGTTCTTCCGCGAGGAGTCGGAAGAAAAAGTAGTCTTTTCTAAAAACGAGTTCATCGAAAAGGATTCGGACGGGGTGCTTTTGCACTGGCTGATCCCCAATGCGCAAAAAAATATGATGGAGCCCGTTTCGGTAGAGCTGCAAGCGGGTACGTCCACCGCCGAAGATATCCCCCACGAGGGCGAGGAATTCGGCTACGTATTAGAAGGCAAAATCGCCGTGGTGCTGGGCAACAAGCATTACGTTTGCAAACGCGGCGAGGCGTTTTATTACGCCGCCAACAAGCCGCACTACGTCGTGAACAAAGGCACGGGCAGGGCGCGCTTTTTGTGGATTTCCACGCCGCCCAACTTCTAATTTGATTTTTACCTACTCTTTATAATATTGTATAATCGCCATTATACGGGAGATGCACTTATGGAACAAAAAAACGAAAAAAAATCCAACCACATTATCGAACTCGTCAACGTCCGCAAAGAATTTGACGGCGTTTCTGTTGTAGACGACATCAGCTTTTATGTAAGAAAAGGCGAGTTTGTCACCTTCCTCGGCCCGTCCGGTTGCGGCAAAACGACGACCCTGCGTATGATTGCAGGCTTTGAATTGCCCACGAGCGGCAAAATTCTGTTAAACGGACAGGACATCAGCAATCTGCCCCCCGACAAACGCCCCGTCAACACCGTATTCCAAAAATACGCCCTTTTCCCCCACCTCAATGTGTTTGAAAACGTTGCTTACGGCTTGAAATTGAAGCGTATCCCCACCATCGTAGTCGACCGCAAGGGCAACGAAAAGGTGAAATATACCAAACTCCCCAAAGACGTGATTGCGGAAAAGGTCAGCAAGGCTTTGGAGCTTGTCGACCTTGCCGGCTTTGAAAAGCGTAGCGTATCCACCCTTTCGGGCGGTCAGCAACAACGTATCGCCATTGCGCGCGCCATCGTCAACGAACCAGAAATTTTGTTGTTGGACGAGCCGCTCGGCGCGTTGGACTTTAAGATGCGCAAAGAAATGCAGTTGGAATTGAAAGCCATGCACAAACGCTTGGGCATCACCTTCATCTTCGTCACCCACGACCAAGAAGAAGCCTTGACCATGTCCGACACGATCATCGTTATGGCAGACGGCAAATTGCAACAAATCGGCACGCCCGAAATGATTTATAACGAACCGAAAAACACCTTCGTTGCCGACTTCATCGGCGAAAGCAACATCTTTACGGGGGTTATGGTTTCGGACGGAAACGTGCGTTTCTGCAACAAGCCCTTCGCTTGTTTGGACGGCGGCTTTGAGGCGAACGAACCCGTGGACATCGTCGTTCGTCCCGAGGATATCCAAATCAAATCCCCTGCCGAGGGTATGCTGAAAGGCAAAGTGACTTCCGTCATTTTCAAAGGCATTCACTACCAAATTTTGGTGCAATGCGGCAGATACGAAATTGAAATTCAAAGCACTTCCGCACCCCAAGTAGGCGAAAACGTCGGCTTGGTCATCAACCCCGACGGCATTCACGTCATGAAAAAGATTTTCCGCGTCAACAAGTTCAACGGCGTTATCACCAAGCACAACACCGTGGAATTCGGCGACGGCGAATTTGAGTGCGACGTCACCCAACTCTACCCCAACAGCCATGTAGACGAGGAAGGTTACCTTGTCACCGCCAAGGGCGAAAAGCTGGATTTGACGGGCACGGAAGTGAACGTAGAAGTCGGCTTGCACGACATTACGATGAGCGACAATTTAGAAGAAGGCGGCGCGCAAGGGCATATCATTTCCTTGATTTACAAAAGCGAATACTACCGCTATATCGTCCGTACCGAAAACGAAGAAGATTACGTACTCGCCTGCGAGGATTTGTGGAACGAAAACGACCTTGTCAGCCTGATTATTCCCAAGGAGAAGATCCGTCTTTCCTTGAAAGTTGCGGAGGGTAAAAAATGACGACCGCCAAATCCAAACCCAAGCTGCACTTTTCGCGCAAGCTGCTTGCCATTCCCTACGGCATCTTTTTGGCGTTGTTTGTGGTGCTGCCCTTGCTTATCATTCTCTATTACGCCTTTTTCAACGACAACGGCAAGTTTGACCTGTCCTACGCCAAAATCTTTTTCACCGAAGATTTTTTAAGCAAACTGAAAACGATCGGCGTCAGCCTGTTCATTTCCTTTGCCAGCAGTGCCATTTGCCTTGTCATTGCCTATCCCGTAGCGTACATCATCGCGCGCAGCAACCTGAAAAACAAATCGATTATCCTGTTGCTGTTCATCGTGCCGATGTGGGTCAACTTTGTACTCCGCATCAACGCCTTGCGCGAAATGCTGATTTTAATCGGCACGTACAACAAACCCGAATGGAACATTTTTAACACCATTTTGGGTATGGTTTACGACTTTTTGCCCTTTATGATTTTGCCGATTTACACCACGCTTATCAAAATCGACAAAAGCTATATCGAGGCGGCAAAAGATTTGGGTTCTTCGGGCGCGCACGCCTTTGTCCACGTCACCTTGCCCCTTTCTAAGGCAGGCATTATGAGCGGCATTTCCATGGTATTTTTGCCCTCGATGACCAACTACGTCGTTTCTAACTACCTTACCAACAAAAACATCAAAATTCTCGGCAAACTGATTGACGATTATTTCACGGGCGACCTTTGGCACGACGGTGCGTTTTTGTCGCTGTTGCTTTTGACCTTTATGTTCGTCATCACGTGGCTGACAGGCGGCTTTGAAGCGGACGAACAAACCAACGTAAGAGGTACTTCTTTATGGTAAAGCTTAAATCGGTGTTAAAATGGACGTTTATCGCCCTGATTCTGCTGTTTATCTACCTCCCCATCATTCTTTTGACCGTGTTCAGCTTTGGAAAAAGTGACACCGTACAAGGGAATTTGAAGGACTTTCAATTCAGCTTAACCCACTATAAATACTTTTTCAATCTGAACAACGAGCCGTTGCAAGTGGTGTTGCAAACCATTTTGCTTGCCCTTGTCGTTGCCCTGCTTTCTACCGTTCTCGGCACAATCGGGTCCATCGGCATTTTCTATTCCAAAAAGAAGGTGCACTCCTTGCTTTCCGCCATCAACCAAATCCCCGTCATCAACGCAGAAGTGGTTACGGCAATCTCGTTTGCGCTGTTCATTTCCTTTTTCCATATCGACAAATCGACGTATATCCCCTTGGTTTTGGGGCAGATGATTCTCTGTACTCCCTTTGTCGTGCTTTCGGTGTTGCCGAAGCTCAAACAAATGGACAACAACTTATACGAGGCGGCTTTGGACCTTGGCGCAAGCCCTACGCGCGCCCTGTTCTCCGTCGTCATTCCGCAGATTATGCCCGGCATAATTTCGGGATTTTTGCTGTCGGTCACGCTGTCGATGGACGATTACGTGATTGCGGCGTATACCAAACCCGATTCCTTTACCACCATCAGCACGCACATTTACGGTTTGAGCCATAACAACCAAGTCGGCCCCACCATCAAGGCGGCGTACTGGGCGTTTACGGGCATCATCTTCTTCATCATCGTGCTGGTTGTCGTCACGGCAAACATCATGGCAAACCGCAAGGCAAGGAGCAAGAAAAAATGAAAAAACATCTTTGTAATTTGCTCGCGCTCGGCTTGGCGGTCAGCGCGATCCCCCTTTCCGCTTGCGGCGAAGGCAGTGCAACGGGCAAGGCGAATCTGTTACGGATTGCAAGCTGGGAAGAATACATCGATATGGGCGGCGATTTTTACGCCTACGCCCCCGACAACCCCGACTTGGAAGCCTTTAAAAGCTGGTACAAAACCACGTTCGGCATCACCCTTTCCGAAAAGACGAAGTCCCTCGACGAAGAATTTGTCGATTGGTATCACAAAACGTACGCAGGCACCGAAGGCTATCAGCCGAATTTGGAAGTGGAATACGTGCCGATGCAAGACAACGAAACCATGTATAACAAAATCAAAATGGGCGACCGTTACGACTTGCTTTGCCCCTCCGAATACATGGCAATGAAGCTGAAGGAAGAAAACTACCTTGCGCCCTACTCCTCTGCCTTTTTCGATACTGCGGCAGAAAAGAACCACTATGTGCGTAACGCGTCCGCTTACACCTCGGAAATTTTCAAGAGTTGCGGCTTAGAAGAATACATCGCGGGCTATATGTGGGGCACGACGGGCTTTATTTTCAACCCCGACGCCATTGGCGAAAGCCGTGACGAGGCGCGTTCGATTATGCGGAGCTGGAACTCCCTGTACGCACCCGAAACCAAGAACAAAATCACCGCCAAAGACAACGTGCGCGATTCCTACTTTATGGGTCTGGGCATGCTGTACGAAGAAGAACTCCTTGCCGCGCGCACCGCATTCGAGGCGGAAAAGGCGAAATACGAGCAAGGTCAACTTTCCGAAGCCGAGTATCAAGCCAAGCGCACAGCGTATCGCGACCTGCTTTCCGAGCGTATGAACGACACGGAGAAAGCCACGACGGACAAAGTGAAAACGCTGTTGCAAAAAATGCGCAAAAACGTGTATGGCTTAGAAACGGACGAAGGCAAAATGGACGTTGTAACGGGGCTTTTGGACGCGTCCTATCAATGGAGCGGCGACGCCGTGTTCATGATTAACGAAGCGGAGTCGTACGACATCGAGCTGGAATACGTCATTCCCGACTCCGTTTCCAACATCTGGTTCGACGGTTGGGTGATGATGAAAGGCGGCAACGAGCCTTTGGCAACGGCATTCATCAACTTCCTCTCTCTGCCCCAAAACGTGGTGCGGAATATGTACTACGTCGGCTACACCAGCTGTTTGAGCACGGACGAAATTTTTGACTATATCGCCATGCAATACGCAAGCGAAAGCGCAGAAAACACCGTGCAATACGATTTGTCCTATTTCTTTGGCGAAAACCACGTTTTGACGGTGGACGAATCGCAAACGCGCCGCCAACTCTGTGCACAATATCCGCAGTCGGACGTCATCGATCGTTTGGTGGTCATGGACTACTATAAAAAGGCGGACAACGACCGCATCAACCGTATGTGGATCAACATTAAATAACCCGTCTTTGTCAACAAAATATCGAAACGGAAGGTATGCCGAGCGGTTTTCATAAAAGCCGCTCGGCAAAATTATAAGCCGCCCCCGAACCCAAAGGTTCGGGGGCGGCTTTTCCGTCTATACCTTATTTATTTTTTAGCGCAAAACGCCCAAATCCCGATACAGCGCAATCCGCTCCTCATCGGGGTAAGTCAGCGTTTTCCAAATAACAAACGCCCCAACCAAAAGGCTGACCACCAACATCGTAAGCACCGTGCCAAGATCGAGCACCACGCCCGTGCCAAGTCCCAAGCCGCTTTCCGCCCCGAACAGCAAACCACAAAAATTATACAGCCCGTGCGTACAGGCGCAACACAGAATGTTCCGTGTCTTAATCAGGCAAAAGGCAAATAGACCGCCCGTCAAAACGGTATACCCGACCTGCAACAACGTTGCGGCGGAAAACCCGTTAAACAGGTGCGCCAACCCGAAAATGACCGACGAACCCACGTACACGCCTAAAAACCCCTTTTTGGTCTTGGCAAATACCCCCGCAAGCACGCTGAACAGCACGCCGCGGAAAATACATTCCTCAAAAAATCCCACGCTGAACGTGTACAATCCAAACAAAATAAAATCGATTGCCTGCGTGCGCACCAGCTCCATTTTTCCGCTGAAAAAGGCAAAAAACTGAAAATTATCCACGGCAACAAGCAAACACGGCAGCAGGTACAAAAGATTCTTTGGGCGAGAAAACAGCCGTATGCGCAACCGCAACATAATCAGCACCACCGCAACGCCGCCGACCGTCTGCCCGACGATTTTTGAAATCCACGCATTGCGCAACCCGTCTTTCACGTAACGGATCGGTAAAAAATCCGCCACCGTCGCAAACAGGCACAAAACGACGATAACGGCAAGTTGCACGCCATCCTTAATCCTTTGTCGTCTTTCCCGTCCTTGCACGATTTACCCCCCCTTTTTTAGCGTTTTTCGTTGCATTTTATAGGCAACAGAACCGCCCGACCGCTGCACATTTTACACTGCGCGCCGCACCGACTTCCACCGCAAAACCTGCTCTTGCGCCGTTCCGCTTGGCACAGCTTTGCCAAACGGATACCCCTATTGTAACACAAACGCCCCGTTTCCGTCAAGCCATTCACGAGTTTTTTATAATTTTCTATAAATTCTATAAATCTTGACGAACGCGGAAAAAAGTGCTAAAATGAATATGCGACGTAATTCCATATTTCTTGAAAAGATATACTTCTGGGTAGAAGTGTACCTTTTCGCATTACATACAATCTTTTTCAAGAGATACATGATGAATTGCGTCGCGGCAAAGCGGAAACACACTTTTATCGGTGCTGTCTGCTTTGCTGGCGGCACTTTTTTCATTTTACAGAAGGCAACAAAGGAGGACACAGCCATGAAAAAAACAAAGAAACTTTTGCCGATTCTGCTCACGGCAGCCATGGGCATGACGGCAACCCTCGCTTTTACAGCGTGCGACCAGAGCTACACCACCACGGAAACGGACGCACTCATCGCGCAGCTGCAAGCCAAGATCGACGGCAACAAGAGCGAACTCGACGACAAAATCGCCGCACTGACCAAGGAATACAAGACGAAAGACGACGAACTTTTGGCGCAAATCACCGCGAATCGACAGAGCATTTCGGCTTTGCAATCGGAATACGAAAGCAAGGTTGCCGAGCTTGAAAAAGCCGACACCGACAACAAAAAGGCTATCGACGATTTGAAAACCGAATACACCGCCAAGGT
>CAYRAY010000006.1:0-32349 GCA_964422405.1 uncultured Clostridia bacterium | reverse complement strand
ATGGCGTCCACCAGCTCGTACGCCTCCTCCACCGCCGACATCTTAATGGAAGACGGCGTTTGCACCTTGTCCCAAGGACACCCGTCGGGCGCGCGCAACTTTTCCACAATCGCCTTCAAGTCCTCGGTCGTGAATCTATTTTTCTGCAACAAATCCACCCGTTCCACCGCCACAGCGGATGTGTAATCGTATGTCTTCTGTCTGTCCAACTCATAGAGCGGCATTTTTTTTGCCTTTCCGTCACGGATATATCGCACCGAGACCTCCTCGCCGAGCAAATCCCCCAAAATCAGCTTCACGTCACTCGCCAAGCCGACGTCGTCCAAATCGTATACGATCAGGGGCAGAGTCACCCCCTCCTTCGCCCGTTCTTCCACTTCGTAAGCGGAAAGGGCGGTGTACGAACAACCTGCAAACTCCGCCGCGCGCGCCAAAGCGGTAATTTTAGAAACGCCGTCGATAATTTCCAGCTTGCCGCGCGTCCGTTTCAACAATGCTTTTACGGAATTGTCCTCGGTCGATGCCCCGTCCACCAAATACACGGCGTCGTCGCCCTGCTCGGTCACTGCCTTCGCCAAATTCTTGGCAAGGGTCGCAAAATTTCGGCTGTTCTCGTACACGCTATCCAAACAGATGTGCGGCACCCCCAATTTCAGCACCGTGTTATACGACTTGGTGCGCGCCGTCCGCACCACGATTTTCCGCCCCGACTTCGCCGCCGCAAGCAACGTTTCCTCACCACGCTTCGTCAAATCGCCTTCTTCTACGCCCAAACCGATTACCGTAATCAACTTCGTTTACCTCTTTGTTTTTTCACATTTTTTCTTATACACAAATTATACACCAAAACGCATAAAAAGGCAAGCAAATACGCCATATTTGTCGCGTAAGCTAACCCAAAAATCGACACGGACGGCTTTTTCAGCCACCACAGATAAGCGCAAGTCTTCGCCGCCATGGCAACCAGCCACGAAAGGGCGGCATATTGCGGTTTCCCCTGCGCCGTCAGGCAGGCAGAAAGGGTCTGCGCGCAAGCCAAAAACAGCACGCTTGCCGCCGAAACCTTGGTCAAAGCAGCAAGAATCCCCCGTTCCTCCGCCGCCAAACCACGGAATATCCGCTCCGCCATGTCGCCGCCGAACGCATAAATCCCCACCGCGCACGGCAAAGCCGCCGCCACGGTCACGAACAGAGAAAACGCCACCCGTCCCCCTTTTTCCGTCCCCTTTGCCGCCGCTACGGCAGGAATACTCGCCGCAGTAATCCCGTAACACACGGACACGGGCAGGTTGATGATCGTCATCGCGCCCCCTGCAAACAACCCGTACAAGCACACCGCGTTTTCGGCATAAACCGAAAGCAACCTCGGCACAAGCACGCTGTCCAAAAGGGCGGATATCGGCAACAGAATACCGCTGAACGTCACAGGCACGCTCAGCTTCAAA
Source organism: uncultured Clostridia bacterium (assembly GCA_964422405.1). Lineage (GTDB taxonomy): Bacteria > Bacillota > Clostridia > Christensenellales > Borkfalkiaceae > Scatosoma. The sequence continues at coordinate 30,904 of CAYRAY010000006.1, read as the reverse complement.
ATTCGTCTCATCGCATACCTGGTATGCCCGTTTTGTAAATTTGCCACATTTGTACCCCGATTTTTCCGCCGATATAAGCCCCATAAAAACAGCAAAGCCACCCCCTCGGACAACGTCACGGCGCAAAGCAGGCAAAACACCGTTTTTTGCAGTTCCCCACGGAACAGAAAGGCAAGCGCAAGTCCCAACCCCACCTTGACGGCTTGTTCCGTCATTTCCGAAAGGGCGGTGGGCAACATATCGTTTTGTCCCTGAAAATATCCGCGGAACACCGACAACACCGCCACCAAAAACACGGCAGGAGACAGCACGATATACCCATGCACGCAGGTTGCACAAGCCGCGCCTTGCCATTTCGCCGTCCAAGCCGATGTTGCCGCCATCAGCACGGAAGCCACGCCACCTACCGCCGCAAACAGCTTCAACGCGCAACACAAAAGCGGCTTTGGTGAATTGCCCTTGCCCAGCTCCTCCGCCGTCAGCTTTGCCACGGAAGAAGGAATCCCCGTCGCCGCCACCGTCAAAAACAAGCAGTAAACGGAGTAAATCAACTGATACACCCCCAACCCCTCGCCGCCGAGCAAGTTGGTCAGCGGAATTTTATATGCCGCACCCAACGCTTTGGCAACCAAACCGCCCAAGGCAATCCACGCCGCCCCTTTCAAAAACCCCGTTTTCGTCTGCGCTTTTTCGTCCATACCGTCCTCCGCCCACAGTATGCGCAACTTATCGGCTTTTCCAACGCAATATGGTAAAAAATACAAAATACCCCATACCATGTACGCGTTGAAACGGAAAACAAATAAAAAGCAAGCCACCATGTACGCGTTCGCCAAAAATCAACCACTCCAAAGCCACCATACCATGTACGCGTTGAACAGAAAAACAGCCACCGCGACATACCTGCCGCGGCGGCTACTCTGTATTCACAATTTCCTTTTACAGGGTCGTCAAAACCCCGAAAATCTTTCAATTCTTACGTTTTGCAATCGAGTTTTTCCAGCACGCATGGCACATCGCCACGTACGAATCGTTGCCGCCAATCAAAATTTGACCGCCCTCCGTCACCACGTGCCCTTCGCCGTCGATACGCGCATTGACAATCGCCTTTTTACCGCACGCGCAAATGGTCTTAATTTCGGTCACGGAATCCGCCACCTCGAACAAGCGCAAACTCCCGGGGAACATCTTGGTCAAAAAGTCCGTACGCAACCCATAGCACAGCACGGGCACGTCCAACTCGTCCACGATCCTCCGCAACCCGTCAATCTGTTCGGGGGTGAAAAATTGACACTCGTCCGCGATAATCACGTCGCAATCCCTGCGCCCCAAATACGCATCGTATAAATCGGTATCCGTCTGAATCACCGTCGCCGTTGCCGAAAGCCCGATACGGGAACGCACCACCGTTTCGCCGTCACGGGTGTCCACGGCAGGTTTAATCAGCCACACTTTCATGCCCCGTTCTTCATAATTGAACTTGGTAATCAGCGCATTCGCCGTTTTCGACGAGCCCATCGCGCCGTACTTAAAATACAACTTCGCCATGACCGCACCTTATTCCACAACGTCCAAAATCAAAGGCTGTTTAATCGGCGCGTCGTCGCAAATTTCCGTTGCCGCCGTCAACCGTTCAGCCGCCGCGGCAAAGCCGCTCTGCTTGCCCGAATACAAGGTTGCAATCTCTTGTCCCTTTTCCACGTAATCACCCGTCTTGGCACGCAGATAAATGCCCGCCGTCGGGTCGATGACATCCTCTTTCGTGTTCCGCCCGGCACCGAGCAGCAAGCTCGCCACGCCGTAACTTTCAGTGTCCACGTGCGTGATATAGCCGCTCCGTTCCGCCTTCACGGCATACGAATACGCCGCCTTCGGGAACTTTTCGGGTTGCAAAATCCACGTCTTGTCGCCGCCTTGCGCTTCGACCATCGCCGCAAAGGTGTTCAATGCCGAGCCGTCCGCAATCGCCTGTTTTGCAAGCGCTTCGCACGTCGCATAATCCCCCTTTTCCGCCAACGTCAAAATATGTGCGGAAAGGGCAATGCACAGCTCCGTCAAATCGGCAGGTCCGTTGCCTTTCAACGTTTCCACCGCTTCCACGACCTCTAACGAGTTCCCGATGGCAAACCCCAAAGGAATATCCATATCCGTAATCAATGCGCGCATTCTCTTGCCCGCCCTTTTGCCGATTTCCACCATACGTTCGGCAAGTTCGCGGCTTCTCTCCGCCGTTTTCATAAACGAACCGCTGCCCGTTTTCACGTCCAAAACAATGCAGTCGTCGTCCGCCGCCAACTTTTTGCCCATAATACTGGAAACAATCAACGGCAAACTATCCACCGTCGCCGTCACGTCGCGGAGGGCGTACAACAGCTTGTCGGCAGGCGCAAGTTCTGCGTTCTGCCCCACAATGGCAATGCCCACGCGGTTGACAATGGCTTTGAACTCGTCAATCGGCAAATCGGTACGGAACCCGGGGATCGCTTCCAACTTATCGATCGTGCCTCCCGTATGCCCCAAGCCTCTGCCGCTCATCTTTGCCACTTTCACACCCAAGCTCGCCACAATCGGCGTCACCACAAGGCTGGTCTTATCCCCCACGCCGCCCGTGGAATGTTTGTCCACGCGCAACCCGTGTATATCCGAAAAATCGAGCGTCTCGCCCGAATCGCGCACGGCGAACGTCAACGCCGCCGTTTCTTCCACGTCCATACCGCGGAAATAAATCGCCATCAACAACGCCGCAACCTGATAATCGGGAATTTCCCCTTGCACGTACTTTTCGATGAACCACCGAATTTCCGCCTCCGTCAGCGTTCCGCCGTCCCGTTTCTTTTGTATAATGTCATACATTCTCATATCCGAATCACTCCAAATCGTTTTTTCCGAAAGAGAGTGGCAACAACTCCGCCAAGGTACACACCGTTATTTTTTCGGGCGTGCCTAAAATAATACGGAAGTCGCCGTCGCAGAACTCCGCCAACACCTGCCGACATACGCCGCAGGGCGCGCAGATTTCCGCCAACTCCTCCTTTCCGCCTACAATGGCAATGGCAGAAAATTCCCGTTCGCCCTCGCTCACCGCCTTAAACACGGCGGTGCGTTCGGCGCAGTTGGTGGGGGTGTAGCCTGCGTTTTCCACGTTGCACCCCCTGTATACCTTGCCCGATTTCCCAAGCAAAGCCGCCCCTACGCGGAATCCCGAATAGGGAGAATAGGAAAATTTCCGTGCCTCGATTGCCTCTTGCAAAAGCTCCTTATCAAGCATTTTTAATTTCTCCTAAAAAGCTGCCACCAAAAATGCCGTCCGTCGGCAAATCGAACCAATCCAACACCGTCGCGCCGATGTCCGCAAACGTGTTGCGCACGCCGAGGTTGACACCCTCTTTCAACTTCTTGCCCAAGGCAAGCATAGGCGTGCACTCACGGGAGTGGTCGGTCGAAGGGGTCGCAGGGTCGCAACCGTGGTCGGCGGTGATAATCAACAAATCGTCCTCTCTCAAAAGGGGCAACAATTCGCCAAGCCGCTTGTCAAACGCCGTCATGGCGCGCGCATACCCTTCCACATTGTTGCGGTGTCCGTACACCATATCGAAGTCGACAAGGTTGACAAAGCACAGACCGTTAAAATCCCGTTCCGCCAAAGCCAACGTCTTGTCCATGCCGTCCTCGTTGTTCACCGTCGGGTGGCTTTCTGTAAAGCCCTGCCCTGCAAAAATATCGTAAATTTTACCCACGGAAATCACGTCCAAGCCTGCATTTTGCATCACGACGGGCATGGTCAAAGCCGGCGGCGTCAACGAATAATCGTGTCTGCGCGGCGTGCGTTGGAAGGGATATTCCCCGTTGAACGGGCGCGCGATAATCCGCCCTACGCCATGCTCGCCCGAAAGCAATTCTCGTGCAATTTTGCAATATTCGTACAGCGTTTCCACGGGCACCACATCCTCGTGTGCGGCAACTTGAAACACGCTGTCCGCCGAGGTATACACAATCAGCTTACCCGTCTTGATATGTTCTTCGCCGAAATCGCGAATGACGTCCGTACCCGAATACGGTTTGTTGCAAAGTGTGCCTCTGCCCGTCGCTTTTTCAAAAGCAGAAATCACCTCTTGCGGAAATCCGTCTGGATAGGTCGGCAGGGGTTTGGGCGAATACACGCCGGCAATCTCCCAATGCCCGATCGTGGTGTCCTTGCCCTTCGATGCTTCCATCATACGGGCATAGCAGGTACGCGGCGAATCCACTTTTCCGCCCACGCCGTCAATGTTGAACAACCCCAATGTTTCCAAGTTGGGGCAATGAAAATCGGGGTGTTTACGGATAGAGGCAAGAGTGTTGCTGCCCTCGTCCCCCCATTCCGCCTCGTCGGGCATACCACCGATACCCACGCTATCTAAAACGATTAAAAACGCTCTTTTTGCCATACGTCCCCTCGTTTTTTATGCCAAGTTCAAGGCAATTTCCATCATTTTCGTAAAGGAATTTTGCCGTTCTTCCGCCGTCGTGTTCTCCTCGGGATATACAAACGAATCGCTTACGGTGCAAATGCAGAGTGCCTTTTTGCCTGCACGCGCCGCATTGCAGTACAACGCCGCGGATTCCATTTCCACGCCGAGTACCCCCATCTTCGCCCAATCCATGCCAGAGTTTGCATCGTCATAGAACATATCCGAAGACAGAATGTTGCCCACGCGATAGTTCACGCCCAACTTTTCGCATTCTTCCGCCGCGCGGCGAACCAAATCGAAGTCGGCAATGGGGCAAAAGGTGCCGGGCAGGTTATATTGCATCGCATAGTTGCCGTTGGTGCAAGCGCCCATCGCCACCACGATGTCGCGTGCGTGGAGTTCGGGCGAGAAACTGCCGCAAGAACCGATTCGGATAATCGTCTTTACGCCGTAGAAGTGGTACAGCTCGTACGAATAGATACCGATTGCAGGTTGCCCCATGCCCGATGCCATAACAGACACACGCTTGCCCTTATAATAGCCCGTGTAACCATGTACGCCGCGCACGTCGTTGACCAACACTGCGTTTTCTAAAAAGTTCTTTGCAATAAATTCCGAACGGAGAGGGTCGCCGGGCATCAGCACGGTTTCCGCAAAATCGCCGTATTTCGCCGAGATGTGAGGGGTAGGAATTGCCATAATCGTAATTTTCTCCTTGTCTTGTCTTTTTATTTTTTTGTATCGTATTGCGGAAGGGCGCGCCGTCTTTTCAGCCGAACGCAAATCCTGCGTGCTATCCGAAACGGAACGCCCGTCCCAAGGGGGTGTCATGCCCCTGTTTTTTGCTTAATAACCGCTCCCTTGCAAGCCCTGTACGGCTTTTACCACGCGGCTCGTGCCCAAACGGTCTGCGCCGTCATCCAAAAAGCGTTGCGCGTCTTCCAAACCGGAAATGCCGCCCGCCGCCTTTACGCGGACTTCCGCACCGACGTTGGCGCGCATAAGCTGCACGTCTTCAAACGTTGCGCCCGCCTTAGAAAAGCCCGTGGACGTCTTGATGAAGTCTGCCCCCGCTTCGGTGACGATGTGGCACATACGCACCTTTTCGTCCTCCGTCAAAAGGCAGGTTTCAATGATGACTTTCAAAATCTTTTCGCCGCAGGCTTTTTTGATGGCACGGATTTCATCGCATACCTGGGTATCACGTCCGTCCTTCAACCAGCCGATATTGATGACCATATCGATTTCGTCTGCGCCTTCTAAAATCGCCTGTTCCGTTTCAAATACCTTCACCGCGGTGGTGTTGTACCCGTTGGGGAAACCGATGACGGTGCAAATGGTCAGCTTGTCGCCAACGTATTCCTTCGCCTGCTTTACGTATGCAGGGGGGATACAAACGGAAGCCGTGCCGTATTGCATGCCCTCGTCGCAAATCTTACGGATATCCGCCCACGTCGCCGTCTGCAAAAGCAGGGTGTGATCGCACTTCGATAAAATGTGTTTTACGTCTGCCATAATGTCTTTTTCTCCTAAAACTTATATTTTTCAATCGGGAAGCACATAATTCCCACAAATCTACGCCCCTATTATACCTGCTTTTTCGACGATTGTCAAGATTGAATTGTAAAATTTTCGACTTTTTCTAATTTTCTTAAAAAAAAGATTGCTTTTTGTCGAAAAATGTGGTAAGCTATATTTGAAATATTGGGGTCGCACGGCTTGGCACATTGTCCACAGACGCCTTTCCCTTACAATATTATATATTCTTCAAATTTCAAAGCGTTTTTGGCAGAAAATCCCTTTCCGCCACCGCATAAGGAAGTTAGCGATATGACGATTACCCTTCAAAAAGCAAATTTATGGAAAAGAATCTCCGCCTGGTTGTTTGACGCGGTTCTTACCTTTTGTCTAATGCTGGGTGTCGCCATCGGCGTTTCCTATATGCTCGATTACGATTCCAAAGTCGCCGTCATAAAAGACGTGCGTTCGGATATCGAAACGCAATTTGAATTTGATAAATACGAACTTTCTTTTGATATTTCGGAGGAGGAATACGAAAAGTTAGACGACGCGAAAAAGCAAATCTACGACGAAGCGAACAAAGCCTTTTTACAGGACGGACGCACCGTCGTCGCCTTACGCGAGCTGCTTATACTCGTTCTTTGCAACGTAGCCGTAAGCTTGCTTGTGGCGGACCTCGTCATCTATTTCGTAATCCCCCTCCTTTTTAAAAACGGACAAACCCTCGGCAAAAAATGTTTCGGTTTGGGCGTGGTGCGCTCCAACTGTACAAAAGTAACGCCCCCCGTCCTCCTCGTCCGCGCCCTCGTCGGCAGATATGCCATGGAAACCATCGTCCCCCTCACCATCGCGGGCATGATGCTCTTGGGTATACTCGGGATCGTCGGCACCATCACCTTGCTCCTTCTTTTCATGCTGGAAATCGTCGTCATGATCAAAACGTCCACCAACTCTTGTGTGCACGATTTGTTGACCGACACCGTCGTCGTCGATACGTCCAGCCAAATGATTTTTGAAAACAAAGACGCGCTTTACGAATACGTCCGCGCAGAGGAGGCAAAAAAAGCCGCCGAAGCCGAACAGGACCGCCCCGTAGCCACAGGCGTTTTCGCCCCCAAGCACACGGACGACCAAGACGATTTCATCGCGTAAGCGTAAGCAAAAACAACCTATGTCAAAATTTCGCGTTCGGGCGCATCCCGTCGCGGTAAAAAATATTGAAAAATAAAAAATTACAAGGCACTTTCAGGAGGTTATATGAAAGTAGAATTACAACACTTGACGAAAATCTTCCCCAGCCGCAACAAGAAGTCCGGAGAAGAGGTCGTAGCGGTAAACGATTTCACCTTCACCATTCCCGACGGTACGTTGGTCGGGTTGCTCGGTCCCTCGGGCTGCGGTAAGTCCACCACGCTGTACATGATCAGCGGTTTGCAAAAGCCCACCTCGGGCAGAATCCTCTTCGGCGAAGAAGACGTAACCGATCTTTCCCCCGTCAACAGAGGCATCGGCTTGGTATTCCAAAACTACGCCCTTTACCCGCACATGACGGTGCGTCAAAACATCATGTTCCCCCTGCAAAACCTTCGCGGCGCAGACAAAATGACCAAAGAACAGATGTTGGAACGCGCTATGGAAGCGGCACGCCTTGTGCAAATTGAAGAATTGATGGACAGAAAGCCCAGCGAACTTTCCGGCGGTCAGCAACAACGTGTTGCCATTGCCCGCGCGCTTGTTAAAATGCCCAGAGTCTTGCTTTTGGACGAACCCCTTTCCAACCTCGATGCGCGTTTGAGATTGCAAACCCGTGAAGAAATCAGAAGAATTCAAAAGGAAACGGGCATCACCACCGTATTCGTAACCCACGACCAAGAAGAAGCCATGAGCATTTCCGACGTCATCGTGGTTATGAAGCTCGGCGTTGTGCAACAAGTCGGCAAACCTCAACAAATTTACGACGATCCCACCAACCTCTTCGTTGCAAAATTCTTGGGTACGCCCCCTATCAACGTATTCAAGGGCAACGTATCGGACGGTAAGCTCTACATCGGCGACGCGGCGGTTTTGGACGTAAACGACGTAGATGACCAACCCGTCACGGTTGCCATCCGTCCCGAAGGGTTCCACCTCGACCCCAACGGTCCTTTGGTTTGCGAACTTTCCAACCTCGAAGTCATGGGCAGAGACGTCAGCATCGTTTCTCGTCACCAAGATTCCGTCAACCCCATCATCCGCTCCATCATCGATGCAGACAACAAGGTAGACGTAACTTCTAAGACGGTAAGCTATTCCTTGAAGCCCCATAAAGTATTCCTCTTCAACGCGGAAACGGAAGAAAGAATCTATTTCGATTGATCCGTACCCCGTAAGTGCAAAATTCTTTAATGTAAGGAAGGTTTATTTATGATAGAAAACAAAACTCCCGACGAAGTCGCAACCGAAACCGAACCCAAGGTAGAGGTCGTTGCGGCCACGCCCCAAAAAGCCCCGTCGTTACGCTCGGCAAAAACGGCTTTTTTGGATAAAATCAAATTCGATAACTGGAAGGGCTGGATTTATATGCTGCCCGCGTTGGTGTTGCTTGCCATCTTCACCGTTTGGCCCATCATCAACACCGTGCGCGTCGCCTTTTTGGAAGACTATAACGCGCTCGGCTCCGTCGGCGGCGAAACTTACAAAGTCGGTTTCAAAAACTTTGTCACCGTTTTCACGACCGAGTTGCCCAGCGGCGGTAACTTCCGCACCGCGCTTTTGAACACGCTGATTATCTGCGTGGTCACCGTGCCCATTTCCACGTTGCTCGCCCTGCTGATTGCAGTTGCGCTCAACTCCATCAAACCTTTGCAGAAGTTGTATCAAACGATCTTCTTCCTGCCCTACGTAACCAACTCCATCGCCATCGGTATGGTCTTCGCTGCCCTCTTCGACGTCGTCGGCGACTTCGACAAAGACTACCTTGTCACTTCTTGGGGTTTCATCAACACGTTAATCAAAGCTTGCGGTGGCAAACCCGTCAACTGGTTGGACGGTGCAGGCACCGAAATTTTCAGCGCAAGCTATTGGCCTAAATTCTTTGTGCTTTGCATCTACATCATTTGGAACGCCCTGCCCTTCAAAATTTTGATTTTGCTCGGCGGCTTGCAAAGCATCAACAAGCAGTATTACGAAGCGGCAATGATCGACAGCACCCCCCGTTGGAGAGTGTTCACCAAAATCACCGTTCCCCTGCTTTCCCCCATGCTGGCATACGTACTCATCACCGGCTTCATCGGCGGCTTTAAGGAATACTCCAGTATCATCGGTATCTTCGGCGACACCATGGCAGACGGACAACTCTTCACCATGGTCGGCTACATCTACGACGCATTGCCCAACGCACAGTACGGCGAAGCGAGCGCGGCGGCGTTGATTCTGTTTGCGATTATCTTTGTCGTAACCATGATCAACTTGAACGTCAGCAAAAAATCCACCCACTATTAAGGAGGCGACAATATGAGCGAACTTGAAAAAGACAACGTAATAGAAACCGCCCCCGAAACGGACGCTATGCCCGTTCAAAACGACGAATTCACCCAAAACACCGATGCGATCGTCTCCACCGACAACCTTGTCCAAGGCGTGATGCACGAAAAGGACATGAAAACGGTTGCCTCCAGACAGGCAGTGGGTAAGGTATTCGTACAAATCGGCTTGTACGCCTTTTTGACCATCATGGCGTTCATCGTCGTGTTCCCCTTCATTTGGATGATTGCAACGTCCTTGAAACACCACAAAGAATATTACGATTCCGCTTTGGATCTCATTCTCTTCCCCCATGGCGCACGCGACTTTTTGAACTATGCCGAAGTATTCACCACCACCGATTTGGGCAGATACTTCATCAACACCTTGGTCATCGGTATTTGCTCTACGCTGATGTCCTTGGTCATCACCATCTTGTCGGCGTTCGCGTTGGCACGCTTAGAATTCAAAGGCAAAAACGTGTTGTTTGCATGCTTGCTTGCGACCATGATGATCCCCGGCGAATTGTTCACCATCACCAACTATAAAACGGTTGCCGACTTCGGCTGGACGGCGCAAAACGGCAGCATGGGCTGGCTCAACTCCTTCTTCAACTTGACCATGCCCTTCCTTGTCAGCGTCTTCTATATCTACCTGTTAAAACAGAACTTTATGCAGATCCCCGACGAGCTGTACTTGGCGGCAAAGATCGACGGCACGACGGACTTCAAATACCTGATTAAGGTCATGATTCCCCTTGCCCTGCCCACGCTGATTTCCATCACCATCTTAAAGATGATGGGCGCATGGAACACCTATATGTGGCCCAAACTCACCACCAAGAACCCCGATCATTACCTGATTACCATCGGTCTTAGAGAGGCGTTCACCTCTGCGGATAACCAACAGCCCGATATTCCCCTGCAAATGGCGGCGGTAACCATGGTATCCATTCCTTTGTTCCTCGTGTTCGTGTTCCTTCGTAAGTATATTATGAAAGGCGTATCGCGTAGCGGTATCAAAGGCTAAACAGCAAACAAAAATCTATATAAATGAGGTTCATTATGAAAAAGACTACCAAATTTTTGGCTTCTGCCACGGCATCTTTGTTGATTGCAGGCAGTGCACTCTCCTTTACCTCCTGCGGCGAAGGCGGTCTTACCGGTATCGTCACAGGCGACGTAAACGTAACGGCTTATGACGGCAGCAAAGTTACCGTAACCTTCTACCACAGCATGGGGTCTGCCCTCCGCGACATCGTAGACGCTTGCATTAAAGATTTCAACAAAATCTATCCCAACATCACGGTCACCCACGAATCCTACGGCGACTATGACGGCGTTCGCGACCAAATCTCCAACGACCTTGCAACGCTGAAAGCACCTTCGCTTGCGTTCTGCTATCCCGACCACGTAGCCCTTTACAACAAGTCGAAAGCAGTGCTCACCCTTGACGACTACATCAACAGCAATTTGACGGTAACGCGCGAAGACGGCACCACCGAAAAGGTAGGCTTGACCGAAGCGCAAATCAACGACTACGTACCTTTCTATTATGAAGAAGGCAAAATGTACGGCGACGGCAAAATGTACACCCTTCCTATGATGAAATCTACGGAATTGTTGTACTACAACGCAACCTACTTCCAAGAAAACAACTTGAAAGTGCCCACCACCTGGGAAGAAATGGAAGAAACCTGCGAAGCGATTCTTGAAATCGAAAGCGCAAAAGAAGGCGGTTTGCAAAAGAACCCCTGTATCCCCTTGGGCTACGACTCCGGCGCAAACTGGTTTATCACCATGACCGAACAACTCGACACGGGCTACACCACCAACGAAAAGGGCAGCTACTTCGTATTCAACAACGAAGAAAACCGCGAATTCGTCGGCACCTTCCGTGACTGGTACGAAAAAGGCTACGTAACCACCAAAGACATCTTCGGCAGCTACACCTCCGACCTCTTCATTCAGACCGAACAAAACAAGACCAAGTCTTTCATGAACATCGGTTCGTCCGCAGGCGCAAGCTACCAAATCCCCACCAAGGACAACGGTAAAGAACCCTTCGCAGTCGGCGTTGCCATGATGCCTCAGGCAAACCCCGAAAGCCCTAAAATGATTTCCCAAGGTCCTTCCCTCTGCTTGTTCAAAAAGGAAAACGATCAAGAAACGGCAGCGGCATGGTTGTTTGCAAAATATATCACCACCACCGTACAATATCAAGCTCGTTTCTCCATGCAGAACGGTTACACCTGCGCAATCCAATCCGTTTTGGAAGACGAAGTATATGCTTCTGACGAATTCCTTGAAAACGTAGAAACGCCCAAGTACGAAAATAAAGACCTTGGCATCACCTACTACAACAGCAACGGCTTCTTGCAAGCGGCTTGCGTTAAGTTGACCATGCAATACAAGGATTACTACTATGTATCCCCCGCATTCGTCGGTTCTTCCGATTCCCGTACGGCAATGGAAACGTTGATGAAGACCTGCTTCAGATCCCCCCTCGAAAAGAATCAAACGGCAGCAGAGCTTATCAAAGCGGAATTCGATAAGACCTACAACAACCTCAAAAACAAATTCGACAAATAATTCCCACGCGAGGTAAGCGAAACACCATGAAAAAGAAATTATTAGCTTTATTGCTTGCCTTGACGTCCGTTTGCAGCTTGGCTTTCTCCGCTTGCGGAGAGAGCGGTTGCAACACGGGCAACAGCAGCAGCTCGTCCACGGTAGATAAAATCGACTACGCGGCGCAGGTCAAGCTGGACATGAACAGCAACACCAAAAAGATTTCTGCGGAGTTCAGGTTAGAAAACCACATCGACGGCGACACCACTCACTTTATCGTCAGCGACCCTCAATTCCCCACGGGCAAAGTCAAGGCAAGATACCTTGCCGTAAACACCCCCGAATCAACGGGTAAAATTGAAGAATGGGGCAAAGCGGCTTCCCGTTACACCAAAGAACACCTTGCCAAGGCAACCTCTATCATCTTGGAAACGGACGGCGAGGATTGGGCAGTAGACTCCACGGGCGAAAGATACTTGCTGTGGGTTTGGTACAAAACGGCAGACATGACCGATTATAGCTGCTTGAACATCGAATTGTTGCAAGAAGGCTTGGCAGTCGGCTCTAAGGCGGGCAGCACGCGCTACGGCGAGGTTTGCATAAACGCAATCGCCCAAGCCACCACGCTGAAATTGCACATCTTCTCCGGCCAACAAGACCCCGACTTCTACTACGGTAGCGCAATCGAGTTAGACCTCCGCGAACTCTGCACCAACAAAAACGCGTATTTGGGTCAACGCGTAGCGTTTGAAGGCATTGTCACGCAAGCCTACAACAACGGCATTTACGTAGAGGAATACGACCAAGAAACGGGCGTAAACTTCGGTATGTACGTATACTACGGCTTCAACTTGCAGTCCTCTGCGGTGAAATTCCTCACCACCCCCGGCACGCGTGTTCGTATCGTCGGCGAAGCCAGCGACCAGTTCGGTTTCCAAATTTCGGGTTTGAACTATGACCCGTACGACAAAAAGAACCCCGACTACGTGCAGAAGTTGGAAACGGGCTTGGCAGTGCCTTGCACCGAAATTTCGGCAGCCGATTACGCCTTGGCAAGCAAAACCATCACTTGGCAAGAAGAATCGGAAGACGAAACGTTCGTACAAAAAACGTTTACGGGCAGCTTTTTAGAGTTGGCTCTCAACACCCAAGTATCGATGACGGGCTTGAAAGTGGACAGAGTATCCACCACCAGCAACGGCGGTAACAACGACGGCGCAATGACGCTCACCTGCTCTAAGGACGGCGTAACCATTTCCGTGCGCACCTCTAAACTCTATAACAGCGACGGCACGTTGATTACGGCGGAAACCTTCCAAGGCAAAACCATCGACGTCAACGCCATCGTCGGTCTTTACGAAGAATATGAACAATATCAACTCATGCTTTATTCTATGGACCACGTGACCATTCACTAATCCATACCTATAAAACAATTCCCCCAACTGAAACAATTATTTTATAAGGAGATATATCATGAAGAAAAAACTCTTAACAGGTTTGCTTGCAATGGTCACCTGCTTCTCCTGCCTTACGGCAGTAGCTTGCGACAACAGTGGCAACAGCGGCAGCTCGGCGGTCGAATACGACTTGGAAGCGGCAAAGGACGCTTTGGAAGCAACGTACCTTACCTCTAACCACTTTGAAGACAGAGTAGACTATGACCTTGTCAACACGATTGGGTTCGATGGTCAACTCTACGAAGTAAGCTGGTCCGTAAACGTGGAAAACGACGTTACCCTTTCCCAAAAGGACGGTCAAACCCACGTTACCGTAAACAAGAACGCTTCCGAAGCAATCCCCTACAAGCTTACGGCAACCATCAGCTTGAACGGTCAAAGCGTTACCCTCACCTTCGACTGCTTTGTTGCAGCTGCTCCTCAGCTCACGCCCGAAGCAATCACCGCAGCTCCCGTAGAAGGTCAAGCTTACAAATTCTATGTATACCAACAAACCAAAGCACAAGATTGCTACTTCAACGGTTTGATGAGCGGTTTCTATTTCCAAACCGTAGAAAACTATGAACAAGCCGTGGACATTTACGTAGAATACAAAGAAAACAGCACTACGGAATTCTATCTCTGGTTCGAACACACCACCGACGGCAAACAATACATCGGCGCACAAGAAGGCTGGAACAGCAAAAACAGCTACTGGACCTATAACGTAGTGTTTGAAAGCGAACCCGTTTCCTCCTTCGTTTACGATGAAACGTTGGGTACGATCATCACCACCATTGCCGCTCGCAGCGACACCAAAGACCAAAATGCAGCGCAAGATACCACGGTAACCCTTTACTTCGGTAACTACAGCACCTACGTCACCATGCAAGCTTCCAAGCTCGACAAGGCTTCCACCTCCAACGTGGCTCACCTTGTAGAAATGGTAGACAAGAACAACATCGCTCCTGCAAAGAAAGTTGCAACCGTAAAAGCCAACTTGTCCGTGCAAGAAGAACACAAGATGAACAAGGAAATTGCGTTGGTTACCGCTGACGAAAACTTTGCCGACGTAACCATCTCTTGGGCATTGTCCGCAACGGATAAGGGCGCATCGATCACGGCAGATAACAAACTCGTTTTGACGATCCCCGCAACCGAACAAACCGTAACCCTTACGGCTACCATCACCTGCGGCGACGCAACCGACACCAAAGACTTCACTTTGAAACTCGGCCCTGCAATCGTCCTTGGCGAAACCCCCACGCAAGCAGAAATCGTAAACGCGGCTTACCAACTTGCAGCAGGCGAACAACTCGCAAACGAATACACCCTTACGGGCGTTATCAACAAGATCAACACCGCATTCGATAGCAACTACAACAACGTAACCGTAACCATCACGGTAGCAGACAAAGACGTTCAATGCTTCCGTATGAAGGGCGAAGGCGCTGACACCGTTAAGGTTGGCGACACCATCGAAGTTAAGGGTACGCTTAAGAACCACAACGGCACCGTAGAATTCGATGCAGGCTGTGCATTGCTTAAAGTAACCGCAGGTACGGATACCCCCGACACCCCTGTGGAAGGCGGCATTGTAAAGGCTCCCGTTGTTGGCACCGCTTACAGCTTCGGTATGGTTCAAGCCAACAAGAACAACACCATTTACTACCTTGTAGGCGGTATGAACGGCTTCTACATGGATACCACCGACGACGCAAGCAAAGCATTGAACGTTTATTTGGAAACGGCAGAAGGCGGTTACTACCTCTACTGCAACGTTAACAATGTAAAAAAATACGTCAACTGCGTAGTAAGTGGCACGCACGTAGACGGCGCGTACGAAGAAACGGCTTCCACCGTTTACACTATCGATGCAGACGGTCTTTTGACGACTACCATCGACGGGGCACAATACGCATTCGGTACCAGAAACAACCAAACCTACACCACCGTTGGTCCCGTTAAAGTAGATTTCAATGGTTTCCACTGCTACTTCTACAACCCCGGTGCAACCCAAACCCCCGACGAAAAGCCCGACGAAAAACCCGACGAAAAGCCTACTATTGGCGAAACGGTTACCGTTAACATTGCGGATATTGCAACCGCTAATGGTTGGGAAAATGGTGTCCTTTACCCTTCTTTTGACGTTGACGGCGTAACTTTTACCGTAGCAGGTACTCCTTTCGGCAATTATAGTTTAAACAGTGGTAAATTCTATACCAGTGGCAATCAATGGAGAATTTATCAAAACGAAAGCTCAACCCTTACCATTTCGGCAACCAAAACGATTGTTTCCGTTAAAGTCACCTATGTTGTTGAAAAAGGCGGTTGCCTTTTGAACGGTGAAACGACAGTTAAATCGGATGACGTAGTAACTGTAAACGCTAATACGTTTACCTTTACGCTTGGCAACACCGGCACCGCAACGAATGGTCAAGTACGTGTTACCGGTATCGAAGTTGTGCTTGCAGCTGACGGGCAGACCCCCCCCGTTGTAGAAGCTCCTGTTGAAGGTCAAGCTTACGTTCTTGAAGCTGTAAATAAAAATGGGGTTTTCTACCTTGATGGTACGGTTACCAGAGGTCGTTTGAACGGCACGACGGATAAATCCGCAGCAGCTTCCTTCTATTTTGAAGCAGCTGAAACGGAAGGCGAATGGTACATCTACTGCATGGTAGGCGACAAGAAAACTTATGTAAGCAGCCAAACCAACAACAACACCTTTACGCTCAGCGAAGCTAAACCTGCGGTTGCACACACGTGGATTGTTGATACCGCTAAAAAGACTATTACTAGCAAAACCGCGCAACGTGTAATTGCTTCCCAAGACGGCACCACCTACACCGACGTTAGTGCTTACGGCGCAAATTTTATCGGCACGGAAACAGAGGACAATGGTTTCTATGTTGCTACTTGGTTTAACAAAATCTAAATGATAATCGTTTAGAAAAATGTAAAAATCATAAAATTGAGCCACGCTTGTTGGAAGCGTGGCTCTTTTTATTGCGTTTTACGCGTTTATTTGCTGAAATTCTTGACGATATACGTTTTCTTGAATAACTTATCGACCAACGTTTTTTTTGCGCGATTTTGGCTTTGTTTTTTGGCTTTTTCGTTTTTGCACGGGGAATATGCCATTTTTTATACCGACTGAGGACCAAGTCCGAACGGCGTATATCTTAAAAAAGATTGCGTGTCGGGGCGGTATGCCCCTCTGACAAGTCTTTTACAATGCGTTTACTTATTCAATGCCGAGTGGGCGCGGAAAACGTCCATGCAAGTGCGCGTTTCTATCAACGGCGTGACCGTGATAAAGCCCTTGTGCAGGGCGACGGTGTCGCGGTCTACGTCGTCGGGGTGCTCGTCTTGCAAGGGTTCGCCGTCTTGTAAATACAAGTCCTCCCCTTTTTTAATGAACACGTCGGAAAAATATGCCGAGCCCTGGTACGTCCAACGGATCCCCTTGGGGTTATGCGGCACGTTGACGTTATACAGCAAGTTTTCTTTCAGCAAGCCGTTGTCCGTCAAGTAACGGAACACCTCGTCTAAGTACTCCGCCGCCTCTTGCTGACCGTCGGGGAAGGCGGAAAAGGCGATGGACGGAATGTTATACCGAGCCGCCTCGAAAATCGCGCCGACCGTGCCCGAATACACGATGTCCGAGCCGACGTTCACGCCGCGGTTGATGCCCGAAAGCACCAAATCGTACGTTTGGTTCAGACCCACCACACCAAAGCGAATACAATCGGCAGGGGTCGATGCCATGGAATATGCCGTTACGCCGTCCATGAACGGCACTTTTTTAATTTCGACGGGTTGCACAAACTCGATGGCTTGGCTTTTGCCGCTCTGTTCCACTTTGGGTGCAACCACGGTCACGTCGCCGTACTGTTTTGCCCATGCGGCAAGCAAGCGGATACCCAAGGTATCGATGCCGTCGTCGTTGGTGATTAAAATTCTCATAACCACCCCTCGTGCGTTGCCTTATACGTCTTTAACAGTTCGTCCGCCTCGGCAAGCAATTTTTTCATTTCCGCACGGGAATAGCAGGTCGCACCCGAAGCGCAGGCATGGCCGCCGCCGTGGTAGCGTTCGCCAAGTTCGCTTACGGTTACAAAGCGGCTGCGCAAACGCACGCGGATTGTGCCGTCGTCCATTTCGATAAACGCCAACCAAATGAGCGAGCCTTTGATGCCTTCCAGATACGAGATGACGGCGCTTGCCTGTTCGTTGGAAAGGTGGAACTTCTTTTTCATGCGCTTATCCACAAAAATGGACGCCACGCCGCTTTCGCTGATTTGGATTTTTTTATAGACGTAGCCTTCAAATTTCAGGCTGCTGAATTCCTTTAAGTAGAGGTTGGCATACAGTTTTTCGGTGTCGATACCCTGTTCTAACATACTGCCAGCCAAACGCAACGTTTCGCCCGAAACTTCACGGAAACGGAATCTGCCCGAATCGGTGACCATACCCGTATAGATATACGTTGCCGCCTCGGTATCGATTTTTAACTCGTCCTTGAACGCGTTATAAAAAGCCGCAACCATTTCGCAAGTGGAAGAACGGTGTTCTTCTACCCATTCGCAATCGCCGTAGCTTTCCACGGGGATATGGTGGTCGAATTTGATGACCTCTTTGCACAGGGTGTATTTTTTGTTGGAAACGCGGTTCGCCGTGCCAGTATCCATGACAATGCCCAAGGCGGTGGCGTAGTCCTCGTCGGGGCAGGGTGCGTCCTCGCCGCCCAAAAAGGCAAGGTAATCCGAAAAATCGTCGTTCAAAACGCGAATGTCCTTTTTGGGGTACGTCAACTTCAAAATGCGGGCAAAGCCCTTGGTTGA
This sequence comes from uncultured Clostridia bacterium, assembly GCA_964422405.1. Lineage (GTDB taxonomy): Bacteria > Bacillota > Clostridia > Christensenellales > Borkfalkiaceae > Scatosoma. The sequence goes on along the minus strand of CAYRAY010000006.1, from coordinate 12,578 downwards.
ACCCACCGCATCGCCGTCGGGACGGAAATGGCGGAAGATGAAAATTCTGTCGTTCTCTTTGATTTTGTTCAAAATCGTTTGCATACTTTCGTTCATGTCTGTTCTCGCTTTTTCTATTTATCGTCTTTTTTTATCGTGTTTATGGGGGCGGAGTTTTCGCCCTTTTTGTTGGCGGAGCTTGCCCCTCTTGGGCGGCTTGCCGCCAATTTAGTTTGCGGAATTTTCTTGCGTGTCCGCTTTGGTGATGGCGGTCAAGTCCTCTAACAGCGACATTGCCTCGGCATAGCTGCCGACGGTTGCGCCGCAAGCCTTGGCGTGTCCGCCGCCGCCGTATTTTACCGCTACGGGTTGCACTTCGTACTTGTTAGAACGGATTTCCACAAGCACTTTGCCTTCTTCCACCTCGGTGAAGTTGACCCAAATATCCACACCGCGCAGGTCTGCCATGGTGTTGACCATACCGCGCGAAATGGTGAAGGAATCCACGCCGTAGCTATCGAATTCCGCCTTCGGGGTGTAAATGTACGCCACGCGATAGTCGGTGAATTGAATTTTCAAGATGAATTGCGCGCGCAATTTGACGAAACGGAAATCGTCCGCGTACAACTGACCGTAAATATCGGCGGTGGAGAAGTTCTGTTTCATGAGTTCGGACGCCAAACGGAAGGTGTTTGCGTTGGTGGAATCGTAACGGAATCTGCCCGAATCGGTGACCATGCCCGTAAACAGGGCCTTGGCGGACACGGGGGAAAGGGACAAGCCGCTTTCCAACGCAAATTCCGTCACTTCGCCGCAACAGCTTTCGTAAGAGGTGTTGACCACTTCTTCTTCCGCGATGTGTTCGCAGAAAATGTGGTGGTCGATGCGCACACGCATAGCCGCCGTTTTCCAACGCTCGTCATTGATGAGGTTGGACGAACCGCAGTCTAAAATGATTGCCAACGCGCCGTTGTAGGTTTCGTCCGACACCTCGTCCATGGTCGAACCGTCCATAAAGGCATAACGCTTGGCAGGGTCGCCCACGGCATAGACGCGCTTGTTGGGGAAGTTTTCTTGCAGAAGGGCTTTCATGCCGATTTGACTGCCCATGGCATCGCCGTCGGGGGTGGTGTGACGGTGAATGATGATGGTATCGTATTGTTGAATCGCCTGTAAAATTTTTTCAAACATGGTGTGTTTCCTCGTTGTTTTTTGTATGGCAAGCAGTTCAAGGCGCGGCGAGGGAGCGTACAAGTAGTACGTGACTGAGCCGCAACGCCCCAAACCACCGTTTGCCCGTCGGAGGGGCGGAGTTGCAAGCAGTTCAAGGCGCGGCGAAGGAGCGTACAAGTAGTACGTGACTGAGCCGCAACGCTGAAATGCGCCGCAAATCTGCCCCGACCTTTATAACGTTGTCCAGAGGACCTTTACATAAGAAGTAGGGTTGTAGTCCGTTTTGGAAGAAATGCTGCCGCCGCCCGTGATGTTGCCGAACATCTCGCCCCAGCCGCCTTCGTAGTTCAAATATTCTTGGAAGTCGTTATAGTGGTTGTAGGTGTAGAACAGGTGCAACTCCCCTTCTTGATACATGCCGTCCCCGTTCAAATCGTCCTTGCCGTAGACGATCCGTGCCGCACCGCGCGTGATTTTGCTGCCGTTGTTGTACAAAGCCGCTGTGTACTTCGGGTCGCAATCCGTGCCTGTCGTGCCGATGTCCAACTCGTAATACCGCAACGTACCGCCGCAACCGCTGATGTTGGGCAATACGGGTTCGTACGGGAATTTAGAGGTGTTGCCCGAAAAATAGCTGTGGTTCACGCGCAGATACTCCGCCCAATCGTTGGACGCGGGCGAGGCGTCTTTGTTCTCGTCATAGTTGGCAGGTACGGTGCCGAATGCGTAAATGTACGCCGCCACTTCCTCTAAATCGGTATATGCGCCGTCTTTATACACACGGAAGCTCTCCGCGCCTTGGGCATCGACTACAATATACGTCTTGCCGTTGTCCGCAAACAAAAACTCGGTATTTTTGATGAACATACCGTTCGATTTCGGCTGATTTTTGGCAACCGTAGGGGCTTGGTCGGGTACTTCCAACGAACCCGACATCAGATTGTGCAGGGTGCGATAGTAGGCGTCCATATAGTCCTTAGCAGGTGTGTAGCTTGCGTAAAACTTCGTCTTGTTCACACCGATATACGGGTCGCTTTCCGTTATCGAACCACTCGAACCACTCGAACCGCCGCCCGAACCGCCGTTAGAACCGTTTGAGCCGCCGCCCGTGTTGCCGCTGCCCGAACCCGAACCGCTTCCTCCGCTCGTGCCGCCGTTAGAACCGCCGGCAAGGGTTAAATCCAAAAGGCGCGCGTTCATCATTTCGATTAAGCCGTTGTAGTTTTTGATATGCCCTTGCAGGGTGACGGTGTCGCCCACGGTAGGGCGGACGGGCAGGTTGTTATACATCACCGTGCCGCTTTCGTCCCAAATGCCGTAGATATACAGTTTGCCGCTATCGTCCTGCACATAGGTGTTGCCGTAATTGCCTTGGGGGGGCTTGCGTGATCACGCCGCGGAGGGTGTATTCTTCGTCGGATGTCGCGCCCGAAATCAGCGAAGCGGTTTCAGACAGAATGTCTGCAATGGAGGTGATTTTTATCTCGTTCTTCGTCCCCCATGCGCCCGTGCCGATGTATTCGGCAAGCAGGTCGCGCGCAAACGTGGTATCGTCGTAACGCGCCACTTCCGTCAAGCCGTTCCAGCTATAATCGGAGGTGTAGGTGTCCGTGACGATGTAATAGGTAGCGTTATCGTTGATCGTGCCGACGGTGCCGTTGTAGGCGATGCGATAGCGAGTGTTGGTGGTGTTGATGAATTGCGATTTCAGCTTTGCGCCGCTGATAGAACAGAGGACGATTTGGTTATCGAAAGGCAGAATGTCGTACAAACTGCCGTAGGTGACTTCGCCTGCGGAAAGGCTGTACGGAGCGCGTGCGCTTAAAAATGCGCCTGCCAACACGATGTCGTAATCCCGCCAACGGGAAAGCCCTGCTTGCAGGTACAAATCCGCCGCCGTTTGGCAGAGGACGTCGGACGAGCGGTAGCTGTCGGTATAGCCGACCACGCGGTTCATTTGCTCCACCACGTCTTGATAGGTCGCCGTCAGGTTTTCCACCACGGGATCTTTGGCTAAGTTTGCATAGGTGCTTGTGTAAAGGGCTTTCGCGTCTGCCGTCGTCGATTCTTTGTTGGCGATATTCACGGTCAAAGTCGCTTGCGTGACCCCTTTGTTGTCGCCGCCGCCTTGCAGGTGATAGACGCCGTAATCGTCCTTCTCCTCGTACATGGTATGGGTGTGTCCCTCAAAAACCACGTCTACATAGCCGCCTTTAGACAGGGCGATGTTGTATGCGGAGCTGTTCTGCCAGCTATCGTGCAAGCTGTACACGATGACGTCCGCACCCAGCTTTTTCAGGCTTTCGGATTCCGCTTTGACAAGCTCGGTCAAGGCATCGCCCGTCTGGAAATAGACGTCCGTGACTTGCGAGGAAGAAATGGACGAATAGCAATCGCCGATCGCACCGATGATGCCCACTTTGATATCGTTGACTTGATACAAAAGGGAGGCTTCGCAATAGTCCGCGCGTTGGTTGGTGGCGCGGTCGTATACGTTGATGGCAAGGAAGGGAAAGTTCGCCCGTTCTGCGTTTGCGCGGATTTTGTCCTCGCCCCAATCGAATTCGTGATTGCCGAGGGTCATGGCGGCAAAGCCGACTTCGTTCATCCAATCGGTGACGAATGCACCCTTGGTGTAGTTGGACACGGACGCACCCTGCCACATATCGCCCGAAGAAAGCAGCACCGTGTTGGGGTTTTCTGCCTTTAATTGGTTGTAGTAGGTGGTCAGTTCGTCCACGCCGATATGGGAAGTGCCGTCCAGCACTTTGCCGTGCAAATCGTTGACGGCAAGCAGCGTTAAATCCCGCAAGACGGACTCGTCACAGACGTCGCAAACGCCATCGTCGTCCATGTCGGCGTGATCTAAACAGCTGACGTCGCTGCCGCCCGTGCTGCCGCTATCCGTGCCGCCGTTCGAGCCCGAACCCGTACCCGTGCCGTTGCAACCTGCCGTGACAAGGGTGCTCAATGCCAAAAACAGCGCAAGTAATTTCTTTTTCATAGTTGCTCCTATTGCGATTGCAATTTTTTCTTTCGTTTTTTGTGGTTTTACCCGCAAATATAAGCCGATTGTCCGCTTGCGGCGCGCAATTCGGTGGCTTTTTACGTGGATTTTTATGGAACACGGCATAATACGCTGCGTCCGTTTTTTCCGTTTGACGATACACTGCCGATTATTTTGTGCCGAACAGTCTGTCGCCTGCATCGCCGAGCCCGGGGAGGATATAGCCGTTTTCGTTCAGTTGTCTATCCAAGGTGGACACGTAAATGTCAACGTCGGGGTGTTCTTCCGCCACACGGGAAACGCCCTCGGGCGCGCCGATAATCGCCATGAATTTGATGTTTTTGCAACCGCGCTTTTTCAAGAGATTGATGGCATCGCACGCACTACCGCCCGTTGCCAGCATGGGATCGACAAGCAAAACCAGCTTGTTTTCGATGTCGTGCGGAAGTTTGCAATAGTATTCTTTGGGTTCTAACGTTTCTTCGTCACGGTACATACCGATATGACCAACTCTTGCCGCGGGGAAGAGAATGTGGATACCCGAAACCATGCCCAAGCCTGCGCGCAAAATGGGCACAATGGCAATGCCGTTGTCGGCAATCACCGTCTGCTCGCACGTTTCTAAGGGGGTCTTTACCATTTTGGTGGTGGTAGGCACGCCCTCGCGCAATACTTCGTAGGTCATCAGGGTGGTGATTTCTTCAATCAGTTCTCTGAATTCCTTGGTCGAAGTCTTTTCGTCGCGCAAAATCGCGATTTTGTGACGGATCAGCGGATGTTGGAAAATGACAACGTTTTTATAGTCTTTCATAGCAATACCTCTTGCATTTATTTTTTCTTGTGTCGGGCGAGTTTTGGGGGCGGTTTCGGCTTTTTTCGCCGTTGCCTTGCCGATTGTCTGCCGTTTTTGCCGTTTTTCGTCGTGGTTTGCGGCGTGATTTTTTGGCGAATTTTGGCGGATTTTGGCGGATTTGGGCATGCAGAAAAAACGACCCTATGTTCGCAATATACAGTATAGCATATTTCGTGGGTTTTTGCAATCGTTTTTGGTATTCGGTGTTTTATTTGCGGCATTTTTGTCAAACCGCAAGGCAGACAAGGCTTAACCTTGACAAACCTAACGTTTGACGTAGACTTAGCGTTTTAGCAATCTTCTTTTAGGTAGCAACGGTTGTATGGGCGCACGGATTTGTCATAAGATACACTCCGTTCGGCGCATAACGGCTCAGTCTGTATAACAACGAAAAAACACGAAAAAAAAACTCCGAAAGGGGGACCTTGCGGAGTTTTTGTTGTTCAGTTTATCACGAGAAAAACGAGATTAGTTCTTCATTGCTGCAACTTGCTTTGCAACTTCTTCGCTCAAATCTTCGCTCTTCTTTTCGATGCCTTCGCCCATGACGAAGAACTTGAAGCTGTTGATGCTTACGTTTGCAGAGTTCAACAATTCGCAAATCTTTTTGGAATCGTCTTTGATGAACGCTTGTTCCACAAGGCAGTTCTCTTCGTAGAACTTCTTGATTCTGCCCATAACCATCTTTTCAGCGATAGCTTCGGGTTTGCCTTCGTTGATGGCTTGTTGTTTAAGCACTTCTTTTTCTCTTTCGATGACGTCTGCAGCCACTTCGTCCTTGGTAAGGTAAGCGGGTTTGGTGAACGCGATTTGCAAGGTTACGTCGTGCGCAACTGCCAATGCTTCTTCGGTGGGTTCGCCAGCCATATCGACCATAACGCCGATTTTGCCGCCGAGGTGGATATAGCTTGCCAAGAAGCCTTTCACTTCGCATCTTTCAAATCTTCTAACTGCGATCTTTTCGCCGATGATTGCCGTTTTGCCCTTCAAATATTCTTCTACGGTAGCGTCGCCCATTTTGCAAGCGAGCAATGCTTCTACGTTTGCAGGGTTTTCTTTTACGATGACTTTGGAAACTTCGGTTGCGATTTCAGCGAACTGAGGGTTCTTTGCAACGAAGTCGGATTCGCAGTTGACTTCGATCAAAACTGCTACGCCGTCCCACATACCGCAAGCGGTGATACCTTCTGCCGCGATACGAGCCGCTTTCTTTTCAGCTTTTGCAATGCCTCTTTCTCTCAAAAGGTCAGCTGCTTTGTTCATGTCGCCGTCAGCGTCGGTCAATGCTTTTTTGCAGTCCATAACGCCTGCGCCCGTCTTTTCGCGGAGCGCCATTACGTCTTTAGCCGTGAATGCCATAATTGTACTCTCCTTAAATTGATTTATTATCAAAAACGGAAAACCGTTTGTGTGTTACGCGTTTTCTTCAGCGGCAGCAACCACTTCTTCGATGGAAGCGGGAGCAGCTTTTTCCTGCGTAGGAACAAGCACTTCTTCGCCTTGGTTTGCTTCGATAACTGCGTTTGCAATTACGGAAGAGATCAACTTGATCGCGCGGATTGCGTCGTCGTTACCGGGGATAACGTAATCAACCTCATCGGGATCGCAGTTCGTATCGGTGATCGCTACGATCTTGATGCCGAGTTTCTTCGCTTCTTTGATTGCGATGTCTTCGTTGTGGGGATCTACGACGAACATAACGCCGGGCATCGACTTCATATTCTTGATACCGCCGAGGTTCGCTTGCAATTTGCCCATTTCTTTCTTCAAAAGCATAACTTCTTTCTTGGGAAGAAGGTCGAAATCGCCGTTCGCTTCCATCGCTTCCAACTTTTCAAGGCGTTCTACGCGGCTACGCATGGTCTTGAAGTTGGTAAGGCAACCGCCGAGCCAACGGGAGTTTACGTAGTATTGTCCGCAACGCTCTGCTTCTTCCTTAATCGCTTCTTGCGCCTGCTTCTTCGTGCCAACGAAAAGTACCGATTTGCCTGCTTTTACGCTCTCGCAAACGAATGCGTACGCTTCTTCGATCAAGTTCGCGGTTACTTGCAAGTCGATGATGTGAATGTCGTTTCTTGCCGCGAAGATGTACTTCTTCATTTTCGGGTTCCATTTTCTCGTTTGGTGACCGAAGTGCACGCCTGCTTCCAAAAGCTGCTTCATAGTGATAACTGCCATAATTCATACCTCCGTTTAACCTCCTCGCCTTGCGTTGGCTCGTAACTTATCCGCATTGAAAAAATTTTACGGACACGGATTACGCACAATGAGCGAGTGTGAATTTTTAGCTATATTATTTTACCATATACCGCGCGCCTTGGCAAGCTATTTTAGGGCGATTTCAAAATTTTTTAATCGTTTTTCCAAAAAAACGAAAAAGAGCCGCGCGTCTACACCGACCGCAGCTCTTTCTTGTTTTCCGTTCTCGCGACAAAGCGCACGCACGAAGGTTATTTGTCCAACGACATTGCCTCGTCCGCCGCCTCAAAATCTTCGTACTGTCTGCAAAATTCCGCAAACACTTCGTCCAAGAGGGAATCGTCCTCGACGGGGTTCAACATTTCGTTCGCCTCGTCCAAAGCGTAGATCACCACTTCGTCTTCTTGCTCTTCCGTTTCGGGTTCAGCCACTTGGAACACGCAATAGTTCACGCCCTTATACGGAATGGTCGCGACGTGCAGGAAGCGTTCCACGTTTCCGTCCTCGTCCTCCAACTCGATAATGCGCTCTTCCTCGTCTTCGTACGCGTTTTGCATTTCTTCGTTCATACTTTTCTCCTTTTCCGCTCGCGCGGCTTTTTGTTTTTCTCGTTCTAAATAGCTTTCCAAAATATACGACGCCGCGATAGAGTCCACCGTCTTTTTGCGGTTTTCCCGTTTTACGCCGCCCATGCGTTGCGTTTCCCGCGCCTGCAACGTCGTAAACCGTTCGTCTTCCAGCACGATCGGCAACGCCGTCTTTTCCGCCAACGCGTCGATAAATAACTTCGTCTTTTCCGTTTGCACGCTCTCCGTGCCGTCGAAGTTGACGGGCATACCGCACACGATCACGCCCACGCCGCGTTCCTTGGCGATATTCGCAATCGCCGTTACGTCCGTTTCAAATTTCCCCACGCGGAAATAGGTTTCGCAGGGCATTGCGTATTCGTTAAACGGATCGGAGATCGCCACGCCTATTCGTTTGTAGCCTATATCGAAGGCAATCGCTCTTTTGGTTATCATACGAATAGTATACCACATTTTTCTTTCCCCGTCTATCGTTTCGCGTAATTTTTTTCATTTTTTCAAAAACGGAGTATAAAACCGCCCTTTTTCGACATACTACCGTATAGAAAGGGGCGAAATTCGCCCTAAGGAGGTTTTATGGAAAAATTCGCAATCGGTTTAGCCGTCGGCGGAATTTGCGGCGCGCTGCTCGCCGCGAACAATTATAAAATGCGTACGCTCGTGAAAAAGACGCAGCAAGAAATGCAAAAGAAGCTGGACACTATGTTAGACGAAAAAATTTGCGCCTTGGAGAACGGCGCGGCAACGCCGCAGGCGTACCCCGACGAAGAGTCGGAGGAAAAAGAAGCACGCGAGAAGAAAAAACGGAAATAAACGCCGAACGCCGCCGCAGGCATTGCGGCGGCGTTTTTTTACGCGCGATCGTCATGCAGACGGGCTTTCAATTCCTCTTTTTCACGGCGCAACCGCTCGTTTTCCGCTTTCAGCGTTCGCGTCAGTCTATCGTACAAGCCGTTGATCTCGTTTTCCAAACGCCGCAACAAAAACTCCTTATCGGGCAACGCGGGCGCGGACTTCTTTTCCGTCCGTTTTTCCGCGCGGCGGCGCAACGCTTCCTCTTCCTCGGGCAAGTCCAACTCCTTGGCGAGCGCGGCAATGCGGTACGGCTCTTTCTTTAAGGTATTGCGGTACTTGTTTTGCAACCGCAACATCAATTTATCGTCCCCCTGCGCCAAATTATAGATGGCGCGACGAACGGACAGCCCCTTGCTCTTCTCGCGCAAGATCGCGCGCAACGCGTCGTCCGTTTCCTGCGGCGTGAACTCTTTGATCTTTTCCACGTGCAGCTGCGAACCGTCCAACAACCGCACGATCCGTTCGTCGTCGCGCTCGTTCTTCATCAGGGCGTAGTAGTAATTCCGTACGCTGCCCTTTGCCCTGCCGCGCTGTTTGCCGTACGTTTCAAAGAGATAGGTGAGCGTCTTGCCCCGATTTTTCCCTTCCTTAATGTATTCGACCAAGTTTCTCGCTTCCTCTTCCGTGTACCCGTTGATTTTACGCATATTCATCCTCCGATTTTTTTGGTATTGCGAAAAAATTATTTCCGCGTTTTATCCCTTTTATACATTTATTTTTCGGAAAAGAATACAATAGAGTATGAAAACGTATTTTTTATCCTGCGCGCCCTGTATGCTGACCGTCAACGGCGCGTATTTCGGAATATGCGACCGTTTCGCGCGCGCGGCGGACGTCGTATTGTCCGACCGTTTATTTTTACAATTCACCCCCGAAAACGCGCAACCCGTATCCTTTTTTCTCACCGAAAACGTGCGTTTCACGCCCCCGAACGGCGTGGACGTATACCTGATGAAAGACGCGATCGCACTCTGCGTGCGCGCCTTTCCGCCCGTCGATACCGTCCTGCGCCCCGTGCGGCAATCGATCACCGACGGCGGCGTCGTTACCCTCTTTTTTCAAGGAGAATTGCACCTCTCCCTGCAAACGGAAGACGGACTGTTCGTCGCGCCCCTGCCCCCGTCTTTTGCCGATTGCACCGTCGAATACGCCGACGGCGTTTTCGTCTTGCAATCTCCGACGGAAGCGGCGGTATTCGATAAACGCGGCGAACGGCTGTTGTTGCAAACGGCAACCTCGCACGAGATCGCGGACGGGAAGTTGCGGTTGCTCGTACCCTTGCACGAACGGTTGGGACGCGTCGCCGAACGGACGTACGATCTTTCCGATGGTTGCAAGCAGATCGGATACGTGCTGAAAGAAGGCAAACGCGGCGTGCGCTCGGCAGGCGACGAACTACTCCCCTTTGCCTTTTTTGAAAGCGTATTGATCGGCGCGGACTACGCGTCCTATCTTTCGGATGAATTGCAAGCCAAGGCAGGCGACCTGTCCGCGTTTTTGGGGGAATACGTCCGCGTTACGTTCACCGACGATCCGTTCACTTGCGGTTTGGTACGAAAAAAGGGGAGCGGTTTGTTCGAGCTGTCCTATTTCACGGCGCGCGTGGAGAACGGAAAGATTTGCGATATCCTTCCGTCGTAATTTGGTGCGATTTCGCTAAAAAAAGGCGCAGGCCGCGCAATTTGTATAAAAAACGCCTCGCCCTACGCTTGACAAAACGGACGGCTTCGGCTACAATAATAGCGTAGACAAAAATCAAAAAGAGGTGAATACTATGCAAAAAGTCATTTGTAAGAAAGTGTACGACACGGCTACGGCGACGTTGATCAAGAAAAATACGTTCGGTAACTACGGCGATCCTAACGGCTACGAGGAAAGCTTGTACCAAACGGAATCGGGAAATTATTTCCTGTATACCAACGGCGGCGAAAGCAGCAAATACGCGAAAGAGGACATCACGCGTATGGGCGCGGAAAAAGCAAAAGCTTGGCTCGCGGCAAACTAACCGTAACTCTACGAAAAAAAGTGTTTGAACGAACTTCGTTCAAACACTTTTTTCATACCGTTTTTCGGTGTTAATATTTCAATACTTTGATCGATTGCACGACGATCGGCGCTTTGGGGATCGCGTATTGCGCCGTCAAGTCCTTGTCCGCCGCGTACGGATCGTCGAGGTTGATATCTACATTGCACTTCGGCGCAAACGCGTCTACGTCCTCGCTGCACTCCTCTTCGATATACTTTTGTACCGCTTCGATCAAGTCTGCCAACGCTTCTTTGCCCTCGTCTTTCGGAGTGGCGAATGTGCAGTAGCCTTCGTTCGTCGACGCCGATTCGTTAAAGGAAATGAAGAACTCCGACGTGGTGGAGTTATATTGATAATCGTAACGCAACCATTCGTTGGTGTCCACGGGGTTTACGTCCACGCGTTGTCCGTTCGCGTCCCCTTTGTCGGTGTAAAACATCGTCAAAGAACCGAACGTCTGTTGCAACGCACTGCCGTTTTTGATCGTGAAATGGTTTTTAGCGAACTCGCCGTACAGCGTGTAAAGCGCGTGCGCGTTCTCTTCGCCCTTCTTTCCGCTCCATACCGTTTGCGGCAACGAAGCGTATGCTTTCACCGTTTCAAAATAGGGCTTGTAGACGAGTCCGAATTGATTTTCACTCGCCGTCTTATCGTAGGTGTACGCACCCGTGTATAAACGGCTCGCGGACGAATCGTAATTGTGAATACACATGCCGTCGTAATATTCGTTCTCCACGAGGGAAAGGAAATGTTCCACGGTGGAGGGCGCAAGCTTTCTATAAAGGACGTATTCGATTTCGTACGTCTTGTTTTGGAAGGAAAGTTGCATTTTGATTTCCGGACGGGCGGATTCGCAACCTGTAAGCGTGGCTAACGAAGCCGTGCAAGCCAACGCCGCCAACGAAAAAGATACCGCTTTTTTAACTGCTTTTTTAGACATAAGGTTTCTCCCTATTTTTTACCATATACTATTTTAGCGGTTATTTCCCGTTCCGTCAAGTAGTTTTGGGATACTTTTCTCAATTTTTATCCGTTTTACACAAAATGCTCGGCAAAAAGGAGGAATACGCCGTGCCGACGCCCTTTTCCGCTCGTTATCGCCGCCGCGAGATTGCCGCGCGGCGTTCCGCCGCTCGCAATGACAATGGGCAACGAAAAGCGTTCAGTTGCAAGCAAGACGAGGATCGTTGAGGGCGCACACGAAAGGTGCGTAACCGAAACGCGACGACAGCTTGCGCCGCAAATCAACGCTTACCAAAAACAAACCGATACGGCAATACTGTCATTGCGAGGAGTATCACGACGAAGCAATCTCTCTCCCCTGTCATTGCGAAGAATGTAATGACGAAGCAATCTCGTGCAGCATTGACGAAAACCAAACAAGAGATTGCCACGCCTTCGGCTCGCAATGACACTTTCCCCACCACGCGTCGCCCCTTTTTGTCATTGCGAGGAGTGTAACGACGAAGCAATCTCACGTTACACAACCGAAAACCTGACAGGAGATTGCCGCGCGGCGTTCCGCCGCTCGCAATGACACGACAAAAACAAAACAAGGCAGGCATGCACTCAACGCATACCTGCCCCACTCCGACGGGTGCGGAAGGCAAAAAAAGGCGGCAAGGAAAATTCCTTACCGTCTTTTCGTTTCGTGAAAAACTTATTTAAGTTCAGCGGTTGCGCCGTTCTCTTTAAGTTTAGCAACCAAAGCTTCAGCGTCAGCCTTGGGAGCGTTTTCTTTGATAACGCCCATAGCTTCAACTGCTTTCTTCGCGTCAGCCAAGCCAAGACCGGTAGCTTCACGAACAACCTTGATGATCGCGATCTTGTTCGCACCGATGTCCTTAAGAACAACGTCGAATTCCGTCTTTTCTTCTGCTGCGGGAGCTGCTTCTGCTG
>CAYRAY010000005.1:30012-32714 GCA_964422405.1 uncultured Clostridia bacterium | reverse complement strand
CAACCAACATTCTGTTCATTTGCGGCGGCGCGTTCGTCGGGCTCGATCGTATTGTTTCCTCGCGAAAGGACAACACCACCCTCGGCTTCGGCGGCAACGTAAAAACGCACACGGAAGAGGCGGACTATTCCGTTTTGGACGACGTAAAACCGCAGGATTTGACCAAATTCGGCTTAATTCCGGAGTTTGTGGGCAGACTTCCCATCGTTGTCAACCTTGACCCGTTGGGCGAGGACGCGTTGGTAAAAATCCTCACCGAACCCAAAAACGCCATCATCAAACAATATCAAAAGCTGGTGGGCTTCGACGGCGTAAAACTGACGGTGGAAGAGGACGCCGTTCGCGAAATCGCGCAGACGGCAATCCGCTTGAAAACGGGCGCACGCGGCTTGCGTACGATTATCGAAAACGTAATGACGGACGTCATGTACAAAATCCCGTCGGAAGAGAACGTGGAAGAGGTGGTCATCACCAAAGCGTGCTTAACAGACGGCGCATCGCCCAAGCTCATCTACAAGCAGTCGGCGTAACCAAGCATTTTCCTTCTACACAGCAAATAGCGTATGGATAACAACAGAACTTTCGCACATCGCATAGTGCGTGAATCAATCATTGAATCAATCATTAAATTATCCTTACAACGCATACTCTGTGTATCAACAGAACCCAAAAAGCGGCGCACGCGCCGCTTTTTCTTTGTCCACATTTTGCCCACATCCGCATACCGTTTGTACCCAAACCCAACAAGCCATTTCATTTTTCATCGCGTACATGGTATACCCGTTTTATTTTTCACCCACAATTTTTCATCGCGTACCTGCCCACCACCTTTTTATTTCATCTCGTACATGGTGCGTCCGTTTTTACAATTCGTCGGCACATTCCAATCGCACAACCTTTTCAATCCACACCATATCCTACTGCCCATCCGTTTCAATCCATTCCTTGTCATACAGTAAGGAGGGCTCTGCCGTCATACTCCTTTCCGTTACCTACAGTAAGGAAGGCTCTGCCCAACGGAATAGCGAGCCTGCATGCGTCCCAAACCCCACGCGGTGCGGTGTAAGTCATACTGACTGAGGGCGGTTACACCGCCCGAACGGAGCGTATCTTGCCCCAAAACAACACCATACACGCCCCCAAAAAACGTTGTCATTTTTAAGATATACCCCGCTCGCTATCACACGGTCAATATTACAAAAAATGAAAATCCGCACGCCCCCCCCAAAAAAGCACACAAAAACGCCCCGACACAAAGTCGGGGCGTTCCGTTTTCCATGTTTTACGCGTTGGGATAAACGCTTGCTTTTTTCTTGTCTTTGCCCATTCTTTCGTACCGAACGATGCCGTCAACAAGCGCGAACAGGGTATCGTCTTTACCGATAGCCACGTTCGTACCGGGATGGATCTTCGTACCTCTTTGGCGAACGAGAATGTTACCAGCGAGAACAGCTTGACCATCGCTACGCTTTACGCCAAGTCTTTTCGCTTCGCTATCTCTACCGTTGTGAGAGGAACCGGTACCTTTTTTATGAGCGAATAAACTGATAAAAATCATCTTTATTTCTCCTTAAAAATTCAAATTTCTTCGTCTTTCCTTTTCGGAAAAACTACGCAAGGCAATTAGAGTTCGATTTTTTCAACTTTAACTGCGGTGAAGGGCTGTCTGTGACCCTGCTTTTTACGCTCGTTCTTTTTCGCTTTGTACTTGAAGACGATGATTTTCTTCGCCTTGTCTTGCTTAACGACCGTAGCGGTAACTTTAGCAGAAGCAACTTCCGCGCCCGTTTTGATACCGTTTTCGTCGGCAACCATCAATACTTTGAAAGAAACGGTTTCGCCTTCCGCAGCCGCGAGCTTTTCCACTCTAACTACGTCGCCTTCCGCAACTTTGTATTGCTTGTTCCCGTTATCGATGATAGCGTACATAAAAGTTTTACCTCCTCTTTCCAGTCTCGAAGAATTTTCCAAGGCGCAGCAACCTAAAAAATTGCTGACTTAAAAAGCCCGTTTCTATCGGCTCGACTATAACTATACCATATTTCCGCCCCTGCCGTCAAGCATTTTTAACAAATTTTCTCCGCTTTTTCCACATTTTTTCCACTTTTTTATCCATATCGTAAACAGAATCTGTACCCCGTCCGTACACAGAGGTATATTCCTCCGCAAAGCCGCCCATACTCTTTACAAAAAGGAGAATCAATATGGACAGACCTATCAAACAAACAGAGGAGGCGCTTGCCGAAATCTACCGCAACGCTCAACTCGCCCTGCAATCGATCGCCGACATCTTACCGGAAACGGAAGACGCCGCCTTGCGCGAAGAACTTGCTTTGGAACACGAGGCATACGAGCATTTTTCCGCTCGGGCGCAAATACTCGCCAAAGATCGCGCCATCGAGCTGAAAGCCCCCAACCCCGTCAAAAAAGCGATGATGTGGGGATCTATCAAAATGAACACCCTCACCGACAACTCCCGTTCGCACATTGCGGACATGATGGTGCAGGGCACGGTGATGGGGGTCACCGCCTTGCGCACCACGCAAAACGACCTCTCCGCCGAGGGCAACGAGGACATCAAAACCCTTTTAGACGAAATGATTTCCCAAGAAGAAAAGTTTGAAAAGAAGTGGAAAAGCTTTTTATAATTCTTTTATATCGAAAACAGAGCGGCTTCGCCGCCGACCGCGCGTAACGCTTAC
>CAYRAY010000005.1:0-29912 GCA_964422405.1 uncultured Clostridia bacterium | reverse complement strand
ATTCTTTTATATCGAAAACAGAGCGGCTTCGCCGCCGACCGCGCGTAACGCTTACTGCTCGCGCGGTTTTCATTTCGCCGCATTTTCATCGCGTACATGGTGCGCCCATTTTGCTTTTAGCCCGTTGCTTTCATCGCACACCTGCCACCGCCTTTTTTATTTCATCGCGTACATGGTATGCCTGTTTTACAATTCATCGACACATTCCGAACACACCGCCATTTCGCCCCTTTCCGTGTCCTACCGTAAGAAGGGCACCGCCGTCATAATTCCTTCCTTGTCATACCGACTGAGGGCGGTTAAACCGCCAGAGCGGAGCGTATCTTATCCCCAAAACAACACCACACCCAAAAATCGCCGTCCCTCGACACCGCTCGACACCTCCCAAAAACAAAATTCCATAATTTTGCGTCTACCCCCTTTACTTTTTCCAAATTTTATGTTATAATATAACATAGCACAGTATATGCGCAATAAAAACAAAGGAACACGGCACCCCATGCACACGCTTTTACAATCCACGCAAGCCTATCAAATCGTGCAGAACGAAAAGGACGAAAACCGCCTTTCGCACGCCTATTTGTTGTTGCTGCCCGACGGTAAAAACCTGCGCGCCGCATTAAAAACCTTTGCCAAACTTCTGCTTGCCCACGGGGACGAACGGGAACAAGCGCGCATAGAAAAACTCATCGATGCCGAAAGCTATGCCGACTGCATTTTCTACCCCGAATCGGGCAAAAAACTGACCGTCGAGGAAGCGAACGCCATTCACGAAGAATGTACGCTCAGCCCCGTCGAGGGGGACAAAAAGCTGTTCGTCTTGGGGGACTTCGCCGAGGCAAATCCGCAAACGCAAAATAAACTGTTAAAGCTGTTAGAAGAACCGCCCGAACACGCCATGTTTCTGCTTGGCGCAACGTCGGTCTTTCCCGTGCTGACCACCGTGCTCTCGCGCACCAAAAAATTAGAAATTCCGCCCTTTTCCGAAGGGCAAGTCGAAAATTGTCTGCGCCGCCTTTACGGCACGGAATACGACAATTCCACCCTGCGTTTTTGCGCCGCCGCATCCGAAGGCGTGGTGGGCAACGCGCAAAACCTGTTAGAAGGCGGCTATTATAAAACGCTGACCGAAAACGCCTTCGCCTTAGCGCTTGCGCCCTTGCACAAGCTGCCTTCCGCCGTCAAAGAGATTGCCGAAACCAAGCTAAAAAGGGAACTCCTTTCCACGCTCCGTTTAATCTTCCGCGACGCGCTCCTCATCAAAACGCAAGGCGTCGCCTCGCCGCATTTGCTGCTCCGTTCCGAGCAAGAAAAAACGCAAAATGTGGCTACCATGTACGCGTTGAACGCACTTTTCACCGCGCAATCCGTCCTTTCGGACGCCGAAAAACAGGTGCAATTCAACGCCGTTTTTCCGCAGTGTATCGAGGTGTGCATGGCAAAAATTCGCCAAGCCAACGCCGAAAAATAATCCCCAAAATCAGAAAAAAATAAAAACGTCCGCGGCAAAAACACGCGGCAAGGAAGCATATGATAAACGTTGTAGGAATCAAATTTAAGACGGGCGGAAAGCTGTATTATTTCTCCCCGAAAAGCGGCGATAAGTACGAGCGCAACATGCCCGTCATCGTCGAAACCGCACGCGGTTTAGAGTACGCATGGGTGGCTTATCCCGAAAAACTCGTCCCCGATGACGAGGTGGTGCAGCCCTTAAAACCCGTCGTGCGCATCGCCACGGAAAAGGACAAAGAATTTTACGCCGCTTGCGAGGCAAAGCGTCCGCAAGCCATGCAACTCTGCAAAGAAAAAATCGCGGCGCGCGCGCTGGATATGAAGTTGGTCGATTGCGAATACGCCTTCGACGGCAGCAAAATCGTCTTCTACTTCACGTCGGCAAACCGCGTGGACTTCCGCGAGCTGGTCAAGGATCTGGCGTCCGCCTTCCACACCCGCATCGAACTCCGCCAAGTCGGTACCCGTGACGAGGCAAAATACCTCGGCGGTATCGCGCCCTGCGGCAGAGTCTGCTGCTGCGCAGGCAATATGCCCGAGTTCAAAAAAGTTAGCGTAAAAATGGCAAAAACGCAGGGTCTTTCCCTCAACCCCGGCAAAATCAGCGGCCTTTGCGGCAGATTGATGTGCTGTTTGAGCTACGAAAACGACTACTATGCCGAGGCGTCCTTGCAAATGCCCAAGGTCGGTTCGGAGGTCGGCACGCCCGACGGCAAAGCCAACGTCGCCTCCGTCAATATGCTGAAAATGGAAGTCAAAGTCAAGTTCGAAGACAAAAACGGCGGTCTGATTTTCAAGGACTACCCCGTAACCGAACTCCGCTTCAAGCGCAAAAACGACCCCAAAGAGGAACCCGAGGAAAACCTCGACTAACCTAACCAACCTTTTGCCGCCACGGCGGCTTTCAAAAAACACGATATAGGAGGTTTTTTATGGATTTCACCACGGATACCCAACCCGTCGGCACGTCACCTAACACGACCGTCACCCCGACAGCGGCGCAATCGATCACGCCCACGGCGGCGCAATCGGTCACTCCGACCCCGTCCGTCACTGTAACCGCGCCTGCCCCTGCCGCACCCGCAACGCAGACGGCGCAAACGGCGCAAAAACCTGCGCAACCGCAACCCGCTCAGCAAGCACAAGCGGCGCAACCCGTACAAGCGCAAGCACCGCAGGTGACCATGGAATTTTACGAAGAACCTGCCGAAGAGGCAGAGGAAGAAGAAGCTCCCCCTCGCTTAATTTTGAACACCCAACAAATCCTCAACGACTGGAAGTTTGAAAAGGGGAAGGTACTCATTTTCTTCATGCACCTCATCAACGGTTTCAGTATTCTCGCCGCAATCGTGCTGTACGTGCTGGGTTTTATGTTCCTTGCGGCGGTGCATACCGCTATCGGATTCTTAGACCAAATCCGCGCCATTCCCAACGTAGAAAAGTTTGCCTACGTCTTCTTGCTGGCGGCAACGGGGTGCGCCATCTGGTCCCCCTTCACCAAGCGGCTCAGCCCCTTCTTTAAGGGATTCAGTATCGCCAAATGGCTGAAAAAGAACAACATCGACCCGTACGAAGTGATGAAAATTTTCCTTCAATCCCGCTTGGAAAACGAACTCACCAAATACGAATCCGCCCACGGCGGCATCTCCGCAGAACAGGCAGACTTGGCGCAAGGCTGCTTCCTGCTCCTCGACGAAAAACATAAATCCTCTTTCCGCGGCGAAATGATTTGCTCGATTATCTTCTGGGTACTCTTTTCCGCCATCAAAGCGCTGTTCATCATCGGACTCGGCAAAGGCATTGCCGACATCTGCTTGCAAATCCAAGCCATGACCCAAGAGGGCGCAAACTTCGATTTTATGTCCCTGCCGCCTTTGCTGTTCAACACCTATTTTGTAATCGGCACGCTGGCATGGATTGTGGTGGGCATTCTCTTTTCTATCATTCGCGCGGCAGTACGTTATACGCGGAACAAAGAGCAACAAAAATGGGTCGAAGGCTTTATGCCGAGCGAACTTCCCACCGAAGAATATTATTAAGCAAAAACGGGGGACTTTTTGCAAATCCCCCTACCATGTACGCGTTGAACGTTGTTTTTCATCAACCGAAGCCACGAAAAACGCCTTCTTAAAAAAGCCAAGCGGCAGTTGTTTTCGCAACCGCCGCTTTTTTATCTTGTCCTGCTATTCCGTCATTAAGTATACCCGCCATTTCATACCTCCGCCTTGTTTGGGGTGATTCCGTAAGGAGGGCACAAGCCGTTTCAATCCCCACCGTGTCATACAGACCGAGGCGGCACTGCCGCCGAGCGGCGTGTATCTTATCTAAAAGAAACGACAACCACACAAGTAGTCGCCGCATAAAAGAACGTTGGCAAAGTAGTAAGTCTGCCTGCAAGTTCATCTTGCCATTTTTTAGACACACTCCGTTCCGTCGCTCCGCTCCGTCAGTCGGTATGACAAAAATGACAAATCCGCACGCCCACACAATCGTTGCCGCCTAAAAAACGAACACTAACACGCTAAGTCTGCGTCAAACCTCAGGTTTACTTAAAGGGGGCTTTTCCGTTCCTTCCCCTGACCGCGCGGATACTTCGTCGGGGTCGACTTCACCTTCTCGACCACCGCCAACACCCGTTCCCCGAACCCTTCGGGCAGGGCATAGGGGTACACGTCGGCAAGCCGTCCGCCCAGGACCTTGTATGCCGACTTCGCCTCTTCCAGCTCGGTCACGTCGCCGCTCTTGTACGCCACGAACACGCCGCCGACCTTCACGAACGGCAAACAATACTCCGACAAAGCGTTCATTCTCGCCACGGCGCGCGCCGTCACCACGTCAAACTTCTCGCGGAACTCCGCCTGTCGCGCCGCATCCTCGGCACGAACGTTATGCACACGCACATTCCCCAAACCCAAGTTATCCACAACCACTTTCAAGAACTCGCATTTTTTACCCACACTCTCAAACAGATCGAAAGAGAGGTCGTCGCGCAAGATCTTCAACACCAACGACGGAAACCCCGCGCCCGAGCCGATCTCCGCCACGCTCGCACCCGTTTTGAACAGGTCGATTCCTGCGGCGGAATCCAAAAAATGCTTGTAAAACACCTCTTTTTCGCCCAAAATCGTGGTTAAATTGTACTTTTGGTTGTATTCCAAAAGCAGCGCACGGAACTGTTCCAACTTGGCTTTCCGCTCGCCCAAAATCTCGTTTTCGTAAATTTCTTCTATATTTCTCAGTTTCATAGTACGCCTATTATACCATATCTTCCGCAAAATAGCAACCGCTTTTTCCACAGTAAAACCCACGATTTCCACCAATTTGTGCATAGAGTTATCCACAATGTGCATAACTTATGTGGATAACTGTGGAAAACGGATTTTTCGGGGATTATTTTCAGTTTTTTGGGAAATTTTCAAAACTTTTCGCGGAAAGGGCGAGTGCGGAACAAATCGGAAAAATCGAGAAAAAACGAGGTTTTCTCAACAAATCCACAAAAACTCCACAAGGAATTCCACCGAAAAAACGGGGGTAATCCACGGCGCCGTTTTTCGCCGTTTCGGCTTGAAAAATCTGACGATTTCGGGGCTTGGTTTTTAAGTTATCCACATTTCCCCACATCCTACTACTAATACTTCTAAAAAATAATTATAAACTTGAACCAACAATCGGTCGGGCGACCGACGCCCGACGGGCTGTGGAAAACTTTTTTTGGAAATTTGCAAAAAAGGTGGCAGTGTGCTATTGACATTTTTCGGGTTTGTGGTATAATATCTTCCGCGAGCCTCCGCCATGTTTAGGTGTCATTCCGTAAGGAGGGCGCAAGCCGTTCCACTCCTGCCTTGTCATACCGACTGAGGACGAAGTCCAAGTGGAGCGTATCTTACTCCAAAACCATTGTCATTTTTTAAGATATACTCCGCTCGCTATCGCTCGGTCGATATGACAAAAAATGACAAAAACCGACAAATCCGCACAGTAAAAACATCTAAAAGCAATATCCCCATAGGTACACCGCGTTATGGAACAACTGCATTTATTCACAACAGAACAACGCACGCCGCAAAGCTGTGCATTTACGGGGCATCGGGAATTGTACCCCGGTTTTTCGGCGCGGAAACTGAAAAAAGAAATCAAAGCCATGATCGACCGCGGCGTAACCACCTTTTACAACGGCATGGCAATGGGCTTCGACCTGCTCGCCGCCGAAAAGGTGATGGAGTGGAAAAAAAGTTATCCCCAAATCCGCTTGGTGCTGTGCATCCCCTGCTACGGGCAGGAAAAGCGTTTTTCTGAAAAGGACAAAAAGCGTTATGCTAAGCTGTGCAAGGTCGCGGACGAGAAAGTGGTGCTTTCCGACGAGTATTATCGGGGTTGTATGCAGGCGCGCAATCGATACATGGTGGAACGGGCGGACGCATTGATAGCCTATTGCATAAAAGCGGAAGGCGGCGCGGCGTACACCGTGCGGTGTTTCCGTAAACTGAAACCCTTCGGCGAGGTGGTCTTGCTTTCCGACGTTTCGCCGGAAACGTGAGGCTTTTTATTCCATTGTATAAAAGCGGCAAACCTGAGGTTTGACGCAGACTTACTACGTTGCAAACGGGTTTTGAATTGTCGCCGTATAGGTAATTGCTTTTAAGATACGTTCCGTTCGCTAACGCTCAGTCGGGATGTCAAGGCAGGAGTGGAACGGCTTGCGCCCTCCTTACGGTATGACACCTCAAACAAGGCGGACAAGCTTGTGGGCGACGGCGAAAAGCGGCAAAAATGGCTTGCGGAAGGCGTGCAATATGCTTACTATATATAGTAAAAGTGCGGAAAGTTTGTTCTTTCCCCGTTTTTAAGTGGAAAACGGCGGCGTTTTTGCTTGCCAAACAGAGGGCAAATGTGATATAATACCCACGAATAAACCACAGCCCCTTTTGTATCTTGCTTTGGGGCGGAATTTTTTAGCGAAGGAGAACGGTATATGAAATTTATTTGCGAAGGCACGTTGCTTTCGGACGCGGCGTTTACGGTAAGCAAAGCGTGCGCGGCAAAAACGGTAACCCCGATTTTGGAATGTATTAAAATCAAAGCGGAAAACGACGGCGTGACCCTGACGGCGTACGACGGCGAAATTTCTATCGAGAAAAAAGTCAAAGCGGAAATTTTGGAAGAAGGCGAATTGTGCGTGAACGGCAAGACCTTTGCCGACTTTATCGGCAAAATCGCTTCGTTTGAAGTTTCTATCGGTTCGGACGACCGCGGCATCGTCATTCGTTACGGCGATTGCGAATCGTATATGCAATCGTTGCCCGCAGACGACTTCCCCAAGTTTTTCAGCCGTTCCACGGAAGGCAAGGAATATTTTGAAGTCGGCGAAACCGAATTGAAGAATTTGATTGCGCAAGTGGTATTCTGCTGTGCGACCGACGACAGCCGTCCCATTTTGAAGGGCGCGTTATTAGAGGCAAAAGAAGGCAAGTTGGAAGCGAGTGCTTTGGACGGGTTCCGTATGGCGAACTCCTATTGCGACATCGTGGGCAACAGTGCGGATATGAAAATCGTTTGCCCTGCAAGAACGTTGACGGAAATTTCCCGTATGCTGGGCGAAGGCGAAACTTTGAAGATTTACGCCGACAAAAATTCCCTTTCCGTTGCCGTGCAAGACACCATCATCACCTCCCGTTTGTATGCCGGCGAGTTTGTAAAGAAGGAACACATCTACCCCGTAGACTTTGTGACCAAAGTCCGCGTAAAGCGCAGCGAACTCATCGAGAGTATCGAGCGTGCTTCCGTCTTGATCCGCGGCGACAAAAACAACCTCGTTCAATTTGATATTAAGATGAACAAAATCGTCATCAATGCCAACTCGGAAATGGGCAAGGTAGAAGAAACGGTGGGTGCAGATTTAGACGGCAAGGAATTGAAGATTGCCATGAACGGCAAATTCTTGCTGGACGCGGTGAAGGCGTTGAACGAAGAAAGGATTTTGATGTCCTTCAACACGGCAATCTCCCCCTTCACCTTAGAAAACGTAGAAGACAACCGTTGTCAATATTTGATTTTGCCCGTTCGTACGGGGACGCAACAAGCGTAATCGGCGGAAAACGGGAC
Organism: uncultured Clostridia bacterium; assembly: GCA_964422405.1. Taxonomy (GTDB): domain Bacteria; phylum Bacillota; class Clostridia; order Christensenellales; family Borkfalkiaceae; genus Scatosoma. The sequence goes on along the minus strand of CAYRAY010000005.1, from coordinate 22,298 downwards.
AAAAATCCGTAAAAGAACGGAAAAAGCCGTTAAAATTGCTTGACGGGCTTTGCGGATTTGCGGTATAATGAAAAAGTTATCGTGGGTTACCCCGCGTTGACGTGAATAAAAGAGAAAAAGTAAAAACCAAATCAGGAGAAAAATTATGAAAAGAACCTATCAACCCAAAAAAAGACAGAAGAGCAAAGTACACGGTTTCCGTAAGAGAATGGCAACGACCGCAGGCAGAAAGGTATTGAAAAGACGCAGAGCAAAGGGCAGAAAGAGATTGACCCACTAATCTCCCCTCTGTTTGGATTTTTTGAAAATATAAAAACAACGAATTCCTTTCCTTTTTCTCAAAGGAAGGGAATTGCCGTTTTTATTCTTGGGAAAGGCAGAACGCCTTTTTTCCATGGGCAAGAAGAATGCAATATTTGAGATTAAAAAAACAGGCGGATTTTCAACGGTTATTCAAAAAGGGAAAGCGATCCTTTTCCCCTTCTTTGACCATCGTCTACCGTCCGTCCGATAAAATGACGATGGGGATTTCCGTGGGGAAACGACACGGAAAAAGCGTGGCGCGCAACCGAATCAAGCGGTTGCTTAGGGAGGCATTCCGCGCGGCGCAACCGCAGATGCAAGGGAAGTATCACGTTGTATTGATTCCCAAAGTCTGTGACGAATATTCGTATAAAACTTTCGAGCAACATTTACAATGGATGATCAAAAAAGACAAGCTGTAAACGCAGCGTTTTTGCCGCTTTTTTGCGAAAACGCAAGGTATTTGCGTAAACGGGTCTTTCGCCCGTTCGGAAAAATACTGTGTATGCGCGCCATTCGGTTTTACCAAAAATACCTGTCGCGCCACACCTGCTTGTATCGACCTACTTGCTCGCAATACACGCTGGAATGTATCAACAACTTCGGCGTGGTCATCGGGATTTGCCTTGGCGCGTGGCGCATTTTGCGGTGCAATCCCTTTTCTAAGGGCGGATACGATCCCGCTCCCTTCCCCTATTTGAAAACAAGGTGGTTGCTTTGACCGCTTTTTTGCGGTGAGCCCGTTCCGTTTTGTTCCGTTTCGGGATAAAGGACAAGGGCAAAGCGACGAAATTTGTATAGAGTTTTAAGACGGCGGTGTTTTCCGCCGAAAAAAGGAATCACATGGGACTTATGAATTTGTTAGGGGTATCCATCAACATTTTTACCGAAACGTACACGGTGGATATCAACTTTATCGGTAAATTCATCGGCATACTGGTCGGCGCGGTCGGCGTCGGCTTCGGTATCATTCTGTTCTCGCTGGTGTTGAAGGTGATTACCCTCCCCTTCGACGTGATGCAACGCGTTACCATGCGCAAGCAGAATATCAAGATGAAAGAGAACCAAGAACGCATGGAAAAACTGCAAAAGCAGTACGCCAACGACAAAGACGCCTATAATCAAAAGGTCATGGAAATGTACAAAGAAAACGGTATGTCTATGTTTTCTTCTTGCTTGCCCATGATCCTTTCGATGATCATTTTCTTTGTGGCAATCGGCGCGTTCAACTCCTACTCTGCATACGCGAACGTAGAAAACTATAACGACCTCGTCGGGGCGTATAACAGCGTTTTGGTAGAGAAACTTGCTGATTTGGACGACGGCGGCGTTTTGGTGACGGAGTATAACCCCGTGCTTTTGGAAGGCACGACGGAAACGGATTATTACGAAATTACGTATACCGTCAAAGATGAAACGGCAGGCAATGACAAAGTGTTGTATTACACGGTGACGTATGTGGAAAAAGACCTCCGTCTTGTGGAGTACAACCAAACGAACCCAGCGGAAAGCGTGCGTTACTATTTTGACGAAAACGGCGAAAAGGTAGCGTATACCGCAAGCGAAATTACGGCTTACGTCAAGGGCGCGGACAACAAGGCGTTCTTTATCGATACTGAAAAGTTGGAAGGCGACGAAGCGGCGTACAAGGCATACTTGGACGACGTGGCGGCGCGCAAGACTGCTTTGAAAGAGGCGGACGACACGATGACGGATGCTACGGCGCGTGAAACGGCATACCGCGAATGTTTTGAAAGCATTGCGCAAAAGGAAGTGGTTGCCGCATACAACGGCGAGGCGAAGTTTGACGGCACGGGCAACTACGAAGGCGTAGTCAGCAACACCAAATTCTTCTGGATTAAGAACATATGGGTGACGGACGCTATGTACAAGAACCCCGTTTTGGAATACAACGACTTTGCTACGGCGATTGCGACCAAGAGCGGTTGTTCCTGTTCGACGACGAACAAGGCGGCGCATATCAAGGCGTACACCAAGGACGGTTATAACACCGTTACCAAGATGTTGGATAAGCACAAGAGCGAATACAACGGGTATTTTGTGTTGATTGCCCTTTCGATCGGTACGATTTTGTTGCAACAGTTCGTTTCGATGCGTTCGCAAAAGGAACAACAGAAGTATTCGTCCGTAGACGGTCAAGGCGCAGGACAACAAAAGATGATGATGGTCATCATGACGGGTATGTTCGCCATCTTTGCGTTTATGTACAGCGCGGCGTTCTCCATTTACCTCATCGTCAGCAACGTGTTCTCGCTGTTGTCCACCCTCGTTATCAACAAGTTCGTGGATAAGTCGTCGGAACGCAAGGACGCAAAGGCGGCAGAAGCGAAGTTTGACAGCCGTTACGGCGGCAGAGTGGCTGCGGCGCAAGCGGCAGGCAAAAAGGCGGCGTTGGAAAGCAAGGATAAAAAATCCGCTAAGAAAAACGACGCAACGAAAAACAACGGTAGAAAGTAATAAAAAACGAGTGAAATAGCCCCGAATTTTAACGATACTACACGGGGCGGGAGCAGAATATGAACTACACGGAATTTACCGGAAAAACGGTGGAAGAAGCCGTAGAAAAGGGCTTGAAAGAGCTGGGTATCACGGCGGAACAGGCGGATATCCGCGTTTTGGAAGAGGGCAAAAAGAAGTTGTTTAAGTCGGTGTCGGCGCGCGTGGAAATCGCTGTGAAAGCGGAAGAATTCGGCGCGGCTTGCGAGTGCGAATGCGGTTGCCAAGAATCGGCTTGCGAGTGTGGCGAAACCTGCGATTGCGAAGCGGCTGCGGAGCAACCCTCTGTAAGCGTTAGCGACAGCGGCGCAACGGACGGCGAAAGAACGGTTGTGTTCTTGAACGGGTTGTTTGAGTTGTTGGACATCGATGCGCAAACGGAGCTTGTTGCCGAAGGCGAAAAGGTGGAAATCAATGTGACGGCGGAACATTCTACGTCGGTCATCGGCAAGCACGGCGCGATGTTGGACGCCATTCAAACGCTTGCCGGCGCAGTGGCGAACACGGGCAGGGAAGATTATAAGCGCGTGGTGGTCGATTGCGAAAACTACCGCAGAAACCGTGAAGATACCTTGAACAAGCTTTCGGAAAACCTTTCGCAAAAGGCGATCCGTTTGGGTAAAAAGATTCAGTTAGAGCCGATGAACCCGTACGAAAGACGGATTATGCACGCGGCAATTTCGGAAATTGAAGGCGTTTCCACGATCAGCGAAGGCAAAGAGCCCAACCGCTATATCGTGATCGTGCCCAATAATTTGGAAGACCCCGACGCACCTGCGTTGCCTGCGAGAAACAATCGCGACAATCGTGGCGGCAGGGACAGAAACCGCGGCTATGGCAGAGGCGGCAGAGGTGGTCGTGACGATCGCGGAAACCATGGCGCGCGCGGCGGCAGAGGCGGTTATAACAAAAAACCTTACAACCGTGGAGGTAAGCCTTCCGGCACGACGGGCGGCACTTCGTTGAAGAATTCTAACGATTTCTTTGGGATTTTCCTTGGCAACAGCGGCAACGGCGAGGATAAGGAATAAGGCTTGCATTTGCCTTTTGTGGGCGCAGAACCGAAAATTTAACCGTTGGTGCGGCATATTTGAACATAGCGTATGATTTGGCGTGATTGTTTGTATGAGAAGTTGACTCTTTATAAACAGATAAGGGTGTAATTTAATGTTTACAAATTTGCAGGAAACGATTAAGGCGCTGAATGCGGACGTGAAGAACGTTGCGAATTGCGAAAAAGCCAAAAAGTTGCGGAAAAAGCTGTTGAAAATCGGCTTGCCGATGATGATTATCGGGTATTCGGCTATGTTTGCTTGCTTTGCATGGTTTGCGATTGCAGGCGTTCATGCTTCGGGTTTGAGTGGGATTTTGCCGCCGTTTCTGTTGTTTTTACCTTGTGCGGTGGTAGGCAGCATCGGGGCGAGGATTACTTCGTTGGCGATGAAAATTATCATCACGGGATACACGACGGATTTGATCAATGAAACGGTGGGTAACAACTGTCCGAGGTGCGGAGAAACGGTGGGTTCGGAAATGCTGTTTTGCCCGAAATGCGGCGAGAAGTTGAGCAAGGAATGCCCGAATTGCAAGCACGCGAACAGCCATAAACACAGCTTTTGCGAGCAGTGCGGAACGAAGTTGGAATAAGAATATAAGAAAAAACTCTATCGTTTGGATAGAGTTTTTCGTTTTTTTTTGGGGGGAAGATACGTTCCGCTTGGACGGTGAAAACGTCCTCGGTCGGTATGACACAAGGCTGAGCCTTGACGCAAACTTAGCGTGTTAGCGACGTTCTTTTAGTTGTCAACGATTGTATGGGTATGCGGAGTATATCTTAAAAGATGGTAAGCGGACGTTCTGTGCCGATAAAAGACAAGCGGTTAGTTTTTTTGGGTTTTATCGAGCTTACGGACGGTGAGGTATAACGGTGTGCCGAGCGCATACACCCACACCGATTCGGTGAGCGCAAGCGACGCGGCGTATGTGCAATATGCCACCAGCGCGGACGAATAGTTCGCCCCTCCGCCGCATAAAAAGACGATAATCAGCGGTATAAGCGCCGCATTGAAAAGGATGGTGGGTAATCCGCCTAAAATGATTTTTAAGGGGGTATTTTTGACAAATCTGCCTACCAGGTATGCGACGAATGTCGCAATCAGGGTGGCGAGCGAGCCCAAAAAAACGTCGTAGACAAAGTAAGGCGACGTGAGGTTGGACAGCATACACCCCACGTACAGCGCAGGTACGGCTTCGGGGTAGATCAGCGCCAAAATACAAAGCGCCTCTGCGGGACGGAGTTGGAACGGTCCGAAGGCAAAGGGCGCAAAGGCATAGGTCAACGCGACATACAACGCGGCGATAATGCCCGCGCGGCAAAGGCGTTTGGTCGTCATGGTCTTCATTTTTACACCTCGGTTTTTTTAATCGGCTTGCGCCTGTGGAAGTGTTTTCCGAAAACCTTCCGAGGGTGTATTATAGCACTTGCGCACCCTCTCTGTCAACAATTTTTCCATCGGTTTGCGGTATTTTTTTGGCGCAACGCTCCCAAAGCAGGGCGGCGACGGCGTTGGACAGGATTTCCGCCATAGAATACACCAAATTCAGGCGCGTGGTGTTGAGAAGTCCGTAATTGCCGACGGATTTTTCGGCAACGATGCCCAAAATGGACACGTCGCCCAGCGCGCCGAGTTTTTTGTTTGCGCCTGCGCCGGGGAACAGGGGCGCGCGTGTGACCCGTAAAAGACCCACATCCCCTTTATTGCCCACGGCAGCATCGATGGCGAGCACGGGCGTATTCGGGTGGGTGGAACGTAAAAACGTATGCATATATTTCACCTCTCTGGCGGTGACGGGCGCGGCGAGCGTGCCGTAGACGAACGCGCCGATTCCCTGTGTTTTATAGCGGAGCATAGAGCCCGTAATCGGGCCTAAACTGTCCCCCACGGCAAGATCGCTCCCCACGCAGACAACTACGGGCGGTGGCGGGTTTTGGGGCGATTTTGCGTGTTTTACGGTGGTTTTTATGCCGTTTATCGGGAACGGAAAGCTGGAGGACGGCATGGTTGCGCCGTTTTGGGTTTTGGCGGCGATTGTGGCGGACGGCGGTGTGTTCGCGGCGGCGTTTCCGTTGCCGTAAGCCAGAGTTTTTTTTAAGTTGTGCAGTGTGGAAAATGACCGTGAACGCGTACCTGCCCCTATCGTTTTGTTAACGGATTGCCATGAAACTTCGGATAAAAGTTTGTCCGTCGCCATCGTGATTCCGTCGGTTGCCAGCTTGTTGTAAACGTGAAACGAGTATTCCATAGTCCCCTCTTTTTTCGTTGCGGATATTGAAAATTCGGGTGTGCACCCGATTGCAAAGAGAGTATAGACGGATTTTACGCGGATTAAACGGGAAATTTTGAAAAAGCAGGGGCGTGGGCTTGTAAAATGCGGAAAAATAGGGTATAATAGAAGTCGTAGGAGGAGAAATTGTGCAGAATTTGTGGATAGCGGCAGGTTCGGCGCGGTTGTTGGCGGCAGGACCGTCGCATTACGTGTTGGACGTCGTCGCGTTATTTTTTATTGCCGGGTTGACCGTGCTATGCGCGCGGCGTGGATTTGTGGAATGTGTTTTTGACTTTGCCTCGACCCTCGTTTCCTTTTTTATCGCCGTGTTTTTGGCGAAGTTGGTTTTGTCGTTGACGGGCGGTTTATTTGGGGTACAAGGCTGGCTGGAAAGTTCGTTCACCAAAAGCTTTTTGAAGTTGGACGGATTTGATGCGGTGCTGTATCAAGACGGCGCGCAGGAAGCCTTGCAGAACAAGAACGTGGCAGGCGTGATTGCGAATTTGGCGGTGAAGTGGTTTGCGAAAGGCAAGGTTGCCGAAGGCACGACCGTTGCCGCCCTGCTTGGCGAAGTGACGGCGCGATTGTTGGCTCTGTTGCTGACAAGCGTAATCTTGTTTGGTGTGGCGAAGCTTATATTGTTGTTGACGAAGAAAATTTTGACGGGTATTATCGATAAAATTTCGCTGTTGGACGCGGCGAACACCGCCTTGGGCGCGGCAATCGGGTTTGCGCAGTCGTTGCTGATCGTCGGCGTGGTGCTGTCGGTGCTGGCATTGATTCCCTCGCAAGCAATCACGGGATATTTGGGCAACTGCCCGTTTTTGGGGTGGCTGTATGAGCATAACCCCGTCATTGCGCTGCTCGGCTTGCTGATTTGAGCGTTGTACTTATCTTTTATATCGGAAACGGAGGAAAATCCGCCCTGAACGGGCGGATTTTTTATGCATAAAATGCCGTTTATGCGGTGGATAAAGGGTGTGGAGAAATGTGCATAACTGTGGACAACTTTTGCAAAAACCAAAAAAGAACGTTTGTTTGTGGATAAAATGAACAAAACGACGGGATTTTTTGTGTAGAAATGACAATTTTTCGACATTTTTCGGGCGGAAGAAAAAGTTGTCCACCCATTTTATCCACAAATAGCGAGAGGAACATTTCGGGAAAAATGTGGGTTATCCACATAATTAGCACGATTTATCCCGAAAAAATGGCGGATTTGACGACTTTCCGTGTATGTCCTTGGCAAAAATGGAAAAAGTTATCCACAATGGCTTGGGATAAGTGGTGGACAACCCATATTTGTCCACAAATTTTGAAATTTGTGGGAAAATCGGGCGAGAAGGCAGGGATAAATTTATACATTTTGGGGCGGAATTTGTGCATAAAACCTCTTTATCCACCCCAAAATTGTCCACAAATGTGGATAACTCAAAAATCTGTGGATAACCCTGTATTTTGGGGATAACTCTGTTTTTTGGGGTTAGCGGACGCCCTTGAAACGGACACGGATTTCCACGGCGACGTTGGATAAATCGGCGGTCGGACGCAGGCGCGCGCCCTGTCGTTTCAGACTTTCGCTGATACGAAAGAGGTCGAATTGCATAGCGCGCGTTTTTTGGAACAGGGCGGCGATTTGGTCGGTGAGTTGTGTTTTTGCGGCGGTGAAAACGCCCTGCGGCACGTCCCCTGCATCGGCAAGTTCGTTTTTGGGTAAGGGGGTGGCGTAGTCGAGTAAACCTGCCGTGATTGTGAGTTGAATTGTGAAGCGAATATTGCCGTCCGATGTCGGTGTCGTCTGTATTTTTCTGGCATTTTGCTTAAAGGAAAGGGCGCAAGACGTATCGCCGAAATCCACCGTATACGGGGCGAGGCGCAAGCGGTTGGTGACGGTGTTGTAGGCGAACGTTTCTTCCGCGGTGAGTGTGCCGACGCGGATTCCGTGCCGAAAAAGGGCGGTTTCGCGCGCGCTGAACACAGGTTTGTTCGTCGGGTTTTGGTCCTCGGTTTTGTTTTGGGTTGCAATGGGTGTGGCGTCGTGGTGGGGGTGCGGCACGGTTTGGCGTTCTGTTTCCGATAGAAAAGCGGCGGTGGGCGTAGGGGAAGTTTTGGGTGGACCAGGGGTGGATTCGCCGTTCGGTTCTTGCTGGTTTTGCAATTTGACCACGGGCATACTGCCAAGCGAGTCTTCCGCGTAATAGTCCATGGCGAAGGTGCGCAGGGTGGACGTGCGGACGGTGCCGACCTGCTCTGCGTGGTGAGAAAGCACCTTTTCGATTGCGGCGGACGAGGACGAATCGATGGGTGCAGCGGCGTTGAGGACGTCCGTTGCCGAGCCGTCGCAGGCGGCGACAAGGCAATTATCGCTTAAATATTCGTCGAGAAGGAAGTAGTCTAGACCTTCAAAAACGTTGCGCGCGGTTGTTTGGCTGCCTAGAAGAATGAGGTTGCAAAAGACGAGCTTGGGGTACCAACCTGTTTTGGCGTTGATGGCATCGAAGGCTTCCGCCACCGTTTTGCCGCGGCTGACAATCTGCACGGCGTTGGCGGCATTGCCGTCCGTGGAGGGTTTGGGCACGGCGACTTGCGAAGTGATGATAAATTCGTCTTGGTCGCGGTCGATGCCGACGGCGATGATGATTGCCGTTTTTTGGACGTCGATCAGGCCGAAATCGTTGGAAAAGAACAGAAATGCGAAAAAGACGATGACGACGAGGAAAAAACGAATGGCGGTGTTGGTTCTTGCGTGCATAGAAGCTCCTTTTTTTGTGTGCGTGAAATGGGTAAAAATTTGTGTTTTTTAGCGGTAAACGGTAATGGTTGCGTACCTGTCACTGTGATTTTAGTTTGTAATTTGTGGTTTTTAGCGGTTTGCAATTATTGGGTAAGAGAAGCAAAAGACAGGGGAATATATCGGCGAAGAACCCAAAAACGGGGGTGAGCCAAGTGGTGAAAAGGGTGTAAATCGCGTTGTAGCGTTGGTTCAGAAACAGAACGGCAATGCCGAGGAGGAGGTTGACGGAAAGGGACGGCAGGAGGGTGTTTTCCGTTTTGGATAAAAGGGTGAGGGATTGTGCCGCGTATTGCATAGGCAGTGTGGTATAGAAAAATAGCACGACGGAGAGGAGATAGACGAACAGGAGATCGATTCTGCCGACGACGGAAAGTGCGGGGAAGTATTGACCGATTTTGGCGAAGGCGTAATGTTCGCGTGAGGCGATCGCGCCGAACAATCCGTAGAAGATTGCCAAAAACAGCAGGGTGAAGACGGCGCCGAGGGTATAACCGCCGACGATTTTTTTGCCGTCGTTCGGTTGGTAGCGGAGTTGTAGTAACATGGGGAGGAGCAATACGATGTCGGAAAAGTGCGGCGTGGTTTTTAAGAATGCGGTAAGGACATCGTTTGGAGGGGCGGAGAAGAAGGGGCGCAGGTGGCGGAAATCCGTTTTGGATATGGACATAAAAGCGAGGGCGAGGAAGGGGAGGAGAAAAAGAAACAGGCAGAGGTCGGCGCACCTGCCCGTGGCGGTGGCGGTTTTGGTACAAACGAATGCGGAAAAAAGAAAAAACACACCGAAAGTAAACAAGGTGGGGGCGGTGTCGTAAAAGGTTGCGTGGGTGAATTTTTCGGCATCGAGCAGAGGGAGCAGGGCTGCGAACGTGTAGTAGGCGGCGTAAGCTGCGAAGAAAAGGTTGGCAAATTTGCCGAGTTTTTGTCGGAGTTTGGTCAAAAGGGGGATGTCGGATTTGGAACAAGTGAAAAGGACGGCGCAAAGGATAAGGGTTTGCAACAAAAAGTGGAGCGTGGCGGGGAGAAGCAGGTCTCCTTCGGCATAGCGTGCGAGTAGGGAGGGAGCTTCTAAAAATTTTGCGGCAGGCAAAAGAAACGCCGCCGCAAAGGCGATTTGTCGTGCGGAAACGGTTTTGGGGTGCGTGGTATGCAAGGTGGTTGCGGTTTGTGTGGTGGACATGGGGTACTCCTTTGGGGTTTGTGTTTTTTTTGGGGGTGGGGTGGGGGGATTTTTTTTGGGCAAGATACACTCCGCAAGCCTGAGGTTTGACGCAGACTTACTACTTCACCGACGGTTCTTTTGAGTACCGCCGTACCTGTATGAGATTTAAGATATGCTCCGCTCGGACTTCGTCCTCAGTCGGTATGTCACCCCCAAAAGACACGCACCGCTGTGCAGATATGGTGGGGGTGATTTTGTTATTCAAGGTAAAAATTCAACGCGTACATGGTATGGGTGTATAAAATTCAACACGTACATGGTATGCCTGTTTTAGGATTTTGTTTTAAGCCGCGTTTTGTTTTTGGAGTGCAAAAATTTCGGGCGGCGACGAAGGGAAAATAGGTTGTATTTGACAAAACTGTCCCGTAAATCTGCCGCAATCAGGGGGGAGAACGGCGCAAGGGGCGGCGTTCCGTAAGCGTCAGCGCTGATTAAATAGTAGAGTAAAAACGCGATGAGCAGCACAATGCCGAGCGGACCGATACTGCCGGCAATCAGCAAAAATAGCCATCGCAAAATACTGCCCGTTTCCACAAAGTTGGGCACGGTGTACATGCAAATGCCTGAAAAGGCGACGATGATGATGGCAGGCGTGGACAAAAAACCTGCCGATACTGCCGTTTCGCCAAGAACCAGCGCGCCGACGACGGACAACGACATGCCCACGTATTTTGGCATACGGATACTCGCTTCTTTCAAAATTTCCAAAAGGAGCAGGACGACGAACATTTCTAAACTTGGCGACAGGGGGATACCGCGGATACTGCTTGCGACGGTCAGCATGAGCCCCAACGGCAACAGCTGCATTTTGAAAAGCTGTACCGAGACGTAAAACGCAGGCAAAAGCATGGCGACGATGACGGCGACGGTGCGCAAAAGCCGTATGACGGTTGCCATGAACGGCGAAATGAAATAGTCTTCGCTGCTCTGTAAGTCCTCGGTCAAAAGAAAGGGCAGAGTGAGCGCAATGGGTGAGCCGTCTACGAGAATGCCGATTCTGCCTTCGCAGAGTTTGGCGGCAAAAATGTCGGGCTTTTCCGTGGTGCCGACGGTGCGGAATACCGACCGCCGCGGTGAGAGTAGGGCGGCGATGTACGATGAATCGATGACGGCATCGATTTGCGTTTGGCGGAGCTTGGTTTTTACGTCGGCGAGTACGTTTTTGTCGGCAATCCCTTGGATATAACAGAGGGTGACTGCGGTGTTCGATTGTCTGCCGATTCGCAACGTTTCTAATTGCAGGTTGGCGGTTTTGATACGCTTGCGCAGGAGGGCGGCATTCGTTTTGATGTCTTCCACAAACCCTTCGCGCGGACCTTTGACGGTGACGTCGGTGGGCGGTTCGGTAACGGAACGGGCAGGTACGCGTTTTGTGCCGACGGAGATTCCGTAAGGGAATCCGTCGATAAACAGAACGACATTGCCGTCCAACACCTCGTTTTTTGCCTTGTTGAGGGTGGGAATTTTCTTGATTTCGGGGAACAAAAGTACCCCTTGCAGAGCAGCGAAAAATGCGTTCGTCGCACACCTGCCCCCTTCATTTTGCAATTTTGGTAGTTTGGAGAGAGTGAGCGGACGGACGATGAGTTCGCCCACGGAGACCTTATCCGCCATGCCGTCGGCATAGAACACGGCGCAAGCTGTTCCGTTGCCCGATACAAACTCGTAAACGAGGACGTCGGGGGAGGGGAGCGCGGTTTGCATTGCCGATTTGTTGATTTTGAGATGTGCGGAGAGGTTTTTCACGATAACAGCGTGTGTAATCGGTGGGAAAAGTATGCGAAAAAAGGGCGCGAACGGGATTTGCGGCTTTTTGCCTCTTGACAAAATTGCGGCGGTGTGGTATACTGGATATGCTTAAACGTTCTTGACGTGCTTGGCGATAAAAAACGGAAAGGAGGACGGCATGGAAATAGAGCTTGGCGAACACGAAGTGTTGGAAGATATGCTTTTGGACGGATTGAAGATTGTGCAGGACACCCGCTTGTATCGTTTTACGTCGGATTCCGTGCTGCTTTCTCGGTTTGCGAAAGCAAAAAAGCGGGACGTGGTGGCGGATTTTTGCGCAGGGAGCGGCATTGTTGCCTTTCATTTTTATGCCTTGAATAAGCAGGTGGAAGGGCTGAAATTTACCTTGTTTGAGTTGCAGAGCGAGCTTTCCGAATTGTCAAAAAAGACGGCTACGTATAACGATTTTACGAACTTTGCCTTTGAACAGGGCCGGTTGCAGGACATGAAAAAGACGTATCACGAGGCGTTTTCGCTGGTGCTTTGCAATCCGCCGTACGAGCGTGGCGGTTTTGAAAACGACGACTACGCCAAGGCGATTTGTCGCAAGGAAATTACGATCACATTGAAGGAAATTGCCGTTGCCGCGGCGTACGCTTTGAAGTACGGCGGCAGGCTGTGTATGTTGCACCGCGCCGACCGCCTGGCGGAGGTCTGTTACACCTTGCACGAGGTGGGCATCGAAGTGAAAAAAATACAATTCGTGGGGGGCAGGTATGCGACGAAACCATATTTGGTGATGGTGGAAGGCGTGAAAGGCGGCAAGCCGTGTTGTGAAATTCTGCCCACGATCGTCAATGAGCGGTAACGAAAATGGGCGGTTCTTTAGAAGTGATTTTGCCGATTGTTCTGGTGTTTGCGGCGGTGTTTGCACTGTCCTATTTCGTTTTTTCTGTGGTGCACCGCAGAAAAAGCGACGGACGTGCGACGGAGAATGCGGAAAATATAGAAAAAGCCAAGGAACGCTATGGCGAAATCGGCGAATTGACGGTGGCGAGCGTGTTGTTGGAATCGAATGCGGACGGACGGGCTCGGTTAATCAATAATTTGACGTTTGAAAACGGAACGGGGCGTTCGACGGAAATCGATCACGTGTTCATCAACGAAAACGGAGTTTGGTTGATTGAAACCAAACGGTTTTCGGGAGAGATTTTTGGTGACGACGGCGCGGAAACGTGGCGGCGCGTGAAAAGGAGCGGCGAGGTGACGACCTTCCGCAACCCCGTAATGCAATCGGAAGGGCACGAACGGAGTGTTCGGCGCGCGTTAAACGATAGAACGATGCCGATGTTTTCGATTGTGGTATTTGCGGAGGGCAACCTGACGGGAGTGCACTCGCGAAAGACTTTTCCGTTATGCGATTTGAAAAGGTTGGTGCAAACGCGGCAGAAAAATTTGCTGTCGGATCGAAAAATCGAGGAGACGCATCGGCGGTTTTTGCGCCTGCAACAGGAAATGGGTGTGGATAGGGCGCAGCATTTGCGGAACGTGAAAAATGCACGAAATACGCAAAGCGTGCAAAATGCGCGGCGCGATCGATAAAAATAGGAGAAGAAAAAATGGTTAGTTTTGTGGCAACTCCGATTGGCAACTTGAAAGACATTACGTTGCGCGCGTTGGAAACGCTGAAAGAGGCGGACGTGATTTTTTGCGAGGACACTCGGCACACAATCAAACTTTTGAACGCGTACGAAATAAAAAAACCGCTGTACGCGTGCCATAAATTCAATGAAAAAGAGGCAGCGGAAAAGATTTTGGCAGCATCTCGTCGCGGCGAAAAGGTTGCCGTAGTTTCGGATGCGGGCACGCCTGTGGTGTCTGACCCCGGGAATACAGTTTGCAAAATTTTGCGCGAGGCGGGCGAGCCGTATACCTTAATCCCCGGTGCGTGCGCATTTGTGGCGGCATTAGTTTTGTCGGCGCTGCCTGCAGGTAGGTTCGCGTTCATCGGATTTTTGCCTGAAAAGAAAGGGGAAAAAGTGGCTGTGTTGGAAAAGTATAAGGACAGCGATTTGACTTTGGCGTTCCACTCCGCACCGCAGGACGTGGATAAGGACATCAAGGCGATGTTCGAGGTGTTCGGCGACAGAGCGGCTTGCGCCGTGCGTGAAATCACCAAAATCCACGAGGAGGCGACTCCCTTCCGCTTGGCGGACGGCTTGCCTGGTGAAAAGCGCGGTGAGTACGTGTTGGTGATAGAGGGTGCGACGGAAAAGGAGTGCGCCTTGAACGCGCTTTCGGAAAAGGAACATATTCAGCACTATATGCAAGCAGGGTTGGACAAAAAAGAGGCTTTGAAACGCGCGGCGAAGGATCGCGGCGTGTCCAAGTCGGAATTGTATCCTTTTTCGATCGATCTGTAACGGAATGCGGACGGAACGGACACTCGGCAAAGGTGTGTGTTTGCGATTCTGTTGTATAAATATGTAGGATTAGCTTAACAAAAAGTATAAAAACTGTGTACCATGGCATTGTACAACGGTACACAGAAACATATTTCATTAACAAAAAAGGAGAAAAAATATGATTTTCTATTCGCCATATTTTATTGTACCTATGGGGATTATGCTGTTCTGCGCGGTGATTGCAGGGATTGCGAGCGTGCGCGTGCATGCGGCATATAAAAAGTACGGAAAAATGCCCACGCAATCGCACATGACGGGGTATGACACGGCGGCTCGGTTGCTTCGTGCCGGTGGTGCGTACGATATTGAAATAGGCAGAGTGGGCGGCACGCTTTCTGACCATTATCACCCTGCGAAAAAGATTGTCAATCTGTCCGGCGGCGTGTATGGTGACGATTCCATTGCGGCTTGCGCGGTGGCGGCGCACGAAGTGGGGCACGTGATGCAGAACAAAAAGGGGTATTTGCCTTATAAACTGCGCAATGCGTTGGTGTCGGTGACGAATATCGGCAGCAGACTTGCCATGCCGCTTGTGTTTTTGGGGATTATTTTGGATATTTTTGTTGCCTCGACAAGGTATAGCGATTGGGGATTTTACCTTGCACTGATCGGGGTGGCGTTGTACGGACTTTCGACGGTGTTTGCGTTGGTGACTTTGCCTGTGGAACTGAATGCAAGCCGCAGGGCGAAAAAGATGTTGGTTGCCGAAGGGATTTTGACGAAAGAGGAATTGCCGTACGCAAGCAAAATGCTGTCTGCGGCGGCACAGACGTACATGGCGTCGTTGTTGACTTCGTTTTTGTATTTTTTGCGGTTTTTCCTGTGGGTGATGTCTATCTTTGGGAACAGAAGCAGACGGGATTGAGCACAAAAAAACGGACGAAAAAGTGCTTTCGTCCGAAGGAGAATTCAATTAGAGACAGAGCGCGCTGAGCGCGAAAACCGCATACGTGTATGCGGTTTTTTTGTGCCTTGTAACAGAAACGGGTGGCGTCGGCATATACAGAATAAGCAAGCAAACCTAATGTTTGACGTAGGCTGATTAGCTTGCCGTACGGGGTTTGCGTGGTTGTCGTAACGGTAATTGCGTTTAAGATACACTCCATTCGGCGGCAATGCCGCCTCAGTCGGTATGGCAGAGGAGGGGGACGGCGCTTCGGTATGGCAGAGGGGAGGGCTGCTTATTACCCTCCTTATGGTACGACACGCCACCGTTTTGTGGGTCGGTATGACACTCCCACACACCATATTGTTTGGGGCAAGGGGTGTGTTGTAAATATTTATGCCGTACAGCCTATATCCGCGCAAAATCGGCGAAAAATTCAACGCGTACATGGCATCCCCATTTTATTTTCAACGCGTACATGGTATGGGGTGTGCGCTGTTTCGTTTTTCAGTTTTCCAAACCCACTAAGTAGTCGATGGAAACGCCGAAAAATTTGGCTAAGGCAACCAAGTTGGAAAGCTTGGGTTCGCGCAAGCCGTTTTCCCACAGACTGATGATGCCTTTGCTGACGTTTAGTTCCTTGGCAAGCTCTACTTGGCCGATGCCTTTTTCCAGGCGCAATTCTTTTAATTTCTCACAAAAAATGTTATGCATGATAAAATTATCCCACAAAAGTAAGAAAATTACTTGACTTCTTACCATTGTAAGATTTATAATAAGTAAGGATTTTGTCGAAATGTGGCGGAATATTGACGCAGATTTAGCGTGTTACCGTGCGTTTTTTCAGATGTCAACGATTGTGTGGGCGTGTGGATTTGACATAAGATACACTCCGTTCGGCGGCTATGCCGCCTCAGTCGGGATGACAAGGAGGGGACAACTGCGGGCAACCGCTTGTGTGAGTTGCGTTTCTTTCAGGCGGCTTTTGGTGAATGGGAATTCGGTCGCTTTGTGAAACGAAACGGGGTATGTGTTGAAAAGCGGCATGCCATTGACACACAAAAAACACATTGTGTAAAAATCGTTAATTTTTTCAACTTTTTTTCTTTTACCTATTGACAAAAGAAAGGAAATGTAGTAAAATGTAAAATAAGGACGGAAAAACACGTTTTTTGCGTGAGGATGTTTCAAGATTTTCCCAAAAACAGTGAAAAATTAACAAAATCGATAACTGCGATTTGTTAAGTCGATTGCAGACCGATTGCAAATGACTAAACAACCCACGCAAGCGAAACAAAAATCCGTTCGACAACGGCAAATTCCGTAAAGCCGCGTTCCGCGCGGCGTCAGAATTGGCTAATCTATATTATAAGAGGTAGCATTATGGCAGAAACAGGTGGCACGCACATCATCAAATGGGATGAAGGTTGGGGCAACATCAACGAAGTGCTTATCCAAAAACACGAAGTTGAAGATTTTAAGACCAGCTCCGTCCTCATCGTCAATCCTTCGCAAGTGGCAATCGTTTACGATTCGCAAACGCGCAAGCCGCACATTTTCAGAGAAGGCAGACATGAAAAGGCTTTAAACGAGCTGAACCAAAACCATATCTTGCGTATGGGTATTGGCGATAAGCTGTTGTACAAAGAAAACACGTCTTATCACATCGACGTATATTTTGTTAACCTCGTCTACCTGAAAATGAAATTCGGCACGCCTTCGGCAATTCAGCTGTACGACCCGATGGAAGACATCAACTTCGAGCTCCGCGCGGCGGCAGGGTACGAATTACAGATTGCCGAACCCGCCATGTTCAAAGAATTGCTCAGCGGTACGAAAACGCAATTCACCAAAACGGATTTGAAGGAATTTATCACCGATAAAATTATCGAGTTGGTAAGAACGGAAACGGCAAGCCTTTTCAAAGATCCCAACAGCGGCTTCAATGTATATCAAATGAACGCCCAAAGCTCCGTGCTTTCCAAGGCGATTGAAACGGCACTCGTTCCCTATTTACAGGAACGCGGTATGGCGATTAAGAACTTCTCCTTCGTCAACTTGGAAGCAGGCGGCGATCAGTACAAAGAAGCCTTGAAAGCCAACGTAGCAATGAGAAACGAGGCAAGAAGATTGCAAAAACTCGGCATCAGCTACGCGCAAGAAAAACAAATCGAAGTTATGAAGACGGCTGCCGCGAACGAATCGGCAGGCATGGCGCCTTTCATGGGCGCAGGCATGGGTCTTGGCATGGGCGTCGGCATGGGCGGCGCGTTCGGCGCAGGTATGGCGCAGACGGCGCAACAAGCCTTCGCGCCCCAGCAGGGTTACCCTCAACAATGCTATCCGCAACAGGGCTATCCTCAACAAGGTTACCCTCAACAGCCTTACGGATATGCGCCTCAACAAGGCTACCCTCAACAAGGTTATCCTCAGCAAGGCTATCCCCAACAGGGTTACCCTCAACAGCCTTACGGATATGCGCCTCAACAAGGCTATCCTCAACAAGGCTATCCTCAACAAGGCTACCCTCAACAAGGCTATCCTCAACAGGGTTACCCCCAACAGGGTTACCCCCAACAACCTTACGGCTATGCACCGCAAGGCGCGCCTGCACCTCAAGCTCCCCAAGCGCCTCAAGCGCAGGACGGAGCAGCTCCTGCTCCTGCAGTATGCCCGAAGTGCGGTCAACCCGTACAACCCGGTCAAACGGTGTGCGCGTGCGGCAATCCGCTGAACCAAGCGTAAGCGACGCGGCAATAAAAAGTAAGGAGATAAAAAGATGAAAAACTTTTTGAAAAAGCATTATATGCTGGTAGTTTTGGCGGTGGGCTTGATCATCTTCGATATGCTCGCCTTGGTATGCCCCAAAGATTTAAGCAAGCTGGAATTCTATTTCTGGGGCGGCTTTGTGTTCATCAACCTCGCATTCATTTTGACGGGCGTTGCCTTGTTCGTTGGTAAGGGCAAAAGCGCGCATGCGAACGGATTGATTAACCTGTTTGCCGTTTCGGGCGCATATTTGGCGATTTCGCTGATTATGAACCTCATTTTCATGATTGCAGGTTGCCATAAAGAGGACGCAAACCGCGCAGGGTTGATTGTTCCCAACATCATTTTGATTTTGATTTTCGTCGTTGTATTCGTATTCTTGTATCGCGGCGAAAGCCACGTACGGGAAGTTGGCGAAAAGCTGACCGAACAAGCGGTTGTGTTGGAAAACTTTGAAGTACGCGTAAGCGGACTTGTGATGTTGGCGCAGGACTACGACGTAAAAAAAGCGTTGGAAACCTTGCATAACGAAGTAAGATACAGCGATTCGATGAGCGTTCCCGCAGCGGCGCAACAAGAAAATGCGTTCATGGAAAAGATCGTAGAATTGCAAGAGATGTTGGAAGACGAAAACGCGGACAAAGAAGAAGTGCTGAAACTTGTGAAAAAGGCAAGCACGGCATGGAAAATCAGAAACGAATTCGTGCAAATTTATAACAGCCGTAAGGGTTGATAAGCAGACATTTATGCGGCGGCTCTGCCGCAACGGAATTGCAACAGAGCCGCTACATGACCAAGGGAATGGATAAAGGGAGTGTTGGTATGGAGTCACAGGTATATAAATGTCCGGGTTGCGGTCAATCCATCTCTTTTGAAAACGTCGATTTCAAAACCAGACGCGCGCATTGCGAATGGTGCGATAACGACGTAATTCTTCCCAGACGGGAAGTGACGGGTTCGGATAAGGTCCGTAACGAGTTAAAACAAGCGGTTCGCTTTTTTACGGAAAAAGATTTTGCTATGGCGGATAAATACGCGGCGGAAGTGTTGACGACGGCAGTCGATCACGCGGCAGGGCTGTTTATCCACGGTTACGTCCGCGCGTACGTGAACGCAACCAAAAACAGAGATACGTTGGAAAAATTCTTCCACGAAGACTTGCCGAGGGTGCAAGAGGATATGGAAGAAGAGGAAGTGGAAGGCTTCAAAAGCTGTTTGCTTTCCGTAACCCCCAACGTCATCGAATATGAAGAACAGGTATTGGAGGCGATGTTGGCAAGCGACCCCGAAGGGATTGTTGCCTTCACCGAAGCATTCTCGCCCGTGTGCATTATGCGCAGGGCAGACATCGATTGGGTAAACGACAATATTTTTGCCGCTTACAACGAGATTTCAAGCAGAGGACCTATCCCCAAAACGTGGTTTGCACTGTTCAGCGGTATGGTCCAAAACCCCTATTCGCCGTATAAGGCAGGGTTTCAACTGAAAACGCGTGCGCAGAAGTTCTTTAACAACTACGTATTAAGGGTAGATGCCCTTCTCGCCGCGATTCCCGACGTAACGTTGCGTACCAAATTCTATGGTGCGTTTACGAATAAAAAACAAGAATTCATTAGCAAAATGAATTAAATAAGGAGGCAAAAAAATGTCAGATGGTTACGTACAAGTCAATATTGACTATGGTCAGATTTCTCGCATAGTCAATGCAGCTGTCTCGCCTATCGACCACAACGTGAGGATCGTATCGGGACAAGTGGAACAAGCGCAAGCTGACATTACTCGTTTGCAACGCGAACTTGCGGATTTTAGAAAACAGCAAGAATTCGCAGCGGCTTTGCAGCGCGCTATTACCGAAATTATTCGTGTTCGTCAAGAACTCGATGCCAAGTTCGGTACGCATAAGCAAGTCAGAGATAACATGTTGGGCATCTTGCAAGCAAGCGACCTTAGCTTGATTCAAGAAAGCACCATCAGCAGATGTACCGAAGAATTGATGTTGGCGGCACCCAACTACTGGTTGGCACCTTCCCTTATCGCTTTGGCAGCATGGCTCTCCAACAACGAAAGCCTTGCAAAACGCGCGATTGCGGAAGCTTGCAGACGTGACGAAGAAAAAACGGCGCTGTTGTTCGCGTTGATCTGCCGCAGAAACGGCAGAACCAAGACCTGCTTCGAATGGTTGGGCTTGTATTTCTCGCACCAGAACCCGATGAGAATGAGAAAGAGTATCATCGCATTCATCGATGCGTACTCCAACGGCGTATTCGGCAAAGATGAAGACAATATTTGCCAAGAAACGATTGATTATTGGATGGCGAAGCTGAAAGAAGCGAACCCCAACTTCGATCAAGAACAAAAGAACTATTGGGCTACCTACTACATGACCATGACGGCAAGCAACCCTTCTCTTGGCGAAGACTACGAATTGTTGAAGAAAGTCAGCCCGCAGGCAAAGGCGATGGACGACTACGTTTCCAGAATCGTGGCTGTGGACAGATCCAAGGGTATCCGCGAAAGCTTCAACGACATCTTGAACGCAAAGATCAACGTTGGTGTTTTGGTAGAAGAAATCGATAAACAACTCTTCAACTTGGTTACCGCTTACGAAGAAGACGAAGCGGAACTTAGAAAAGAAGAACAATTCTATGCCCTCGTTAAAGAACATAGCGGCGACGAAGCGTTGGCGAAGAAGATCATTCGTATGCAAGAAGCAAGACGTTACGATCCTCCCGTTGACTTCGCAAAGAGATTGTCGCAATCCATCACTGCTCGTGGCGAACAGGGCGAAGCTGTGGCTATGTCCGCAAAGAAGACGGCTTTGAAGTTGCTTCGTAACTACATCGAAGACGCATTTGAAGACTTCTTGACGGAAAAGAAAGGCGATTATCCTCAAGAAATCGCTTTGGTTATCAGCGAAAAAGGTACGCAAGCCGGCAAGTTTAAGGGTCAAGAATTTAAGTGGCTCGGCAAAACGACGGACGGCAAGAATGGCGAACCCCTTAAAAAGGAACTTACGGCGAAGTATGAAGAAGCGAAGACGGCAAGCGTTGCTTCCGTTGTTGACAGCAAGACGCCTTTGATCATTTTGATTATTGGCTTGGCGCTTTTGGTGCTCGGTATCGTATTTACGATTATCAAAGGTACGCGCGGATTTGGTATCTTCTTGCTTATTGTTGGTGTTGTTGTTGCGGCATTCGGTCTGTTGAAGATGTCGAAAGAAAAGAAGACGAACAAAGCAAACAGAGAACTGTTTACGCAGTATTATACCGCAGCTTGCGCTAAGGCTTGCCAGATTGTGGATAAGGCTTTGGCGGCAAGAGCAAGAATCAATGACTTGGTAGCTGAATTTGAAACGAGAGAAAACGCAACCAAGCTCTTTGTGGAAAATAAAGAAGAGGAGGCATAATCATGGCTGATATGGATTTAGGATTAGACATGGAAGGTTTGGGTTTTAGCGCAGAAGAAATGGAACAACTCGGTGTTGTAGAAGAAGAAGTGGAACTCGCTGAAGATTTGGAAGGATTTGCAAAAGGTTTCCCTGCATGGGATTTGCACCCTCCCAAGAAGTAACATTGTTTACATAGCATAACGAAAAGGCTTTGCGCTGTCATGAGCGCAAAGCCTTTTCTATTGTTATGGCAAAACAGAGATGCTTCGTTATACTTCGATGCTGTTCGGTCACGTACTACTTGTACGCTCCCTCACAGCTCCTTGTCTAACTCGCATCTCCACTTTTCCGTCAGGGCGTGTTGTGGGGGTGTCATACCCATTCTTTACCGTGTCATACTGATGGGGGACGACATACAAATTTTCGCCGCGTCATACCGTAAGTAGGGCTTCTCCTGACGGAATAGTGAGCCTGCGAGCGTCCTGAACGGCAGTTACACCGCGCGAACGGAGTGTATCTTAAACACAATTACCATTACGGCGGCGCATACTAAACCGTGCGGCAACGAAGTAAGTCTGGGTCAAGGCTCTGCCGTGGCATACCGACCGAGGACGAAGTCCGAACGGGGTGTATCTTACCCCAAAAACGCTTGCCGTTTTTTTAGATATGCTCTGTCAGTCGGTATGACAAAAAAAGGCAAATCCGCACGCCCATACAATCGTTTCTACCTAAAAGAACGCACGCTAACACGCTAAGTCCGCCTGCAACCGCAGCATTATAAAAAAGACCTTCCGCGGCAAAACCGCGAAAGGTCCGTTTTTCAGTTTTTCAAAAACCCGAACAACGATTAGTTAAGTTCTGCGAAGTACTTAATCGTTCTAACCATTTGGCTGGTGTAGGAG
>CAYRAY010000004.1:0-33894 GCA_964422405.1 uncultured Clostridia bacterium | reverse complement strand
TAAAAGATATTGTAATAAAAGGTCGTAGGAGTAATCCTGCGACCTTTTGCCATAACCCAAAACACTTGACGAAACCGTTTGTTTGCACACATTCAAATTTTTAGCAAGAATGTGATTTTTATTTTGCGTGAAGGACGGCACATTCGTACGGTTGATATTTGCCCGAAGGGCAAGGTCTGTGCAGATTGCTTAGTAAAATTTCACCGTGCAAGCCGTGTATTTCGTTTTCCTTTTCAAAATTGCAAACGACGGTATACGTTTCGCCCTCGTACGTTCGCTTGTAAACAAAAGCGTTTTCGTCTACGCTGACATTGCAAAAATCGCCGTGGCGAAAAGCGCTTATACGGTTGCGCAGGGCAAGTAATTTTTTGAAGTAGCGCAAATAACTATTTTCGTCGGTGAGTTGCGCTTGCACGCTGTGTCGGAAATGTTCGGGTATGTGCGCAATCCATGCTCTGCTCGGCTTTTCCGTCCAAGGCATCATTCTCCTGCCATTGTCTCTGCCGAAGGCGTTGATACGGCGGAAAACCTCCTGTTCGCCCAAGGCGGCCACGTGGGCATGATAATAGTTTTTCGCCTCTACGTCGTCAAAGTCGGTCAGACGTTGGAAATTGCTGTTGGTCAAGCCGAGTTCCTGCCCCTGATAAATAAAAGCCGTGCCGCAAAGCAAGTAGAGCATGGTAGAAAGCATAGTGCCCGACTCGTACGGGCGAGTGGGGGCGCCGAAACGATTGATAATCCGCGGAGAATCGTGATTTTCCCAAAATAGAGAATAGAGCAAATCACCGTCTATCGTTTGGCGTTGCCATACAGAAAGCGCGTTGGCGACGTCGGCAAGGCGATAGGGCGTGGGGCGGTAGGGATCGTTTTTGTCAAAGCCGAAATTGCGGTGATCGTTTTGAAAGGTGGTGCTCAGTTCGCCGCGCTCCGTGCCGCAAAATAAAGAAAAAGTGTTTAGGTTGGCGCGCCAACATTCGCCGACGGTGAACAGGCGCTTGGCGGAGGGGCGGTTGAAAAGCTGCCGGATATATTCGTGCAGGCGAGGTCCGTTGCCGTTTCCGTTTTGCAAGGAAAACGATTTTGAAATCATATCCAACACGTCGCAACGGAAACCGTCCACGCCCTTTTTTGTCCAAAAATCGACGACGGAGCACATGGCTTGGCGGACGGCGGCGTTGGTCCAGTTTAGGTCGGCTTGCGTTGGCGTAAAGGAGGCGAGGTAATATTGCTTGCGTTCCTCGTCAAAAATCCACGCGCTCTCCTTGCTAAAAACGCTCCTCCAATTATTTGGCGGCTGATCTGCCCAATAATAGAGGTCGGCATAAGGTCCGACACGGCTCTTTCGTGATTCTAAAAACCATTTGTGCCGCGTGGAGGTGTGGTTTGCCACCAAATCGAGCAGTACCTTCATTCCGCGTTTGTGCGCGGCGGAAAGCAAGTATTCCATGTCTGCCATGGTGCCGTATTCGGGGGCGATTTCGATATAGTTTTCTACGTCGTATCCGTTGTCTGCCCCTGACGAGGGATAGCAAGGGCAAATCCATATTGCGTTTGCGCCGAGGGCTTGAATGTAGTCCAACTTGCCGATAATGCCTTGCAAATCGCCGATGCCGTCGCCGTTGCTGTCGGCAAAGGATTTGGGGTAAATTTGATAGACAATCCAGTTTCGATATTGCGTAAGTTTCTGTTTGTTCATATAAAAAGTATGTCCTTTCGCGCGCGTGCTTATGCGGAATGTATTTTTATAAAACGGATAGGGCAGGTATGCGTTGAAATGAAAACGCAAGGGACAGGTACGCGATGAACAAAATATGCCTACCATGTGCGCGTTGAATTTTATAGGTGTAGGGCAGGTGTGTACTGAATATAAAAAGAAAGTCTATCCCTTTATTCGCAAAAACGAACAAAAGGATAGGCGTGGCGAAAAAGTATGGTCTGTTTTTTGCGACAATTAGGCGAACTGACTGTAATAAAGTGTTGCGCAAGCGACGCCTTTGACAAACGGTTGCGTTTGTGTATTCACGGTTTGGGCCTAAATGGAGGCGAGTATACAATGTGCCGGCTTGTTTTGGTGCACAATGCCTTGCGTCTTTGCGTAACCGAGGGTAAGGGCAATGCGTGATTTTTCTGCTTTGTTGCATTGAAATGCTGTTTTAATTTTTTTATAGGTCATCGACACTCGGCAGGTGTTCAAATCAAGCATTTGCGTGAACAGGCGATTTTTTTCGCCATGCCAGTCGATTTTTTCAGTTTTTTTATAAAAAGACTTGCAAAAGCACGGAGCATTTGTTATACTATAGATAATGTGGTTTTTCTGCAACTGTTTTGCGAAAAACGGAATGCCGCCGCAAAAGGCGCGGCGATAGGAAATGGAAAAACAGTGAGGTGTATTATGACGTATAAGTATCCTAAAAAAATCGTTTGGACGGAAGGTGGCGTGCAGGGCGCGGAAACGCTGTTGCAAGAAAAAGCGTTGCAAATCGGGCTGTGCGAGCTTTCCGTAATGGAAGTGAAAGGCGGCGGCTCGTTGATTTTGGACTTCGGCGAAGAACTTTCGGGCGGGGCGCGTATCTTTACGCACGCGGCAAGCGGCAACGGCTCCGTGCGCTTGCGCTTTGGCGAATCGGTCAGCGAAACTTGCTCGCAAATCGGCGAAAAGAATGCGACGAACGACCACTCCTTGCGCGATTTTTCTATGGAATTGAAAAGCTATTCGGATATGACGTTCGGACAGACGGGTTTCCGCTTTTTGCGTATCGACTTTCCCAAAGACGGTGAATTCCGTATTAAGTCGATTGTGGCGGCAAGCGACGTGGACGAACGTCCCCAAGACGGCGCATTTGAGTGCGACGACGAGCTTTTGACCAAGGTTTGGTCGGTGGCGGCGCGCACGCTTAGATTGTGCTTGAAAAACGGGTTTGTTTGGGACGGTATCAAACGCGACCGCTTGGTTTGGATCGGCGATATCTATCCCGAAACCAAAACGGCGCATTGTTTGTTCCGCAATACACCCGAAATTAAAAATTCGCTGATTTTCTGCCGTGAACAGACCCCCGAAGGCAGATGGATGAACGATATCCCCACCTATTCCGTGTGGTGGCTTTATAATCTTTGCGAATATTATAACCGCACGCAGGACGATGCGTTCGTGCAAGAAAATATACCTTTTATTCAGCGTATGCTTTCGGACGTGCGCGGACTCGTCACGGAAGAAGGGGACGTGGATTGCGGCTTTAAGTTCATCGATTGGGCAAGCCACTACGATGCGGATAACCCCGACGAAACCAAGCGTTTGGACGAAACTGCCGGGGTAAATTATCTCATTCGCCTTGTGTTTGGCAGACTCTGCCCGATCGTGGAAAAATTCGGCGGCGATGTGACTCTTTTGAAAGAATCGCTGGTGCGTTTGGAAAAGAAAAAGTACAGCGTGTTGCAATATAAGCAGATTGCGGCGTTGGGCGCACTGGTAGGCGAGGACGTGGAAAAGAACGTCGAGCTCATGTTGCAAGGCGGCGCAAAGGGCTTGACCACGTTTTTGAATTACTTTATCTTTACCGCTCTTGCCGAAAACGGAAAATATACCGAAACGTTAGAGATGATTCGCGCGTACTACGGCGCTATGATCGACCTTGGCGCAACCAGCTTTTGGGAGGATTTCGATATCGAGTGGACGGAGAATGCCTACGGCATCGATTGTCTGCCTGAAGCAGGTAAAAAGGATATCCACGGCGACTTTGGTCGGTTCTGCTATCAGGGCTTCCGTCACAGCCTTTGCCACGGTTGGGCAAGCGGCGTTTTGGCATATATGTCCGAACAGATTTTGGGCGTAAAACCTGTAGAGGGCAACAGCCGCGCCTTTACCGTACAGCCGCATTTGGGCGATTTGCAGTTTGTCAAAGGCAAATATCCCACCCCGTACGGCGACATTGAAGTGTATGCCGAGCGGCAAGCGGACGGCAGCGTGAAAACGCAGGTTTTTGCCCCCGACGGCGTGACCGTTTTATAACGAATTTTAGCATTATACGCAACGAAAAAAGCGTACCGATTATGCGTCGGTACGCTTTTTTTTGTTTGCGCCGAAGATGGGGAGGCGGAGTTTTTTGTCCTTCGTCGCAGAAAAGAACATATTTGTGCTTTTTTACGTGGGAAAGGGTGCGTGTCACTAAGATTACTACAATTTAACGGCTTATTTTTCAGGTGACATGCGGTATTTTTTGCGATATTCCGTCGGGGTCATACCCGTATTCCGCTTAAACAATCGGTTGAAGTTTGCTATGCTGTCATAGCCGATGGTTTCCGCAATTTCAATAATACGCATATCGGAATTTTTCAATAAGTCGATGGCGTAGTTGATTTTTGTGATTTGGATATATTGCGAAATGGTATATCCCGTATGCTTTTTGAAGAGTCGCAACATGTTGGAATAGCTATAATTGGAAATATCGGCTAAGTCTGTTTTGATAGACACTTCGCGGATTAGGGGGTTGGAAAGGGTTTCCAAAAGCTGAATTACGCAATCGGGGACTTTTTTCGATTTAACAATTTTTTGCTCTATGAGCAGGGAAATAAGTTCGGAAAAAAGCAGTCGGCAACGGGTTTCGCGTTCGGCTAGGTCGCTTTGGCTTAGCGATTGCAACATCAGCGTGCCGTGCAATATATTTTGCAACTGTATCGAGTTCAGGTTAAAGGACAGGTCGGTTTTGCTGTTTAAAAGGTCTAAATCGTAAAATTGCAACAACGACGCCATGTATTCCGATTTGATCATAAAGGTGACCGTTTGCAAGCTTTTACTTTGATATGCGTTGATTTTGTGCCGATCTTGCGGACGGATCAAGCAAGCCGAACCCGTCGGCATCACCGTTGGCGTACCGTTTAAGTGGTGGGTGATTGTGCCGTCCGTCACCACAAACAACTCCCAATACTCGTGGGTGTGTAAAAATGGGTAATCGAAGTTGGTATAGTAAAAGGATATGTTGGAGGATTTCCAAGGCGTTGCGGTTTCGTATACCGCCACCGCTTCCGTTTTGGATATGGGTGCGCGTTTAGAATAGATAGGCTGTAGATTTTCCATAAAAGAATCCCCCCTTGCGGTTCATGCCACACATTGTAGTATAAAAACCAAAATTTGTCAATAGTTTTTTTGAAAAAATGCTACTTTTGAATAGGATTTTAGAATTATACAGCTTGAAAGCGGACAAAAAACATGGTATTATATTTCTGCAAAACGAAAATTGTCGAAAGTTTTCGTTGTTGACGATGTAAGTTGTTGACGATGTAATAGTATAGTTAGGAAATAAATCGCCGCCGCTTCCCCCTAAATCGTGAGGGCTACGGCAAAGGTTAACATAAACGGGCGGCAAAAGGAGAAAAATATGCTTATGGAAATTTCGGATTGGAAATTAAAGTGCAAAGGGGAAAACGCTTGCTTGGCAAAAAACGTTGAGGTTTCGGCATCCGTCCCCGGCGACGTCACTGCCGATTTATATAAAGCAGGCTTAATCAAAGATCCCTATTTCGGACTGAACCACAAGGATTTGGGGTGGATTTTAGAAAATGACTTTGAGTATTCCGCCTGTTTTGACGTGGACGAAGACTTGCTTGCCGCAGACGAGGTATTGCTGGAATTCGATTCCATTGATACATACGCCGATGTCTATTTGAATGGCAATCACCTCGGCAATGTCGATAATATGTTTTTGCAATATACTTACTCCGTCAAGGCTTTGTTGAAGGCGTCGGGGAACGAGCTCCGCGTAGCGTTGCATTCCACCAAAAAGGTAATGGATGCAATCGACGACACGGGGTATTTCGGCGTGTTCAACACTAAGCGTTTGTTTTTGCGAAAAACGCAATGCCATTTCGGTTGGGACTGGGCGCCCGATATGCCGGGTTACGGCATTTGCGGCGACGTGCGCCTGAAAGGCGTGTCGAAGCACCGTATCGAGGACATGAGCTACGTAGCGTATAACAACGGCGCACTGACCGTCAACGTCGGCTTGAATTACACCGTTCGACCGGAAATGGATTCCTATGGCAAAACACTGAAACAACCCGATCCCGAACGCTTGACCGACGTAATCCGTTATACGGTGGCGACCTTGCCGAATTTGCCCTTGGAACAAGCGAATGCACAAACGCAGGAATGCAACGTCATCGGTAAAAAGAACTTCAAAAATTTCTTTATTCCTGCACCGCAACTTTGGTGGCCCGTCGGCATGGGCGAGCACCCCTTGTACGCTTATAAAGTGGAATTGCTGCAAGGCGGAAAAGTGGTGGACAGCCGAGAAGGAAAGTTTGCCTTCCGCGAAACGCGTTTGGAACAAAAGCCCGTGGACGAGGACAGAATCGGTTATAAATTCTTCATCAACGATAAGGAAGTGTTTGTAAGGGGTTCTAACTGGGTTCCCGTAGAGTGCTTCACGGGTACGGTGAAAACGGAAAAGTACGATAAGTTGATTCGCCTTGCTGCAGAGGGCAATTATAATATGCTCCGTGTCTGGGGCGGCGGCGCGTACGAAAAGGATGAGTTTTACGATTTGTGCGATCAATACGGTGTAATGGTTTGGCAGGATATGATGTTGGCGTGCGCCGACATTCCCGAAGACGACGAAGCCTTTGTGGAAAACATGAAGAAGGAAATCACCTATCAAATCAAGCGTTTGCGCAATCACCCGTCCATTGTATATTGGTGCGGCGGCAACGAAAAAACAGGCTCGTATGGGCTCCAAATCTGCCGTGGCGACTATTTTGTAGAAGTGATTTTGCGCGGTTTAATCGGCAACCTTGACGCAACCCGTCCCTACGCAAAACAAAGCCCCTGCTCGCTGACGGACATCGGTAACGACAGAACCTCTGGCGAATCGCACGCAGGCAGTTACGAAACGACCCTGATGACGGGCGTGGACGAGTACCGCAACAATGTGGAAAAGAGTTTGGTGCCGTTCGTTTCCGAATGCGCTGCAATGGGTGCGGATGTCATGGACACGTATAAAAAGATTTTCCCCGAAGAAAAACTTTGGGATATGAATGAGTATTGGGACGACCGCTTGATGGATAATCCCTACTCTGCCGTGGATATGCGTTTTACCGAGCGTCAAAAATTCTATGCCGACGAATTCTATGGTGAAAGCCATAGCTTGCAAGAATTTGTCGCCAAGAGCATGACCGTCCATGCAGAAACGTTGCGTGCGGAAATTGAATTTGCGCGGACGAACAAAGCGAAGTGCGGCGGCTTTATGAATTGGATGTATTCGGACATTTGGCCTTCTGCAACGTGGGCGGTTGTCAATTATTATGGCGAACCCAAGCAAGTGTATTATCAAATGAAACGCAGTTACGCGCCGAAAGCGGTGACGTTTGCCCAAACAGACGGCGTTCGGTTCGTGGTCTTCAACGACGGAAAAGCTGCAACGGGTACGTTCACAATCGGTATGAAAACGTTGAACGGCGAAGTGGTATGGAGCAAGATCGTATCGGCAGATGTGGCGGAAAACAGCGTATTCACGTTGTCCGTAACCGAGCAGACGGAAGGTGAAAATGCATACTTGTTTGCCGAAGGGCGGTTGGGGGAAACGTCTCTCTCCTGCGTGTGGTCGAAACCGATGTGGAAGGATTGCCGTTTTGAAAGCGACTACGCTTATGCCGTGCAAAAGGACGGGGAACGTCTTGCCGTGACGATTAAGGCGAACCGCTTTGTCAAAGGCGTTATCTTGCGTCTGCCCGAAAATGAAAAATACGATTATTCGGATAACTATTTCGATGTACAGGCAGGCGAAGAAAAAACGGTGTATATCTACGGCGGTGCGGACGAACGTTTGCTGACCATTACCGATTATGCAAAGGAGATTGCACGATGAAATATGGGCTTCCAAACAAAATCGGTTGCGTAGAACTAAACGAACGCGACGGGGCGTTGTACGGCAAAATCGTCGGTAGCGGCGTAGAGGCGGAGTACAAAATTCCCGACGTGACTTTACAAACTCCCGTGGAAGCGGTGATGATGGATTTGGACGGCACGACGCTGAACAGCGAGGAGTTCTGGGTGTATATCATGGAACGCACCGTGCAAACCATGTTGGGCAACACCACCTTCTCGTTCACGGACGAGGACGTTCCGCACGTATCGGGTTTTTCCACAGTGGAACATCTGCGGTATTGCATCGATAAATACGCACAGGGCAGCGATATGCGCAAGTCGTTGGAAATCTACCATCGCATTTCGGAAGAGGAGCTTGCCAAAATTATGCGCGGCGAGGGCAGGACGGACGCTTTTGTGCCCGCCGAAGGCTTAAAGGAAACGTTGCTTGAATTAAAAGAGCGCAAGATAAAAATCGGTTTGGTGACCAGCGGACTCGATTATAAAGCGATTCCCGAAATCACGTCGGCGTTCCGTACCATCGGCTTGGGAAATCCCTTGGAATTTTACGATACGATTATGATGGGCGGCAGAAGAAAGGACGTCGGCGAATACGGCACGTTGGGCGAAATTGCTTCCAAACCGCACCCGTGGGTGTATACCGAAACGGCGTATACGGGCTTAAAAATCAGCGATCCTTCCCGTGTGGTCGGCATAGAGGATTCGGCGGCGGGCGCGTTGGCACTCCGTTTTGCAGGGTTTTCGGTCATCGGGCTGGAAAGCGGCAACATCGGCAAGAGCGGCGCAGACGGGCTGTGCTATAAAAAGATTAAAAAATTGCCCGAAATGCTGGATATTTTGCGATAAATTTTCGCAATAGGGCAACAAAATAAAGCGCAATGCCGTGCGTGCGAAAAAAATCGGCAAAGGCGTACGCCTTTACTGTACCTTGTGTGTACAGTAAAAAACTATTAACCGAAAGAACGTCGGGCGGCGAGCCGCTCGGCTGAATGAAAAAGGTAAGGAGAACAAAAAAATGAAGAAAAAATTACTTAGTGTATTCTCGATGATTTTAGCGGCAACCGCAATGGCGAGTACCTTTGCAGGCTGCGGCGGCACTTCGGGCGGCGGCACGTCGTACACGCCCCCTGCAGGCACGACCAACCCCTTTAAGTTGAAGGTGTTTAACTTTAACGGCGGTTACGGTTCGGAATGGTTAAAGGCGGTGGAAACCCGTTACGAAGCAGAAAAAGCAGGCAAGGAGTTTGTGGTAAACGGCGTAACGTACGACGGCGTGGACGTGGAAATCGACGCTGTGAAAAAGACGCTTGGCGAAATGGCCAACAGCTATAACTTTGCCACCAACCACGTTTACTTCCACGAAGACGTTTGGTATATGAACTATTTGCGTTTGGGCAATATGTTGGACGATATGACCGAAGCCTTGACGACGGAAAACCCCTACGAAGAAGGGCGTACCTTGGAAAGCAAGCTTTCCGCCGAACAAAAGGACTTCTATAACGTGGACGGCAAATATTACGGCATTCCGCACTATGCTGGCTACGTAGGTTTGAACTACGATATCGATTTGTTCAACGAAAAGGGATACTGGCTGAAAGACGGGTATAACTACGACGGCAACACGGCAAACCTGGCAGGTTGCTTCACCAAATCCGCGTCTAACAAATCCGCGGGTCCCGACGGCGTAAAGGGCACGGAAGACGATGGTTTGCCTACCACGTACGACGAATTTTTCATGCTTTGCGGCTATATCACGCAACGCGGCGACAAGCCTATGACGTGGGATAACAAAAACAGAGGCATCTACCTGAACTGGTTTATGCAATCGTTGGTGGCAAGCTATGAAGGCGGCGACGCAATGCGCTTGAACTACTCCTTCGACGGCACGGCAAGCTTGGTAAAGAACTTTGATGCAGACGGCAACCCCGTGTTTGAGGACGTAACCGTAACGTCGGAAAACGGCTATGAACTTGCAAGACAGGCAGGTAAATATTACGCTCTTTCCTTTATGGAAACGATTGCCGACAATAAATGGTATTACAGCAAAGACGGCGAAACGAACACCGACGCGCAAGATAACTTTATTCAGGGCGTAGACGATAACAACGTGGCAATGCTCATCGACGGTATTTGGTGGGAAAACGAAGCGGATTCTACCTTCAACAACGAAGAACAAATCGGTTTGCCGGGCAGAAAAGACCGCAACTACGGCTTTATGCCTCTGCCTTGCGCAACGGAAGATAAGGCGGCGGAACGTGCTACCAAGTTGCAAAACTGCGAAGCAGGCTACACCATGTTGGATACCCACAGCTCCCTTTGCTTCCTCGGAAAAGGAATCGATACAGAGGAAAAGAAAGTTGCAATCGACTTTATTCAGTTTGCCTACACCGACGTATCGTTGACGGAATTCACCACCATCACCGATACGACGAAGGCGTTGAATTACATGGTCGGCGAAGAGGATAAGGCAAAAATGTCGTCCTATGGCCGCGCGTTGATTACTTTGCAGGAAAAATCGGAGATTGTACACGCGTTCTCTAAAACGACCTTCTATCAAAACAACGAAACGACGTTCTCTAACTACAACCGTATTTTCGACGCAACGATAAGCGGCACTACGGCGTCTATTCCTCTCGACAAATTCCTTGGCGGTTTGTCTGCAAAGGAGTATTTCAACGGCTTGTACGATTATCGTAAAAACAACCTTTGGAATTCGCTTAGCCACTAAGCCCTTCCAAATATGGAAAAAGCGCGCTTAAAACAAAATCTTACGCAGGCGGTTACCGCCTGCACGGGTGCGGCTTTTAGGAGGTAATTATGACAAATGTACAGACGAAAAGTCGGGGCAAAAAAAAGTTTAAGGTCAATGCCTCGCTCGTCTTTTATTGCGTGTTGATGATTTGGCCCGTCGCACAATTTCTCGTTTTTTACGTCGGCGTCAATTTTAACTCGATTTTGATGGCGTTTCAAAAGGTCAGCTACGTTGATCCCGGGGCGGTAGGCTCTAACGGCGGCGCAACCGTTTCCACGTTTACCTTGGAGCAATTCCAAAAGGTGTTCAAGTGGTTTGCAGGATCGGAATTCCGTCACTTAATCGGCACTTCTTTGAAATTTTACGTGCTGGGTTTGGTGGTCAGTGTGCCGCTCGGTTTGTTCTTTTCGTATTATATCTATAAAAAATTCACGGGCTACGGCGCGTTCCGCGTGTTGCTGTTTTTGCCGTCGATTCTTTCAGGCGTGGTTATGGGCGCAATCTATAAGTTTTTGTGCGACAACGCCTTAACGGAGGTTTTGGGCAAAATTACGGGCAACGCCGACATCTTTTCTATCTTAAACGAAAACAGCGGACATTCCTTCGGCGCGGTATTCTTTTACAACATCTGGGTCGGCTTTGGTACGACGGTGTTGATGTATTCTAACAAAATGTCGGGTTTGGATATGGAAATTACCGAGGCGGCGCATATCGACGGCGCAACGGGCATTAAAGAATTTTGGTACATTACCTTGCCGTATGCCTATCCCACAGTTACCACCTTTTTAATTACGGGTGTGGCAGGGATTTGCTCGAACCAACAAGGCTTGTATAACCTGTTCGGCGGTGTTTGTTCGGACCCTGCCGTGCGGAATATGGGGTATTTCCTGTTTGTAGAAGTTGTGGCAAAGTTTGCTACAGGCGGCGTTCCGCAGCTGCCGTACTATGCGGCGATGAGCGTCTGCATTACCGTTGTGGTCGTTCCGCTTACTTTCCTTGTCCGTTGGGCTTTGGAAAAGTTTGGACCGAGTGAAACGTAAAGGAGGGAAGACTATGAGAATTATTCGTTCAAAATCGAAAACGATAGCGAAAAAGAAGTTGGATTGGTCGCCCTTGACGGTGATTATGCTGATCGTGCTGGTTGCATACAGCCTCACCATTTTATTTTCGCTGTATTGGGCGATCATAAGCTCGTTCAAAATCAACAATACCGTGTTCAAATACGATATGTTCGGTTTGCCCAGATACAACCATTATAAATCGTTGGCGGACAGCCTGTCTTTAAGCGATAAGCGTGTGGCGCAAAACGTGATTATGGCAGAAAAGGACGGCGGCGCGTTGTTCTATACCTATCGCAACGTATGGAACTATCTGAAGGTGGGCGTTACCACTAACTCGGGTGCGACCAAGGACGTATACGTACCCGAAATGTACTTGAATTCCTTTTTGTATGCGTTCGGTTGCGCGGTGACCAACACCGTCGTGCCTTGCGTTACGGCATACCTTTGCGCAAGATACACCTATAAATTTTCTAAAATCGTATACACCGTGGTCATCGTGGTTATGATCATTCCCATCATCGGCTCTATGCCCTCGGAAATCAGCTTGGTGCAATCGCTCGGGCTCATGGGTACGTACTACGGCGTATGGATTATGAAAGCCAACTTTTTGGGTTTGTATTTCTTGGTCTTTTACGAAGGTTTCAAAGCCATGCCTAACTCGTTCAGCGAAGCGGCAACCATCGACGGCGCAAGCGACGCGCAGATTATGATGCAAATCGCTATGCCCTTGATGCGCAACACCATTTTGACGATTTTCTTGATTAAGTTCGTGGAATTTTGGAACGATTATCAAACGCCTATGGTGTATATGTCGCCGCACCCGACCATTTCGTACGGTCTGAACCTGATGATCAACAGCAACTTGCCCTCGTCGGGGACGGCGTTCAACCCTGCCCACATTCCTGCAAGAATGGCGGCGGTTGTATACACGGCGTTGCCCGTTGCCGTTCTGTTTATGGTATTCCAAAACAAATTGATGGGCAACTTGACGGTCGGCGGCGTAAAGGGCTGATAACGTAGGCTGAACCACCGAAAAACAGAAACAACATTTTTTAAGAAATGAAGGAGGAAATTTCATGAAGAAAAAAATTGCGATCCTGCTTATGTCTGCGATGAGCGTTTGTTGCGTTGCGTCGTCCGTATCTATTGCGGCGGCGGACGGCTACCGCGCAGGCAAGGCGGAAAACGCGGAGTGGGGATCCGTTTCGCTTTCGTCCGATTTCGAAATCGGTCAAGCGTTTACCTTCCCCGATAGAACGTTGACGGTTGACGGCAAATCGTACGATGCAACGGTGAAGCTCTTTTATCCCGACGGCACGGCGTTGCAAAAAACTTCGACGAATACGGGCACGACCCTTTCCGTTGCCGGCGAATACACCCTGCTTTTTGAAGTGCGTGATGAGGCGGGAAAATATCATTGCGTAGAAGAAACGTTCACCGTTACCGATAAGCTTTGGAAGATGAACAACCGCAAAAGTACCGCTTCTTACGGGCTTGATAAGCTTGCGGAGGAGGGGAATGAGGGCTTGTGCGTTTCGTTGCAACGCGGCGATACGCTCACGTTCGGTAAAATTATCGACCTTTCCAAAGTTACAAAAGATACCAAGTTGATTACGGGTTATATCACCCCGACGGTGCAAGGCTCGGCGGACTTCGATAGCATCAGCTTTACCTTTACCGACGTGTACAATCCCGAAATCAGCATGACCGTTACGGGGATGCGCTCCAAGGGTACGGATATGTTTGCAAAAGGCATTTCCTACTGGACGGCGAACGGCAACGGGCAGTTGCCTTCGGGTTTTGAAGATGCAAATCAGTTCCACCACGGCGATGGCTATGGCGCAAAATATATGCATAGCTGGTCGGCGATGAAAGGGGAATGGAGTCCCACCAACGCTACCTCTTATCCCACGGCATCCAACACCAACCCGTTCAGTGTTTCGTTCGACCCCGAATCGGTGAAAGCGTACGTGGGTTCTACCTACATTACCGACTTGGACGATCCGCTTTTGCACGACGGCGAAGAGGTGTGGAAGGGCTTTGAAAGCAATAAGGTCATGTTGACCATCTCCGCCGAAGGCGTTACGGGCGAAGCGGCAAACTTCTGTATCACTTCCGTTTTGGGATACGAGATCGCGGCGGAAACGGAAAACGTATTCGTGGATACCGAAGCGCCGATGATTACCTTGCGAGCGGAAGACGGATTGTTGGACGCAAACGGAAACTATATCCCGTATGCGGTGGTGGGCGGCAGCTTCCCCGTGGCGGACGCAACGGCGTTTGACGAATACGCAGGTTACGTAGACGTAAAAACGGAAGTGTTCTATAACTACGCCGACCCCGAAGCGCGTATTCCGTGCCTCGTTACGGACGGCAGATTTGACGTTAACTACTTGGGGGCATACACGGTGGTGTATACGGCAACCGACTATGCAGGCAACGTAAGCAAACTGATAAGCGGTGCTACCGCCGTAGAAAAGTTGCAAAAGCCGTTGTCCGTTTCTGTCAAGCCGGAAACCACGACGGGCTGGTGCGGCGAACGTATCGAGTTGGCAAAACCCGTCGTTACGGGCGGCAGCGGTAACACGGACGTGGAAATTATTGCGTATTGCGATGACAAGGGAATAGTCATCACCGACGGTTGGTTTATGCCCGAATGCGCAGGTACGTGGATGATTACCTACACGGCAAGCGACGTGACCCGTTTGACGGCGGAAACCTTTTATACCATTAAGGTAGAAGCCAAGGCAGACCCTTGTTTCACCTACGATCCCGTATTGCCCCGTTATTTGCTTTCGGGTATGAGCTATACCGTGCCGGAAGTGTACGCCACGGACTATTCTTCGGGCGAAAAGACGGAAGTGCTTGCCAGCCTGATCGTGAAAGATGCCACGGGCGAAAAGGAATATAAAGCAGGCGAAAAGTTTGTGCCGACGGCGGCGAGCCACGGCGACAAAACGGTTTTGACCTTTAAGGCGGGCGGCGGCAGCGTTTCGTACGAAATCGAAACGTTGATCGCGCACGAGGACGGTATGCTCCGTATCGAAAAGATGTTCGTTAACGACGGGTATACCTATCAAAAGAGCGATAAAGGCTTGCAGATGACCGCTACGCGCGGCGGCGACGTCGCTTGGACGTTTGCAAACGCAGTGGCGGCGAAAGATTCGGGCGTGACGATTGAAGGCGTAAAGGGCAAGGATGCGTTCAAGGCATTGCAAGTGACCTTTACCGATTCCGCGGACGAAAGCGTTGCCGTGACGGTGAATATTCTCAACACCAAGGGCAAAAACGCGCGTATCCTGTTCGGCGACGCGGACAGAGATCTTTCGCAAGGCTTCTCGTTGAGCGACAACGTCTTCGATATTACCTTTAACGGCGCAAAATTTGCTGTGGGCAACGTGCGCGTCAACGTAAGCAAAACGGACGGCGGCGCGGCGTTTACGGGCTTCCCCTCCGGCAAAGTGTATATCAGCGCAAAACTTGTCGGCGCAGAGGAAGGCGCAAGTTATACGGTCAGCAAAATCGATAACAACGTCATCACCAACCTCTCCTTCGACGGCACAAAACCCCGTATCGTCGTCAACGGCGATTATGGCGGCGTATACAGCGTAGGCGACCGTTACGTGATCAACAGCGCCATCGTTTCCGATACCGTCGATCCCTCCGCAACCCTTACGGTTACGGTCAAGACGCCCTCCGGCAAAATCGCTACAGACATCAACGGCAAAGAACTGAAAGCCGTGCCTTGCGACATCGCATACGAGATTTTGTTGCAAGAAGTCGGGCAGTATAAAGTGGACTATCTTGCGTTGGATAGCGAAAGCAACAAAGGTACGCTGTCGTATGGTATCAACCTCATCGACAGAGTCGCACCCACCGTCGTCATTGAAAAATCGGTGCAAACGGTTACGGTCGGCGACAAACTTGCGTTGCCTGTCGTGTATGCAAGCGACGATGTAACGACGTCGGAAAATCTGATTGTCTACCTCACTGTGCGCAACCCCGAAGGCGTGTTCACCACCCTCGGTTACGACCGTACGATTAGTTCCGACCGCGTATATACCTTGCGTTATAACTACACCTTCCGTTACGAAGGGAAATATACCTTCACGGTGTTGGTGATGGACGAGGCAGGCAACCAAACCCTGTCGCAATACGTCATCAACGCGCAAGCAAAGCAGGAGGCATAAACTATGATGAAAAAGAGAATAGCAGCATTATTATTGGCATTAACTTGTTGCGCAGGTACGTTTACCGCTTGTGGCGAATCGGGGAACAACAGCGGAATGGGCGACGGCTCGCAATCTTCCGCTTCTACCGACGGGGAAGTGTATAAAGACGTAACCGATGCCGACAAGCATTTGGTTAGCGAAGATAAACTGTTGCACCGCGTCAAG
Organism: uncultured Clostridia bacterium; assembly: GCA_964422405.1. Lineage (GTDB taxonomy): Bacteria > Bacillota > Clostridia > Christensenellales > Borkfalkiaceae > Scatosoma. The sequence continues at coordinate 17,808 of CAYRAY010000004.1, read as the reverse complement.
GTGACGGAAGTCAACCGTCCGTTCGTGGTCAACGGGGAATCTGATTATATTATCGTCGTCGGCAAAAAGAACGATGCGGCGGAAAAAGCGGCAAAATTCCTTGCCAACCAAGTCGGCGCGGCAACGGGCGCGTATTTGTCCGTGGAGTTAGAGGCAGAAAGCGCAAAATCCAACCTGACGTGGACGGCGGATAAAAAGTATATCGCCATCGATTGCGAAAATATGGAAAACACCGCAAATGTTACGTGGCATAACGAAACGGAGGACATCGACCTCGGTTACAGCGGCTATATGATGCGCACGGTCGGCAACACCGTGTTTATGAAGGTCAATTCGGACTACGGCTATCAAATGGTCGTCCTCTCCTTCTTACGTGAGGTGTTGGGGTACGAGTGGTTCGGCGACGATACCATTTCTTACAGCAAATCGGGCGCGACTTTGGCATAAACTATGATGAAAAAGAGAATAGCAGCATTATTATTGGCATTAACTTGTTGCGCAGGTACGTTTACCGCTTGTGGCGAATCGGGGAACAACAGCGGAATGGGCGACGGCTCGCAATCTTCCGCTTCTACCGACGGGGAAGTGTATAAAGACGTAACCGATGCCGACAAGCATTTGGTTAGCGAAGATAAACTGTTGCACCGCGTCAAGGTGACGGAAGTCAACCGTCCGTTCGTGGTCAACGGGGAATCTGATTATATTATCGTCGTCGGCAAAAAGAACGATGCGGCGGAAAAAGCGGCAAAATTCCTTGCCAACCAAGTCGGCGCGGCAACGGGCGCGTATTTGTCCGTGGAGTTAGAGGCAGAAAGCGCAAAATCCAACCTGACGTGGACGGCGGATAAAAAGTATATCGCCATCGATTGCGAAAATATGGAAAACACCGCAAATGTTACGTGGCATAACGAAACGGAGGACATCGACCTCGGTTACAGCGGCTATATGATGCGCACGGTCGGCAACACCGTGTTTATGAAGGTCAATTCGGACTACGGCTATCAAATGGTCGTCCTCTCCTTCTTACGTGAGGTGTTGGGGTACGAGTGGTTCGGCGACGATACCATTTCTTACAGCAAATCGGGCGCGACTTTGCCTGACCTTGACATTGTGGAGAAACCCGATTTCGACCTTTCGTTCAGTTCCAGCTTGTGGACTTCGGCTTCAAAATACGCGTCGGGTCTTTCCGATGTCAACGTCTTCGTTGCTCCTGAAGGGCAGTATGTACACAATTCCTATATTTACCTTCCGCCCGAAACCTATGCAGAGGAACACCCCGAGTGGTATTCTGACGAGTGGGCAAACTACCACGACGGTTGGCGTCCCGGTCAGCTTTGCTATACGGCGCACGGCGACAAAGAGGAATATGACCTCATGTTGCAAACGGCGGTGGCAAGCATGCTAGAATATTTAGCAAACGAGCCCGAATGTTGCACCATTACGTTTACGCAACAGGATACGCAGGCGGTTTGCTCTTGCGCAACTTGCACGGCGGCGGCAAACGAATTCACTTCTATCAGTTCTACGCTGGTGATGTTCGTCAACGACTTGGAGGACTTGCTCCGTGCCGAGTTGGAAAAGATTGCGCAAGCCAACGGCACGAAAACGCGTGAAATCACCGTTCTGTTCTTTGCTTATCAAAAGACGGTGTACGCACCCGTCGCAGGTTCTTCTGCCGAAAATTATCAGTTGGAAGTAAACGCCGACAACAAAGTGACGGCGGCGGACGGTACGGTGTACGAATTGCCTTATCACAAGACCTATCCAAACGGCATTGTCTGCAACGAAAACGTAGGTTGCTATTATGCGCCGATCGGTGCAAGATACAACCAGTCCTTGTATGCCGACACCACGGCAAGCACGGGCGCGCGCGTCGAGTTGGAAAAGTGGGGCAAGTTGACCGATCATATCTACGTTTGGACGTACGATACCAACTTCACACACTATCTTTTCCCGTATAACTCCTACGAAAATATCGTGGATACGGCAAGATGCTTAAAGGAAAACAATACCGACTTGTATTTTGCGCAAACGCAAGACTGGCGCAACGGCAGTATCCCTTGCTTCGGCGCATTGAAACGCTATATCGTTTCGTCGGTGCGTTATAACGTCAATATGAACTATGAGGAAGCGGTAGACAAATTCTTTGCCAACTACTTCCAAGACGCGGCAGAACCCATGCGCAAATACTTCGATAAGCTCACCGCTTATTTGGAATATTTAGAAATGGCATATCCGTCCACCTTCACGGGCAGTATTTACGATGCGTTCGTCAACGAATCCAAGTATTGGAGCTTTGCTTTGATGAACGATTACCTGTCCTTGTGCGACGAGGCGTATGCCGCAATCGAAAAGTACAAATCGAGCGATCCCGAAAAATATGAATTGCTTGCAAAACATATCACGTTGGAAACGATTTTCCCTCGCTTTGTCATTTGCGATTATTACGGCGGTATGTATGCCACCAGCGAAATTCAGGCAATGCGCCAAGCATTCTGCACCGACTGCAAAGCCCTCGGCATCAACAAATACGGCGAAAACGATGCGTACCTGATGACGGTTTATTATGATAAGTGGGGCGTGGACTAAACAACGCAAAGGGGAAAGGGAAGCCCCCTTTCCGAAACACCACCGAAAGGCAATATAACAGCAACGATAATCGGCGGAGTAAGCAAAAACCTTGCTCCGCCGAGGAAAATAAAAAATATTGAAGGAGTAAATGTATGAGAAACAAAAAATTAGCAATGTTGCTTTTAGCAACGGTCATGGTAGCAAGTACGGCAACGGCAACCGCAACGCTCACGTCCTGCGGCGATAAACCGCCTGTCACCAGCAGCTCGCCCATGGACGACGTGTCCATTTCCTTAAACGAAACGGCAACCATTTCCGAATTTGACACATTAAAGCTGAATGCAACGGTCGTAGGCGAAGGCGACATCGTTTGGTCGACCTCCGACCCCTCTATCGTCACGGTAGAGGACGGCACCATTTACGGCGTTAAGGCAGGTACTGCCACCGTTACGGCAACCATCGGCGAAAAATCCGCCTCTTGCCAAGTCACCGTTACGGCAACCCCGTACGCGCACGAACTTGTCCTTTCCGCGCAGACCGTCACCTTGACGGAAGAAGGCACCAACGACGTGGAAGTTTCCGTAAAATTCAACGGCAGACCCCTTACGGTAGACGGCGTTGTATATACGTGGACGCCTGTAGACAATGCAGAGGAAGTTGCCACCGTTACAACGACGGACAACGGCGCAAAAGCCACCTTTACGGGTTTGAAAGTGGGCGAAGTTACGTATGAAGTTTCGGCAATCGTCCGTGGCTATCCAGTAACCAAACTCGTCACCGTCAACGTGGTAGAGGCAATCCTTTCCTTGAACGTGGAAAACGAGGCGTTTACGAGCGGCGAAAACGGGTTTGAAGTTGCCCTCACGCTTGGCGATGCCGCAACCGAATCCTTGACGATCGGCAAAGTCAATCTGTATAGAAACGGCGTCAACCAAGGCGAGGCATCCGTTACTTGGAGCACGGACGACGGCGAGTTCGCTACGGTAGAAAACGGCGTGATTACGGCTAAAAAAGCAGGTTCGGCAACCCTGACGGGTACGGCGCAGTACAACGGCAGAGACGTAAGCGTAACCGTAACCGTAAAAGTGGTAAAAGGCGCGGTAGAATTGCAAGATACAACCATTACGGTAGAAACCGTTGCAGGAAAAATCGCCATTCCCGCGGCAGTACAAGGCACGGTGCAAAAAATTACGATCGGCGGCGTAGTCGTTCGTGAAGCAAAAGAAATCGGCGTGCAAGGCGGTCAGGCAGACTTCTTAAAGGAAAAGATGCCCACCGATATGCGCGAATACGGCGAAAATAAAAAGATTATCATTGAAACGGATAAGGTCGTTTATACCATTCCTGCAAACGTATACACCATGGTCATCGACAGCAAAGAGGAGTTTGATCAATGGGAAAGCGTTGCTTGCGATGAAGCCGTGCGCGCAGGGCTTTGCGAAGAAAAGCTTAAAGGCGATTACACGACGGGTTATTTTGTGCTTGGCGCAGATATCGAATATAACGCCACTTACAAACCTGCAGTAACCTTTATGACCTACGGCAACCATCATAATTGGAGTAAGGATTGGGGGCAAGACGCAAACTTCGGTTTCAAGGGCACGATCGACGGCAAGGGCCATACCATCAGCGGTATCGCCGTCAGCGGCAGATATCAAGGCTTGGTAACCACGCTTTCCGGCGGTACGATTAAGAATTTGTCGTTCGTAGATGCAACCGTGGGCGAAGGCGCTTGCTTAATTGCTGCGGCTGGTTCGGGTACGATTGAAAACATCTACGTACAATATAAAAAGATTACCAACAGCACGGACGACAGAGTAGGCACAATCTATGCCAACTATGTTATGTCTACGCGCGTTACCAAAAATATCGTCATCGATATTACGGATTGCGAATTTGATGCAAAGATTAAAAACACCCTCCTTTTGGGCTATACGCACGGTACGGTGGAAAATATCGTCATCGTCGGCGCATTCGATCATAAATCCGAAGACGATAAGGTTGGCATTGCTTTCAACGAAAGCGTTATCGATTTGGACAGCAGCGTTCTTACGCACGCAGCTACGTACAACGAACTGTTTGAAGGCGATATGACGATTATAGATGCACTCGATCAAGAATTCTTTGCTAAGAACGATTCCATTTTGCTTTCCAAGCGCGAAATGGAAAAGCACGCAGACGAGACGCCCGTTTTGACGAATGAAGATACGGAAATCGAAGTCGGTTCTTCGCTTACGTTGTCGGGCAGCAAATATGTCGTTTATACGTTGGCTTCTAACGTGGACGGCGTACATTTCTCCGGTAAGACCATTCAAGTGGATGAAAACGCAGATATAGCGGCAACTATTACCATTACTGCAACTTCCCTTGTCAGCGGTAAATCGGCAGACTTTACCTTTACCATTAAGGCCAAGAGCTACATCCTCGGCACGCAAATCGATGCAGATGCACTCACCTATGGTGGTGCGGTTGCCGACTTCGGTCTTAGCGGCATTTGGAATTTAGGTGTGACGGATACGCCGCACGTTGCAGATCTTGCAGGGTACAGCGGCAAAGTGGCGCAATTCAGAAATAACGAAAACGGCATGTACGCGCACATGGCAAGCATTATGTTGAACGAAGCAATCTCCAACAAAGCAGGCTTTAATTACATCAAGTTGAGATTGTATGCAAGCTCCACCGCGGCTACGTTCAGCATTCGTTTCTATCGTTCGGATAGAACCAACCACCAAGTAGAGTCCAATGTTTGGATGGATGCAAGCGCCGACATCGCCACCAACAAGTGGGTAGACGTCTACCTTGACGCAAGCAAGTTTATGGTAGACGGCAAATTCAGCGGTTTGTACTTCGGCGTATTTACCAGTGCAGACAACGCTACTTTGTATCTTGACTATATTTCGGGTACCGACGCTCAGGGCGAAAAAGTGGACCTTACGGGCGCGTCCTTTAAAAAACCGTCCGTAGGCAATACGTGGTGTGAGAATTTGACCCTCAGCGGCACTTCCTTCACGTTGACGAATGGCACTTCCTATTCCAATGCAAATTTGGTGTTTGCAGCCCCCGTCGACGTAACGGGCGCAAGCTATATCAACATCTGCTTGCGTAAATCGCACAATTTGAACGTCAATTTCTTCAACAGTCAAGGTCAGCATAAAGCTACTTGCGAAGGCGAAAACGGGTATAACGAATACATCGTGGTCAGCTTGCCTGTGGCGGATTTTGCAGTAGATGGAACATTTGCGTCCATTTCTATCGGCGCATGGGGTGACGTAAGCGACTTCACGTTGGATATTGCGTACATTTCCGTGGTATAATTGCGTTGCTTTGATAACGACATAACCGACAGAGGGCTTAGGGACTTTCCCTAAGCCCTCTGCATTTTTTTACAAAAGGCAATCGCAAAATCTGCCTATGCCATAAGTATCATAACATAATCGGATAGTTGCATTTTTTTGCATGGGGTATTGACATTCGCTTACGCTTGCGGTATAATATATCATGTACAAATATAAAAAATTCCGCCCTGAAAAACGGGGCAAGCCGCGCAACACGGCGCATAGCAGGAGATAGCATGACCAACTTTCAAAACGCAAAATGGATATGGATAAACGACCGCACCGAAAAGGACGTCTACGGCGAATTTTTTGCCACCTTTTCTACGCAGCAACCCAACGCAATCTGCCGCTTGTCTTGTAGCGGTGATTATACGCTGTTCATCAACGGGCAGTATGTCGCAAGCAATCAATACGGGGATTTTGAGCATTATAAGGTATATGACGAGGTAGATCTTACCCCTTTCCTTTGCAAGGGCGAAAACCGAATTGATATCCTTGTTTGGCACTTTGGCGAGGATTTTTCGCGTCACTATGCCTCGAAAGCAGGTCTTTTGTTTGAAGTGGCGCAAGGGGAAAATATTTTGCTTTCGAGTGACGAACATACCCTCTGCCGCAAGAGTCCCGTTTACAAAAACGGCTATCAAAAATGGCTTACGCCGCAGTTCGGTTACAGCTTTTTATACGATGCAACCAAGGAAAATGCAGATGTGCCGTTTGCGCCTGCCGTCCTTGCGGACAAGTCATGTAAACTTTTTGCAAGACCTAATCGGCGGTTGCAGATTTTGGATAGAGTCGAAACCGAGCTGTTGAAAGAGGACGGAACGTATTTCTTAATCGATTTAGGCGCAGAAACGGTAGGTCTGCCCGAGCTGGAATTTGATTCTGCAACGGAACAGACAATTTTGGTTGCCTTTGGCGAAGATTTGCAAGCGGACGGGCACGTGCGCCGCATTTTGCCGCCGCGCGATTTCAGTTTTGAATACGTTGCAAAAACAGGACATAACCATTATATCAATTATATGATGCGGCTTGGCTGTCGGTATTTGGAAGTGTACGCAAAAGAGCCGATTACCTTGCAATACGCAGGTTTGTTGCCGCAGGTTTATCCTGCTACGGTAAAGCCCTTCCGTCTTGCGGACCTCTTAGATCAGCGCATTTACGATTTGTGTGTGCAGACGTTGAAACTTTGCATGATGGAGCATTACGTCGATTGCCCGTGGAGAGAGCAGTGCCTTTACGCGTTCGATTCACGCAATCAAATGCTTTGCGGTTATTACGCGTTCGAGGACGGCAATGCCGAATACGCGCGTTCTAATTTGAAACTCATTGCCGAAGATTGTCGCACGGACGGGTTGCTTGCCATTTGTTCGCCGTCGGGCAAGGATTTTACCATTCCTTCCTTTTCGCTGTACTTCTTTATGGCGGTACGCGAATACGTAGAGCATACGGGGGATACGGCGTTCGCCAAAGAGGTATATCCCAAGCTTTGCGACATTTTAAGCGCGTTTTTGAAGAACAGAAAGAACGGCTTGGCGTATGCGTTCGAGGGGGCGAATCGTTGGAACTTCTACGACTGGTCGCCATATTTAGACGGCACGTCCGAAGCCTCTAAACGGCACGCGCCCGATTTGATGATTAACGCATTGCTTGTCAATGCTTTGGAAAATTTGCGTTGCATTGACCATGCGCTCGGCAATACGTTTGCTTATGCTGCGGAGCTGGAAGAAACGCGTTCCGCCGCGCGCGCCGCGTTCTATAATCAAGAAAAAGGCTGTTTCTCGTTGACGGAGGGCGGTGACGAGTTTACGGTGCTTGCCAATGCGTTTGCCGTGCTGACGGGCATCGCCGAAGAACAGGATAAAGAGCGGCTTTGCGTTGCCATGACGGACGGGAGCTTGATCGATTGCTCGTTGAGCATGAAGACGTTTAAGTACGATGCGTTGCTTATGGTAAATGAGGAAAAATGGAAGGGGCAGGTACGCGATGAAATTCACGCGGACTATAAAAAGATGCTGGACGCAGGCGCAACCGCCACGTGGGAAACGATTGACGGCGCGGAGGCGTTTGACAATGCCGGCAGTCTTTGTCACGGTTGGACTGCAATCCCCGTGTATTACTATCATAAATATTTTTCGTGAGGTGAGTTATGCAAACATATAAAAAATTTGTTACTTTCAGCTTTGACGATGGCGTCACGCAAGACAAGCTTTTGATTGCGCTGTTGGATAAATATGGGTTAAAGGCTACGTTCAATGTCAATTCGTCCTTGTTCGGCTTAAAAGGCGGTTGGGACGACTGCGGCACGTGGATCAATCATACCAAAGTCCGCCCGTCCGAGGTGCGAGATTTGTATAAGAATCACGAAATTGCGGTGCATACGCTCACCCACCCGACCCTGCCCCAACAGGACGATGAAGCGGTGGTGTATCAGGTGGAAGAGGATCGCCGTCGTTTAAGCGATATGGCAGGGTATTCCGTCGTCGGTATGGCGTATCCGAACGGCGGCGTCAACAACGACGATCGCGTTGCGGAACTTATTAAAAATAACACGGGCGTGCGCTATGCGCGGACGATTTCTTCGTCGTTTAACTTCGATTTGCCGAAAAATCTGCACCGTTTGAATCCGTCTGTATATACCATGGAAACGGATAAACTCTTCGAGTTAGCCGAAGAATTTCTTGCAAACGACACGGATAAACCGCAGCTTTTCTATATCTGGGGACATGCGTATGAGTTCGATATGCCGAATAAAATCGGTTGGGACGGCATGGAAAAATTCTGCCAAATCATCAGCGGCAAGTCGGATATCTTTTACGGCACGAATACGGAAGTGTTGACCGAGCTCGGTTTATTATAAAATCGTTGAAAACAAGCGTCATTGCCTGAAACGGATAGGAGGGGTGATATGAAAATTCAGTATTTCGGTACGGCGGCGTATGAAGGCGTGCCTTCGCTGTTCTGTCAATGCGGAAGTTGTAAACGCGCCATGTCGCTTGGCGGAAAAAATATGCGTTCCCGTGCGCAAGCGTTGTTAAACGATGAAATTTTGCTGGATTTCAACGCGGACACTGTGTATCATTATCATCGTTTTCGCTTCGATTGGAATAAGGTGAAATATTGCTTGATTACGCACGGACATTCTGACCATTTTTACCCGAACGATTTGATTATGTTCGCCGAAAAATTCTATGCGCAACAAGTGCCGTATATCGAGTTTTACGGCGCAAAACCCGTATACGAACAGATTTGCCGTCTGTTTTCTACCGAATATGCCGAAGCAAACCGCGGCGCGGCGAAAGAGGTGGCTGTGGGCGATCTGTTGCAAATCGGGCAGAACAAGGTGTTGGTATTGCACGCCGATCACGGCGCACCGAATTCCGTGTTGTACGCCATTGAGGACAAGGATGGCAAGCGCATTTTGTACGCGCACGACACGGGGGTGTTTACCGACGAAGTTATTACGCAAATGCACCGTTTGGGGCGGTTTGACATCGTTTCTTTCGATTGTACGGGGGCGGCGGATCCTACGCCGTGGGAGCATGGACACATGAATTTGGTGACGAATGCACGCATGAAAGAGCGGTTGCTTGCCGAAGGCTTGGCGGATCAAAACACCAAGTTTGTCATCACCCATTTTTCGCACAATGCCTTGCGCGGGCTCAGCCATGAGGAGCTGTGCAAGGAAGCGGAAGCATACGGTTTCATCGTCGGCTACGACGGGTTGGAAGTGGAGGTATAACCGTATTTTTCGCGCGGAAATCCCGATAAAAAAGCGGGGTTATAAAAAATGCAATAAAATACGCTAAAAAGCGGAAGAAAAATCGTTAAAAAACGCAACTTTTTAATTGACTTTCTTCCGCTTTTTCTGTATAATACTCGCATTGCAAAAATAAAGCGTTAAAAAACGCAAAAAGAGGCTATTATGTCTGCACCTAACTACAAAAGAACCAAGTTCGCTTGCTATGCGGCGTACTTCACTATGTCGTCCGTTTTCTGTTTGCCTGCCTTGCTGTTTACCACCTTGCAAGAAGTATTCGGAATTTCGTACACACTGCTCGGTACGTTGATTGCGGTCAATTTCTGTACACAGCTTGCCATGGACTTGTTGTTCACCTTTTTCTCTAAAAAGTTCAACGTCAAACTTATCGTAAAAATTATGCCGCTGTTGACGGCGCTGGGCCTTGTCGTGTATGCAGTTGTGCCTACGCTGTTCCCTAACGTTGCCTATTTGGGACTTTTACTCGGTACGATTATCTTTTCCATGGCGGCAGGCTTTTCCGAAGTGTTGTTAAGCCCGACCATCGCAGCGATTCCTTCGGATAATCCCCAACGGGATATGAGCAAACTGCATTCGCTGTACGCATTCGGCGTGTTCACCGTCGCCATCATCGCCACCTTGTTTATCAAGTTGCTAGGTGCAGAAAATTGGATGTGGCTCACCCTGTTTTTTGCGGCTTTACCCGTTTTTGCCGCCGTGCTGTTTATGACGTCGCCCTTGCCCAATATCAACGGCGAGGAGGTTGCGGAAAAGAAGGTTTCCACCAAAGACCGTGCCATAGGCATCGGGCTTTGCGCCGCGTGCATTTTCTTTGGTAGTTGCGCCGAAAACGTAATGTCGAATTGGGTTTCCACCTACGCGCAAAACGGCTTGGGATTGGATAAGGCGCTGGGGGATTTGCTTGGTATGGCGTTGTTTGCCATTCTTTTGGGACTTGTGCGTATTCTGTATTCCAAATACGGCAAAAACATTGGTTTGGTGTTGTTGATTGGTATGTGCGGCTCGGTATGTTGCTATTTGGTGGCTGGGCTTGTTCCCTATGCCGTGCCTGCGTTTATCGCTTGCGCTCTGACGGGTGTGTTCACCGCCATGCTTTGGCCGGGAACGCTGATTTTTATGGAAGAAAATATCTCTGCGCCCGGCGTTGCGGCATATGCGTTGATGGCATCGGCAGGAGACTGCGGCGCGGCGCTTGCTCCGCAGTTGATGGGTGTGGTTGCAGACGGAATCGGCAAAAGTTCGCTTGCGGCAAAGCTCAGCACAAAGCTGCATTTGTCTGCCGAACAAATCGGTTTGAAAGCAGGTATGTTGGTGAGTTCGCTGTTCCCGATTTTGGGGATCGTCGCCGTTTTGCTTGCTATTCGCTTTTTTAAAAAACATTCTTTGAAAAAGGATCTTCCCCTTACAAATGCTGCAAAATAAGCCTAAACACAGCTATAAAATAAAGAAAACCCCTGTGGCGAGTTACGCCGCAGGGGTTTCTGTATTCCGTGAAATAAGGGGATTACGGACGTATTTCGTTACGCCGTTTTCATAAGCTCCGCTTTACGGTTTTGCAAGGTGTACAAATCGTAATATCTGCCTTGCAATTTTAAGAGGTCGAAGTGGTTGCCTTGTTCAATGATTTCCCCGTGCGAAAGGACGATAATGTTGTCTGCGTGTTGCACGGTAGAAAGTCTGTGCGCCACAATCAGCATCGTGCCGACGTTCATCATCTTTTCCAAGGAATTCTGTATCAAAATTTCCGTTTCGGTATCGATGTTTGCCGTTGCCTCGTCCAAAATCATCACGGACGGCTTATGCACAATCGTTCGCGCAAAGGAGAGGAGTTGCCGTTGCCCAGCGGAGAAGTTGTTGCCGCGTTCCAAAATTTGATAATCTAATCCCTTGTCCAGCTTGGAAATGAAGGAATCGGCGTTCACGTATTTGCAAGCCTGCCAAACTTCCTCGTCCGAAATGCCTTCTTCCCGCAACAAAATATTGTCGCGAATGGTGCCGGAAAAGAGGAATACATCTTGCAACATCTGCCCGAAGTGTTTGCGCAAAGAAGCGATTTTAATGTGGCGGATATCGATGCCGTCAATCAAAATTTGTCCCTTTTGAATGTCGTAGTTGCGGCAAATCAACGAAAGAATGGTCGTCTTGCCCGAACCCGTAGACCCGACAAACGCCACCGTTTGGTTGGGTTCGACGGTGAAGGAAACGTCCTTCAAAATCCATTCCGCACTTTCGTAGGCAAACCACACGTTTTTGAACTCGATTTTGCCTTGAATTTCGTCCAAATCCACGGCATCGAGCTCGTCTACCACTGTGGGTTGCATATCCATAATGGTAAAGATTTTTTCGGCGGAGGCGAAGGCGTTTTGCAACCAGTTAAACTGTTCTGCCAAGCTTTGAATGGGGTTGAAGAATTTGGAAAGATAGAGGTAGAACGAAACGACGACCTCGCTAGTAATCATCTGCCCCAAAATCGCCTTGTTGTCCAACGCGCCTTTCGCGCCTAACAAAAACAGCACCAAAACTGAGCTGATATACAGCATATAAATCATGGGGCGGAAGATGCCGAACACAAAAATCTGTTGGTGCTTGGCTTTGCCGAGCTTGCTATTTTTTTCGCGGAATTCGTTCAACTTCTTTTCTTCTCGGTTGAAGAATTGCGTAATCTTAATGCCCGAAAGATTTTCGGAAAGGAAGGTGTTGATGTCCGTCGTTCCGTCTTTTACGCGTCGATAGGCACGACGCGAAAATTTACGGAAAAGAATGGTAAACAACAAAATGAAGGGGACGAAGCAGAGGGCGGCAAGGGTTAAAACATAGTTCAAACACAGCATCGCCACCAACACGCCCAACAGCACAAAGCAGTTTTTAATTAGATTGACCAAAATGTTGGTGAACATCATCGAAATACCGTTGGTATCGTTGGTGACTCTGGTAACCAACTTCCCGACGGGGATATGATTGAGTTGTTCGTGCGAAAGGCTTTCGATGTGTTGGAATAAATCGATACGTAAATCGGAAATAATCCGTTGTCCGACCTTTTGCAAGATAATCGCTTGGAAGTACGAACAGACGACGGAAATAATCAAAATGCTTGCGTACACGCCGATGAGCAGGTACAACTGTTGCAACGAAAAGTCCTCTTTTACAAGCTTTTGCAGATACCCTATCAAGAGGGGGGAAACAATGTCGTACGCAATCGTGAACAGCATCAAAATCAGCACGAAAAGGAAGCTTTTCCAATACGGCTTTGCGTAGGCGAGCAAGCGTTTTACAATTTCTTTATCTGAAATGTTCCGCTCGAAGCCCATACTTTGTTTTTTGTCCTTAATCAAGCAATACGCGATGATGAACACGGCGGAAAACACGCCGAGGACCGCGCCGAGGATCAGTAAGGGATAATAATTCTTCCACATATTATTTTTCCTCCTCTAACTTTTGAAGTTCGGTCATCGCCTTGTAGGCAGGGCAGCTTTCCAGCAATTCTTCGTGCTTGCCTACGGCAACAATCTCGCCGTCGTCTATGTAAATAATCTTGTCCATGCCTTGAATGGTAGAAATACGGTGCGCGATAAGTAGGGTGGTCTTGCCGTGGCGTTCCGTTGCCAAATTATCCAAAAGCGCACGTTCCGTTTTGGTATCGACGGCGGAAAGGGAATCGTCCAAAATGAGTATGGACGCGTCTTTCAGCAGGGCGCGCGCAATGGAAATACGTTGTTTCTGTCCACCGGAAACGGTAACACCGCGCTCGCCCAAAACCGTTTGATACTGTTCGGGAAATTCTTCAATGTTATCGTCCACAGCAGCCATTTTCGCCGCATAGCGGATTTCATCGTCGTCCGCAATATCACGGGCAAACGCGATGTTGTTGGCGATGGTGTCGCTGAACAAAAAGTTGTCTTGCGGCACGTAGGAAATGTATTTTCTAAGCGAGGCAATCGTCACGTCGTTCACGTCGTGACCGTCCACGAACAAACACCCGTCCGCTACGTTATAATTGCGGAGCAATAAATCGACGATGGTCGTTTTGCCTGCGCCCGTTCTGCCGATGATACCTACGTTTTCGCCCGGTTCGATGGTGAAGGAAACGTGCTTCAACGCATCGTAATCGCCCGTAAAGTGGCGGAAGGAGAGGTCACGGAATTCAATCTTGCCTTTGACGTCGACAATTTCTTTTGCGCCTTCTTTGTCAACAACGTCCTGTTTTTGGTCCAACAGTTCGTTGATGCGTTGCAAGGACGCCTTCCCGCGGGAGCTCATTTCAATGAGTTCGGTAATCGCCATAAACGGCCACACGACGGCGTTGAACAAACCGAGGAATTCTACCAAGTCGCCGCCGTTCAACACTTTTTTATAGGCAAGGTAGCCGCCGTAACCCAAAATAACGCAGGTTACCGATTCGACAAACAGAGTAACGAAGATACGGAGCATGGTAGAATAGCGCGTGTATTCCACGTTCACGTCCTCGTTTTTCTTGCAGAGTTTTTTGAATGCCCAAAGCTCTTTGAATTCTTTTACGAACGCCTTAATGACGGCAATGCCCGAAAAGCTCTCTTGCGAAAAATCGGACAAGTTGGAAAAGGCTTGTTGGCGTACGTCCCATTTTTTGGACATATACTTGCCCAAAATCAAAGATACGGCAAGCAGACACAGCATGGGGATCAAGGAGAACAGCGTAAGCGTGGGGTGCACTTTCAACATTTTATAAATGGAGGTGCAGCCCAAAAACAATGCATCGAAAAACATCATCGTGCCGCTGCCGAAGCAATCTTGCACCGTTTCGATATCGTTGGTGAACAGGGACATCAAATTGCCGACTTTGTTCACCTGATAAAAATTCTGCGACAAGTCTTTGCAGTGGTCGAACATTCTCAACCGCAAATCCGTTTCAATTCTGATCCCTGCGCCAAAAAAGCAAATTCTCCATAAAAATCTGCCGAGGACCATCATCAAAATAATCCAAAGCATCGGCTCGCAAATGTGTTTTAACACAAACTGGAAATCAAAGGGGATTGTCTGCCCTTGATATACCACTTCGCCGTTGTTCAAACCGTTGATAAGATAATTCCAAAGCTTGGGAACTTCCAACTGTACGGTGTCTACAACGAACAGCGCCGCTAAGCCGAGCAAAAACAGATATAAATATCGCAAATAGTAGCGATTTATGTGTTTTCCAAAGATCATAAGTTTTTGCCTCCTTCCTTAATTATAAAATAATACGTGTAATGATAACACATTTTTGTCAACTCTGTCAAGTGTTTGACTACAAAAAACAGGCCTAAAATCGATTTTTCATCTCGTCAAACATTTGACAATCAATTTTATTGATAGTATAATAGAAGGTAACATAAAAAACAAAGCTCAAAAAACAAAAAGGAGGGCACGAATTTGTTTACATTCAAAAAAGATTTCTATGCCGATGTGCGTATCGAAGACAGATTCTCCACCACCGTTTCATTTGCCAACGGCATGCTGAAAGAAATGCGTGAGAGAAAGCAAAAGCGCGCGTTTATCCGCGTTTTCGACGGGAAGATGTGGTACTATTCTTCCACGACGGACGTCAACGACGTTCAAAACAAGCTTGACGGATTGTACGCCCAAGCCAAGCCCAACGCCAAAATCGATCGCAACGCCATCGTCCGCCGCTATCAAGCGAATGTAGAGGAAAAAATGGTGTTTACCGATCATTCCTTGCGCGATATTCCGCTTGCGGATAAAAAAGCGTTGTTAGAAAGCTATCTGCCCTTACTTAGCGCGTCGCCTTTGACGTCTATGCCTCAAGGCAGCTATCTCGACCGCAACAGCGTGTTCGAGTTCTATTCCAGCAAGGGCGCGGCAATCAAATACGATTATCAAACGTGCGGCTTTGTGCTTTCCTGCACCATTGCCGATGGCGAAAAGCATTTAAGCGGCTATTATCAGTATGGTGACGTATATTTCCATAAGTTGCAAGGCAAATCTCGTCGCATTCGTGAAACCTTGCAAGAACAAATCGTCGCTATGCAACAAAGCGAACCCGTAACGGCAGGGGAATACCCCGTCATTCTCTCTCCCGAGGCGGCGGGTATGTTCGCCCACGAATCCTTCGGTCATAAGTCGGAAGCCGACTTCATGTTGGCGGACGAAGGCATTCGCAAAGAATGGGTCATCGGCAAAACGGTGGCGTCCCCCTTGCTTAGCATCGTCGATTGCGGCAAGGATTTAGGCAGTGGCTACGTGCCTTACGACGACGAAGGCACCAAGGCACGCAAAAACTATCTGATTAAGAAGGGCGTTTTGGCAGGCAGATTGCACAGTGGCGTAACGTCGGCGTACTTAAAGGAAAAAACGACGGGTAACGCGCGTGCGGTAAACGGCACGTTCGAGCCGATCGTCCGTATGACGAACACTTACATCGAAAAGGGCGAACTCACCAAAGACGAGCTGTTCGCAGGCGTGAAATTCGGTTATTATATCAAGAGCGTCAACCACGGTTCTGGCATGAGCAAATTCACCCTCGCGCCGCATATCGCTTACGAAATCGTAGACGGCAAAATCACCCGTCCCGTCAAAATCAGCGTTGTCACGGGCGACGTGTTCACCACGCTCGGCTTGATTGACGGCTTGTCCGACAAGGTAGAATATATGAGTTTCGTTTCCGGCGGTTGCGGTAAAATGGAACAGAACCCCCTTCCCGTCGGTTTCGGCGGTCCGTACGTGCGCGTATCCAAAATGTTCGTGCAATAATCGCGGCATGGTCCAAAAGGAGAAATCAGTATGGAAAAAGAATATATTGTAGAAAAAGGCAGAATGATCACCTTAAACCTCACCGACGGCAAAGTGGACGCCTATCGCGAAATGGAAGAATCGCACACCACCGTCCGCGTCTATGATGGCAACACCATCGGCATAGCAGGCGCGTTGGGCGAGGCGGATTTTTCCGAACTTGAAAAAGCGGCGGAAAGCAAACTCGGCGTTATTCCTTATCCCTGCAAACTGAATAAAGGGGTAAAAAAGAGCCTCATTCGCAACAAACCCGTTGTAGCGGAAGGGGAATTGTTGCGCACGGGCAAACGATTGGCAAAAAAGGTTGCCGAAGCTTGCCCCCGTTTCCTCGTCAACGGCAAAATCTCCGCCAAAATGTTGGCAGGTAGCTATAAAAACACGCAGAATACCGAGCTTTCGCACGAAGGTCATTCCTTCTCCGCGTCTTTCCTGTTGAAGGATAGAGCTTCGTCCAACGTCTTCGATGCCTCCTTCGGTGTACTCCTTACCCATTACGGCAAAGTGACCGAAGACAAAATCGTTGCCGACGTAAAATCCTTGCACGATGCGTTTTTCACCGAAAAGGTAACCCTGCCCAATGGCAAATACCCCGTGATCACATCTTCGTACAGCATCATGGGCGAAATCGCGCGCGATTTCATTGCCGAATACTACGTTTCGGGCGGTTCGCTGTTCAGCGGCAAACTCGGCGAACGGATTTTTAACGAAAAGCTCACGTGCGGCGGCGATCGCAACCCCAAAACCAACCCCACGGCATCGTTCTACGACGCAGAGGGCGAAATTGCCCCCGACTACCGTGCAAAATTTGTAGAAAACGGGGTATTAAAACGGGTTGTGACCACCAAAAACACGGCACAAATGTTCAATTTGCCCTTGTCTAAAACAGCGGAGGCGTCTTACGACGGCGTGCCCGGGCTTGGGTTTCGCGGCTTCCGTTGCAATCCCACGGCGGCGGATATCCCTTCGCTGCTCGGCGAAGAGAAAGCGGTGCTCGTCCTTGTCACGTCGGGCGGCGACATCACCACGGAAGGCGTTTTGGGCTTGCCCGTGCAGTTGGCGTTCTTGGTCGAAAACGGAAAAATCACCAAGCGCTTGACCGACTTCACCATCAGCGGCAATATAAAGGACGTTTTGGGCGACGATTTCATCGGCATTGCAGAGCATGGCGTGTTCGCCTCGGACAGCAACGAGGTGCTTGTGGCAAGAATGGAACTGATCAACAACTGACGGCAATATATATAATATATATATGTTATTAAAAACGGAGAGGGGGGCGGGGCGCCCCTTTTGCGCGGCCCCCCCAACCCAACCCCCAACCCACCCAAAAAAAAGAAAAAAACCAAAAAAAACCCCAAAACGGGC
>CAYRAY010000003.1:0-34450 GCA_964422405.1 uncultured Clostridia bacterium | reverse complement strand
ATTCATCGCGTACCTGCCCCACACATTTTTATTCCGTTATACATTCAACGCATACATGGTATGCCTGTTTTGACTTCTGCAAGCGCAAAAGCGCGTCCGTCGTTATTGCAACAAAATAGCAAAACTTTGTCCCTTCAAAACCACCTCGTCACCGACAATCTGGCAATTTTCGGTGGCAAGCACTTTGCTATGCGGCACCGTACGGCGATATTCCCGATCCGACGGGTTGACAAGCACCGTTGCCGTTTGCCCTTCGCACGAGCGACGGAACACGGCAGGGTACTCCGTTTCGATAAATTCTTGCTTTGCGGTGGCATAAAAACACGGGTACGTTTTGCGGATTTCCACCAACGCTTTCACCGTTTTCCACAAAGAATTTTCTTCTCCCTTTTGTGCAGCAACGGAAATATTTTTCTGTTTGGAAAGTGGGAGATAGGTCGTCTTTTTTGTGCTGAAACCTCTGCCCTTGTCCTCCGTCCAAAGCATAGGTGTGCGTGCGCCCGTACGCACCGAGCCGCCATCCTTGCTGACAGAAAAGTTATGTTCGATACCCAGCTCGTCTCCGTAGTAGATGAGCGGAACTTGTTTCAGCATTAACAAAAAGGCAAACGCTGTTTTCAGCACAGCTTGCGATTTGCCTTGCGCAAGGCGGATTTCGTCGTGCGTGCCCGTCGGCGCGGTAAACAACCCTTTGCCTTCTAACTTGCCGTATAAAAATTCGGCATACTCCGCAAAGACTTTGACGGTGCCTTTACCCTCCGCAGAAAAATAGTTAAAACCGCGCTCGTAATACGGGTCGAGGTTGGTGCCCGTTTGGTTGCGGCTGAGGGTGTTGAAGGCAAAGGTATCGTGGGTCAAAAAGTCTAAATCGAACCCGCATTTGCCCACCGAGTCTTGCGGCACGACCCATTCTGCAATATACACTTTGTCCGTATATTCGCTGCGGAGCGTGCCGAGCATTTGTTGCCAAAGCCACGTAATGCCTTCCACCCCCTCTGCACTGTCTTCCATCGCCTTGTCGCCGTCGAATTTTTTGCCGTCCTTGACCAACGACGAAGCCATGTCCACGCGGAATCCATCAATGCCTTTGTTAAGGTAAAAACGCATAACGTTCAAAATTTCCTCGCGGAGCGGCTTTAAGCGTTCGTCTTTATAATGCAACTTCCAAGGCTATTTTTCGTCCGTTTGATTGAAACCGAAATTCAAGGCAGGCTGGCTTGCGTAATAATTTTTCATATAGCCACCATCGCGTTTTGTTAATCCGTAAATCATTTCAGGATAACTTTCAAAGTTGGAATTCGTCCAAATATAATAATCGGAATACGGATTGTGTTTTGCCCTGCCCGACTGCTTAAACCACGGGTGCTTATTGGAAGTGTGCCCGATGACAAGGTCGAGCACGATGCGAATGCCGTTTTTGTGCAATTCTGCAATCAAATCTTCCAAATCGGACATCGTGCCGAAGCGTTTGTCGATTTTAGTATAGTCGCTGATGTCGTAACCGCCGTCCTGAAAGGGGCTTTGATAAACGGGATTCAGCCACACGACGGAAACACCCAGCTCCTTCAAATAGCCGATTTTTTGTTTAATGCCCTGCAAGTCGCCGACGCCGTCGCCGTTGCTATCGTAAAAGCTCGTCGGATAAATTTCGTAAAAGACTGCGTTCTGTAACCACGACAACATTATGTGAACTCCTTATAGATAAAACGAATTTTTAATCACAGATTTTGTTAAGCTCGTTTTGCAACTTCCTAACACAAAGCACCTTTTCGACCAAGTTGCGTTCAGTGTAAAAATAATGGTTAGACGTTTCAAAACCGATTGCCGCATTTTTGCGGACAAGACCCAAAAGGGAAGTTGCATTTTCCTCTTCTTCCGCCAAAATTTCTTGCAAGCGCGCCTTGTTTTTACGGACGTCCGCTTTCAAAACGGAAAACTCCGTTTGCAAAGCGTCGCCGGTGAAGTGCGCGTATGCCGCCCCTGCGAACGCCTGCATTTCCAAAACCGCATGAGAGGGCTGGCAAGTTTTTAAGGTTTCCAAACCCTTGCGCCAAGCGGACAAAAGCAAACGATATTGCGCAAGATAGGTTTCCGCCCCGTACGGTTTTGTCCACGTCTCGTAATCGTCAAAGGCATAGCAAACCATGGTGGAAGGACAGTCATTTTTGTTAAGCGACCACAGGTTTGCCGCACCCAAAGTTTTTGGCGAAAAATACAAACTGTCTAAACTAAACGGATAGGCTTGCAAGCCTTGACAAAAGCTTTGCACTGCACCGTGCACCCTTTCCGCTTCATCACCGAAAACTTGGCGATACCACCCGTTCAAAGACAGGTTATCCTCTGTTTCCGCCGCAATCATGCCGAGCGTAGGCGAGGGATAACCGCCCAACGTCCACGTCAACATAAAATCTTCCACGCCGATTTTTTTCAAATTTTCGATATGCCGATAAGTCAAATCAAACACGGGCAAATAGGGTACGCAAGAACACTCCCAACTGTTGTTCACCTGAATTTTTGCGTACGTTTTATGCCCCTGCGCCTTGGCGTGCGAAAGGGACTTTATCGTGATTTCGCTCGGTCCGACGTTGCCGATGGAATAGTCGATGACCTTGCTTTGCACGCCGCCCTTTTCAATCGGCAAATCGTACTCACTGACCGACATCACCGAGATGTCCTTATCCAACAAATCGATGCCGCGGAGAGTCTGTTCTTCCGTCCATTCCATAAACGGCGACCACCCCCAAAGGTTGGCAATCACCTCCGCACCGCTGCCGCTATCGCGCACGGCTTTGGCGATGATATTGTTGACTTTCGCTGCCGATTTTTCAGGCGGAATATGTTTGCAAACGGGGCAATTTGTGTGCGGACGGTAGTTGCAATGGGTCGGATTTTCGCTCATCGTGATGGTGATAAAACCGCCCAAGTCGGGTACGGCTTGCAACAAATCTTTGACGGCTTGATACAAATATGCTTGCATTTCCGCCTGTTCCAGACAGAGCGTAGCCCTGCCGTTTTCCGTTCTGCCTGCCAAATGCGCGTACTTGCCGAACCCGTCCAACGGCAAATCTCGCGGTTCGTTCAAATATAAATATACTTTTATACCATAATTTTTGCAACGCGTAATCAGTTTTTGCAAGCGCGCGCGGCGCGCGACATAGTCCTTGGAAAGCCGCTCGTCAAAAGGATAAGGCGACAGTGCGGAAAGCAATCCGTGCGCCCAAACAGCAGTTACGCCCTGCGCCGCATACGCCGACAACAGCGTGTCGGGCATATACTTTTCGTCGTCCTCCATGAACACGTCGCCGCACGGCGTTAAGTATCCGTGGACAATGCGCGTATGCCGATTTGGACGAGGTTTTTGCACCATATCGGGCAAGGCGTTTAAGAAGTCGAAAGGCATAACGCCCATACCGTTTTGATAAAACAGGTCTACCATGTCTGCGATGAACTTGGTTTTTTGCTTTTCTTCCTCGGTTAACGGCGTATAGGAAACAGGCGGAACATCGGGTTTAAAGTCGCCGAGTTTCACTCCTAAAAAGTCCTCTTTTTCCAACCAAAAGGCAAGCCGTTCCTCGTCTATGCCAAGCAAACCTTCAAGCTGTTCGTACGGCAACAGAAACCAGTTGTTGCGGATAATGGTGATATAGCCACACTTTTCAAAGCGGTCGACACGTGCCCTGTCGGCAACGGGCAAACCCAGCCGCGCCGCTTCTTGTTCTACACATTCCTCGGAACAGCCGAGCGTTTTGGCAATCCGTTCTAAAGCGACAAAACCGTAATTTCTAAAAATTACGGTTTGCCATTCTGTTAAAAATATTTGTTCTTGTTTTTGTACGGTTTTTAAGGGGGGCAACATCGTGTTTTCCTCCTCCGATAGATACTTAGCGAATTGCCTCTTTCAAATAGGCGAGGGATTGTTTTACCATTTCGTCACCGACTTCCGTGCTTGCCTCGCGCGCGCTTTCCGTGAACCAATGCTTGATATCGTTGATGCGATCCAACTGCACGCAATCGGGATAGAGGGACATCAAAATGGAGCTTTCGTACTTGCCTGCGTGGTCGTAACCCGTGGCGTTTTGCACCGCCGTGCTCATGGTCGGAATCACCTTAATCCACGAGAAGGGATTGTTTGCGCCCTCCAACTCCTCGTAGTAGTTGGCATAGCTTTCGCTCCCCCACCAACCTTCACCAAGCGTTTCTTGCAAGTATTCCATGGTGGCGCGCTTTGCTGCCGTGCGGTAGCAAAGGGTCATCGGCATCTCGCTCTCTTGCTCGAATTGGTGATGAATCACCACGTAAATATTGCGGAAACCCGAATACAAAAGACTTTTGAATACATAATAAACGTAGTCTTCAAAGGCGCGTTCGGGGACGTGCACCGTGCCGCTCGTTTTGCCGCCGACGGCATAGCTGGACGGGCTGTACGAAATGGTGGGCGCAATCATAATCTCTTTTTCCTGCGCCAACTTTTTAATTAAACCTTCCGCCACAAGCGTATCGCAACCGTACGAACAGTGCGGACCGTGGTATTCTACCGTGCCGCCCACAATGACGAGCGGAATATTTTTTTCCTTGACGTAATCCGTTTCACGCGGAAAACTATGGTCTAAAATCATACTGTTTTCTCCTTGGCGCAACGCGCCGATAATCTTGCAAGCAAGCACCCGAAAATGGCGGTTTGCTTAACAAAAAAACGCTTAAAAATTGTTTAGAAATCGTATTCCTTTTTCAAGTCCACAACGACGTGTTCTCTGCGTGCGCGTTCTGCTGCGTAACAGATTAAGTGGCTGTTGACAGAATCGGAAATGACGGTAGTAGCAACCGAAGTCTTTTCACCATTCAAGAAGCGAACAAGGTCTTTCATGATATAGTGGTCGCCGCCGTAGTGACCGCCGACGGAGTTGTCCTCGCCGCCCAAATCGTTTTCTTTGCTGAAATCCACCACATACTCGTTATACCATACTTGGTTTTTGTCAAATTCGCGGACGGTGATTTTGTTCTCCTCGATGTAGCCCAAAATCTCGCCGTATTCACAAACGACGTGAATATGTCTGCCGGCTTTGCTTGCGCCGCCGATCATATTCAGCGTGCCGATAGAGCCGTTTTGGAACTGCACCGAAACGCACTGCCGATCGACAAGGTCCATATCCGTTTTGAACACGCACTGACCGTAGACGTCCGTCTTCAAAAATTCGCGCTTCTCCTCCGTCGTGATTTCGTCCAATGGCTTGTTGATGCCTGCCCACGTATAGAAGGGGATAAAGTCCTTTTCCAGCTCGAATTTTTCCGCATTGAACATACACTCCGCCTTTTTGGGGCAAGTGTAGCAATACTGCGTTGCGCCTTCGGGCGCGTTGCTTTCGGTGAAGAAGGATTTAGAACCGAACGACGAAACCAGCGTAGGCGTCGTTGCGTTGTTCAGCCAGCACATCAAGTCGGTATCGTGACAGCATTTTGCAAGGAGCAAACCACTGCCGCATTCCTTTTCGCTACGCCATTTACCACGCACGTACGAATTGACAAAATGCCCGTACCAAACGTGCTCGTTCAACTGCATATCCACGATTTTGCCGATTTTTCCGCTGTCGATAATGCTTTTGATTTTGGAATAGAAGGGGGTATAGCGCAGGACGTGACAAACGACGACCTTGCAACCCTTTTCTTTGGCTTTCGCCTCGATTTCCAACAACTCGTTCGAGTTTGCCGTGACGGGTTTTTCCAACAAAATATTATAACCGCGCTCCAAAAGCGGCATGGTGGTTTGGTAGTGCATTTGGTCCATAGTGCCGTTGATGACCACGTCGCAAGCCACGTTTTTGGACAAAAATTCGTCTAAGCTTGCATAGAGTTGCCCGTCCGACAGAGCAAATTCCGTTTGCGCCGCGCGCAACTTTAAAGGGTTGACGTCAATCGCGCCGACAATTTGCAATTCTTCGGGTCTTTCTTTGGCGTACGCCGCATAACGGGAACTTCTGTCGCCATACCCCAAAATGACACACGTTAATTTTTTCATTTCAACACCCATTTCCTTTTACATTATATATAACCCCAACTGCATATATTAAAACGCAAGGGTGGTGTAATACGCCAAATTCGTTTGACGATTGTCTAATCTGCCATATTGCACGACGATAGGTTGCGTGCTTTCCAACTTCATGGCATACTGCGTTTCCAGGGGAACGATATAGCCGCACATATCGTCCACGTTGTTCATTCTAAAACAACGCACGCGACCTGCACCGACCTTCCACACGATGCCCTCGTGCGCGTCCTTGTCTGCAAAATAGAGTTTTACCTTAATGGTTGCCTCTTCGTCCGTGTCGTTGACGACGATGACGCTTTCGTGCCCTTTGAGGACTCCCTCCCCTTCGGGAGGAAGTTCGCAATCGGGAATAATCCAATCTTGTTTACCAACTACGCTCATGTTAGAACCCCAGCTCGATAATGCCTTTCTTCAAATAGTCGGTGTAGCTTTCGCAACCGTCTTCGCGAATGGCGATACCCTTTTCCCAACGGCAACCGAAGGTGGGGCCGGAAATGAAGGTGTCGATTTGGAAGGTCATATTCTTTTCCAAAGGATAGTGGGTGGAAGTTTCCATCCAAGGCGCTTCAACCTCGATCATACCCGTGCCGTGGCAAGGTCCGTAAACGTAGTTCTTTTCGTAACCCGCGTCTTTATATTTCTGCAAGAAACGCTTAGCCACGTCGTCTGCGTACACGCCTGCTTTCAACTGCTGTTCCGTCCATTCGTGCATCTGGCGGCAGAATTCTACAAGGTCGCGGCGTTCGCCTTCCAACTTACCCATGCAAACGGGCAAACCGATCGAAGGGGAATAGCCGTCTATTTTTGCCGAAAGATTGAGTTGCACAATGTCGTTTTTGCCGATTTCTCTGTATCTGGAACGGGAAATAGCGTGACGGGTGCTCGCTTCCGAGAAGACGTACATAGGCAAGCCTTCGTATTCGGCACCGTGTTCATAAATGACTTTTTGTGCAATGCCGACCATTTGCAATTCGGTAACGCCCGGTTTCAAAGCCTTGATTACTTCGTCAGTGGCGATTTCGATGATGCGGAAGCCTTCACGAAGGCAAGCGATTTCGTTTTCGCTCTTGATTTTGCGGAGGTTGACCATGATGTCGTTGCACTTTACGATTTCTGCTTTCGGATAGCTATTCTTCAAGCCTTCGTAAATGGGCAACGTGCATTCTACATAGCTGCCCAAGCCGATTTTGATATTTTCGCCCGTGACGCCGATTGCCTTAAACACGTCCTTGAAGGTGGAAGGGGTCAATTCGGGATAAGAAGGGTCGGCGGATTCTCTGAATTCGCGAAGAACAAACACCTTTTCGATTTTACCAAAGTCTGCGCCGAACACTTCCGATTCGGGACCAACCAAAAGCGCCGCGTCGCCGTTTGCGGAAATGGCTACACCTGCTCTTTCAAACACGGGCCAAAAGCCCGAAAAGTAACGCGCGTTTGCATAGTCGCTTTCCGTGGAAGCCACCACCATAACGTCCAAACCTCTTTCGCGCAACATTGCCGCTGCTCTTTGGATTCTTTCCTGATATTCGTGATCGGGAATACATACTCTTGCCATACTTGTTTCTCCTTTTATGGAATTTTTTATTTTATTGTAGCACATATTTTTTCGTTTGTCATTACACAATCGTGCTTTTTTATTGCACAATCGTATTTTTATAGAAAAAATGTCCATTGTTTTTATTGACAAATACAGCCTTTTCTTTTATAATGTAAGCATCATGCAATATAAGTTAAAAGACGTTACCAAAGTTTTAACCATACCCAAAATTGCCAACGTGCACTTTTTTGAATTCCCCAAAGGGTACGTGACGGAAGCCGACCGCCACCCTTTTTGCGAGTTGTTGTTTACGTACAGCGGCTCGATGCACGTCCTTTCGGACGGGTACACGGGCAAGTTGCGCAAAAACGAAATGCTGATACACCGCGCCAACGAAACGCACGCTTTGCAGTGCAAAAAGTCGCAAAAAACCACCGTAGTCATCATCGGGTTCGTATGCGATTGCCCTGCTCTGCTTCCCCTCTGTTCCGCCCCCATTCGTTTGGACGAAAGCGAAGAAAAGACCCTTTCTAAGATTGTAAAAGAGGGCAGAAACGTGTTTGAACCGCCCTATGACATTCCCCTTTCGGATATGAAAAAGAAGGGAGAACAGGTGTTCGGCAGCGAACAGCTTTTGATTTCCACCTTGGAAAATTTTTTGATTGAGCTGATACGCAAACGCAACTTTTTGAACAAGCAAACGACGACGGAGAACGTGGAAAACAACTTCCACATCGACGAAGTGACCAGCTATTTAGATCAACATTTTGTAGAACCGATTACGTTGGACGAGCTGGCATTTATGTTCCAAATCAACCGTTCGGCGTTGTGCGCGCAATTCAAACACTATACGGGCAAGCCGATTATCGCCTACGTTGCCGATAAAAAGTTGGACGAAGCCAAGCGTTTGCTTTGCCACACCAACAAGACGGTGACGGAGATCGCCAACGAATTGAAGTTCGATTCCACCGCCTATTTTTGCAGATTTTTCAAAAAGCACGAAGGGGTTTCCCCCAACGTTTTCCGCGAAGAACATAAATAATCGTACATAAAAACGGAACGCCGCGGCGTGTCGGGTTTTTAGCCAACGCGCCGCGGTTTTTTGCGCCGTTTGCGCAATATGGAAGGGGCAGGTATGCGATGAATTCATCGCATACCTGCCCACACATTTTTATTCCGTTATACATTCAACGCATACATGGTATGCTCGTTTATTGATTTTTTGCATCGGGTTCAGCGTCCTGCCACAAAAATTCGGACACCAACAAAACCGCGCCCGTTTTAGACACCGTCAGCACGCCGCCTGCCGTTTTGCCGACCCGTTTACTTCCGTCCGCCAACGTCAAACGGCAATCGCAAGGTTGCAAGCAAGTGACAAAGGGTATATGCCCTGCCATAACGGCGAGCTCCCCTTCCGTGCCGCGCACGCAAAGCCGTTGCACCTCGCCGCAAAACAAATCCCCTTCCGACGACGTGATTTTTAAGGGAAAGCTTTTCATCTCGATACCTTCTTTGCCTTTTCCACTGCCTCGTCAATCGTGCCGACGAACAGGAATGCGGACTCCGGCAAGTCGTCATATTCGCCTTCGATAATCCCCTTAAAGCCGCGAATCGTTTCACTCAAAGGCACGTACGTACCCTTGATGCCCGTGAATTTTTCGGACACGTCGAAGGGTTGCGAAAGGAAGCGTTGCACCTTGCGCGCACGCTGAACCAACAGCTTATCCTCATCGGACAGCTCGTCCATGCCCATAATGGCGATAATGTCCATCAGTTCGCGATAGCGTTGCAACACACGTTGCACTTCCCTTGCCACGCGGTAGTGTTCTTCGCCCACCACTTCGGGGGAGAGAATACGGCTGGTAGATTCCAACGGATCGACGGCGGGATAGATCCCCTGCGACGAGATACTGCGCGAAAGCACCGTGGTGGCGTCCAAATGCGCAAAGGTGGTGGCAGGGGCAGGGTCAGTCAAGTCGTCCGCAGGGACGTACACCGCCTGAATGGAGGTGATTGAACCCTTTTTGGTGGACGTAATGCGTTCTTGCAAGTCCCCCATTTCGGTGGCGAGGGTGGGTTGATAACCCACGGCACTGGGCATACGCCCAAGCAGAGCAGATACCTCGCTGCCTGCCTGCGTAAAGCGGAAAATGTTATCGATGAACAACAACACGTCCTGCCGTTCTTCGTCACGGAAATATTCTGCCATGGTCAAACCCGACAACGCGACACGCATTCTTGCCCCGGGAGGTTCGTTCATTTGCCCATAAACAAGGGTGGTGTTGGCAAGCACCCCCGATTCCTTCATTTCGTTATACAAATCGTTACCCTCGCGCGTGCGTTCGCCCACGCCCGTGAACACGGAAAGACCACCGTGCCGTTTTGCGATGTTGTTGATGAGTTCCATAATCAACACCGTTTTGCCGACGCCTGCGCCGCCGAACAGACCGATTTTGCCGCCCTTGGCATACGGGCAAATCAAGTCGATAACCTTAATACCCGTTTCCAACACCTCGGTAGATGTGGAAAGTTCGCTGTAACTCGGCGCAGCGCGGTGGATATTCCAACGCTCCGTTTGCGTTTCGAACGGCTGATTATCTACAACGTCGCCAAGCACGTTGAAAATTCTGCCCAGCGTGGCTTTACCGACGGGCACGCTGATGGTTTTGCCCGTATCGACGACGGGAGTGCCACGCTTTAAGCCGTCCGTAGAGGACATGGCGATACACCGAGCCACGTTATCGCCGACGTGTTGCGCCACCTCTACGGTGAGCGTTTTTTCGCCGTTCTGCATGGTCAGTGCGTTATAAATGGAGGGCAAATACCCTTCTTCAAAGGCGACGTCTACCACGGGTCCCATGACCTGCGAAACGCGCCCTCTTGCTACGTTTGACATTCTTTCTTCTCCTTAAATGCAGCGATTATAAACCGCTTCCTGCCACAATTTCTGTGATTTCTTGCGTGATTGCCCCCTGTCTCGCGCGGTTGTATTCCAACCCGAGCGAGTCCAACATCTCCTGCGCGTTTTTTCCTGCGCTGTCCATTGCCACACGCCGCGACGCCACTTCGCAAGCGAAGCTTTCCTTGACGCACGCAATCAACTCCCCTGCGATATACTCGGGCAAGACGGTATGGAAAATGGTAAGGGGGTCGGGTTCGAAGACGGCATCGTTGCCCTGTTTGTTTTGAGAAATCGGCAACGGAAACAGCCATTTTACGTATGCTTCCTGCGACATGGCGGAAACGTATTTGGTGCAAACCACCCCGATTTTGTCAAAATCTCCGTCGCCGTATTCCTTGCACAACTGCTCGGCAAGCTGCAAAGCGGCGGCGTGAGAATAGCCCTCCGCACGGACGATTTCTGCCCCGAACCGCTCGCAAGCGCGTTTACCGATCGGCACAATTTCCGCCGTCGGATACTCCCGCAACAGACGGAAGACGTTGGCATTGTAGCCGCCTGCAAGTCCACGGTCGCCTGCAATGACAACCAAGCGGAGTTTTTCTCCCGTCCGTTGGGTGAGGTACGGGGATTTTTTACACTCGTCGCAAGACGTGAGCATCGCCAGCGTGCTATCCAAGCCTTCGGCGTATGCCCTGCCCTTGCCCATGCCGTCTAATGCCTTGCGGATTTTAGAGGAGGCAACCAAGCCCATGGCTTTTGTGAGGTGCAGGGTGGAATCTACGCTTTTGATGCGTGTCCGCAACTGTTTGATATCTGCGCCCATAACCGTTTACCTCGACATTTCGTCCAAGGCACGGCGCAAAATTTCTACGTCCTCGTCCGACCAAGACCCGCCCTCGACACAGGTCAAGAAGTCGGCATATTTATTCTCTAACAGCTCGTAGAGGTTTTCTTCGTACGCCTTCACCTCTTTCACGGGGGTGT
This sequence comes from uncultured Clostridia bacterium, assembly GCA_964422405.1. Lineage (GTDB taxonomy): Bacteria > Bacillota > Clostridia > Christensenellales > Borkfalkiaceae > Scatosoma. Next base: position 22,984 of record CAYRAY010000003.1, on the reverse strand, counting down.
CGTTCAAATACCCGTTGACGACGGCATAGACGATTGCCACCTGACAGCCGACGCGCACGGGAGAATTTCTGTTCTGTTTCAGCACCTCTACAATTCGTTCGCCCAAGGCAAGACGGGCTTTGGTGTCGGCATCCAAATCGCTGCCGAACTGCGCAAAGGATTGCAACTCTCGATATTGCGAATAGAGCAATTTCAGCTCGCCCGAAACTTTTTTCATGCCCTTCAACTGTGCCGAACCGCCGACACGGCTGACGGAAATACCGGGGTTGATGGCAGGCATAACCCCTGCGTGGAACAACTCTGTTTCCAAAAAGATTTGCCCGTCGGTGATAGAAATGACGTTGGTGGGGATATATGCGGAAACGTCCCCTGCCTGCGTTTCAATCAAGGGCAACGCCGTGATAGAGCCGCCGCCGTATTCGGGCGCGACGCAAGCCGCACGTTCCAGCAAACGGGAATGAAGATAGAACACGTCGCCGGGGTATGCCTCTCGTCCGGGCGGACGGCGAATCAACAAGGACAGCGCGCGATATGCCACGGCATGCTTGGATAAGTCGTCGTAGATGATGAGCACGTCCTTACCCTGTTCGCGGAAATATTCCGCCATGGCGCAACCTGCATAGGGCGCAACATATTGCAAGGGCGCGGATTCCGACGCGGAGGCGGATACGATAATGGTATACTCCATTGCGCCGTTCAACGCCAGCTCGTTGGCGAGTTGCACCACAGAGCTGTTCTTCTGCCCGATTGCCACGTAAATGCACAACACGCCCGTGTTCTTTTGGTTGATGATGGTATCGATTGCGATTTCCGTTTTCCCCGTCTGTCTGTCGCCGATGATCAGCTCACGCTGACCTCTGCCGATGGGGATCATACTATCGATTGCCTTAATGCCCGTTTGCAGGGGCACGGAAACGCTTTTGCGTTCGATAATGCCGGGGGCTTCCGACTCGATCGGGCGGGTTTCCGTGGTGAGGATTGCGCCCTTGCCGTCAATCGGTTCGCCCAAGGCGTTGACCACTCTGCCCAACATATTTTCACCGACAGGCACGGAAAGGACCTTGCCCGTCCGCTTGACCGTAGTGCCTTCCTTGACGTGATTGACGTTGGAAAGCAAGGCGACGGAAACGGTTTCTTCTTCCAAGTTTTGCGCCATACCCAAACTGCCGTCGTCAAACTCCAACAGCTCGCTTGCCATACAGTCGCGCAAGCCGTAGACGCGCGCAATGCCGTCCCCGACCAAAATGACCGTGCCCGTTTCCTTCATTTCTAATTTCGATTGATAATTTTTGATTTGCGCTTTGATTACGTTACTGATTTCTTCCGCTCTAATACTCATGCGTTCATCACTTCCTTCATTTCCTGTAACCTATGCCGTACACTGCCGTCGACGATCTTGCCTTCCGATTCTACAACCACGCCGCCCAACAGCGCCCCGTCCAACGCGTATTCCGCTTGTACTTGGCAATGCTCCGTCTTTTCTAATTTGGCGACGAGTTTGCGCTTCTGTTCCTCCGTCAAAGGCACGGCGGAGGTAATTTTGACTCGAATCACCCGTTCCGATTCATCAAACAAGGCTTGGTATACCTCTATCGACGGCAGAAAACAAGCCGTGCGCCCCTTTTCGCAAAGGAGCTTCAAATAGGACAAAATCGCAGGGGGCAAAAGGTTTGCAAACCCCTCGTCCAACAGCGCAAGCCGCTCGCTGAGCGCAACGCTTGGCGTGGATAACAGCTCTACGTATTGCGGTTGTTCGGTAAAAGCCTGCGCCAAAACGGACAATGCCTCGGCATATTCTTTCTGTTTTCCTTCCTCAACGGCAAGCGAAAACAACGCCGTTCCGTACTCTGTGGCAAGGTCATTCATCGTCTTCACCCAGCTTGTCAATAAACGAATCGATCAACGCGTGGTGATCTTCGGTATTGATTTCCCTTTCGAGAATTTTTTGAGTGAGCGCGCCCGAAACTTCTACAATTTCGCGCTTGACCCCCTCTTCCGCCTTTTTGCGTTCGAGTTCCGCCTCCGTCTGCGCCACGCGGAGCATACCGTCCGCGCGTTCTTTGGCTTCGGCAATTAGTTTATCGCCGCGCTGTTTTGCGTTTTCGGTTGCGCTCTGCAAAATGGCGTTGGCTTGTTCCTCTGCCTGAGAAAGCTGCTTTTCCCACTGCAAACGGTGTTCCGTTGCCTCGTCCTCGGCGCGCTTTGCGGCGAAGTACTGCTCGTCCAGCGTTTTTTGTCGGTCGGACAACACCTTTTGCACGGGTTTGAAAAGAAACTTTTTAAGAATGAAAAACAGCAAAACCAGATTGATTAACGAAATCACTATCTGCCATATATTGACAGAAATGACGTCCAACGTTTGCATGATTTTTTCTCTCCCGTGTCGATTATTTGATTGCCTTAATCAGAATGTTCACCAACAGATTCGGTGCAACGAACACAAGCAAAATGGCGATAACCAACGAGTAAATACCCGTCGTTTCCGCAACCGCACAACCCATGATCATGGTAGAGGTGACTTCGCTTTTGCTTTCGGGTTGACGGCCGATTGCCTCACACGCTTTGGCAACTGCGTTACCTTCGCCCACGCCGGGGCCGATTGCGCCAATACCCATACAGATACCTGCGCCCAACGCACAGCAACCCAAAATGATACCAATTGCAATTTCTAACATTGTTTTATTCTCCTGTATTTTTGTTTTCTTTTTTTACTGATTTTTTGTTTTGAACGCGTACATGGTAGCCTCGTTTTGTTTATAAGCCCCGTTTTACGGCGTTCTGTTCTCTCCTTGCCGAAGCTTACGCGTTTTCGGCTTTTTTAGCCTGTTTGGCTTGCTTTTTTGCCGTCTTTTTTGCCAAGCGTTTTTCGTACGCTTCTTGGGGGAATCCGCCCGACACGTTCAGCATGGTCAGCATGGCAAAAATGAACGCTTGCATACAGCCGCTGAAAATATCGAAGTAGACGGACAGCACGGCAGGCAGACCGATTTGCAAAAAGGGAATTTCGCCCAAGGCACCGGGCAACCAGCCCAAGAGCATGGCGCTAAGCCCTTGCAACCCTGCCGTGACCAGTGCCGAAATGACGGTGCCCGAAAGGACGTTTCCGTAATGGCGGAACGCCAACGATACGGGGGTCGCAAATTCGCTGATGACGTTCATGGGCGCAAACAGCGGTATGGGTTCGATAAAGCCTTTCAAATACCCCCCGATGCCCCCTTTCAGCTTGTAATAGGTGATGAGGACAAAGACGAGGATCGCCCACCCTGCCACGATGTTCAAATCGGACGTGGGCGGATATAACCCGACAAGGGAAAGCAAGCTGGAAAAGGCGGACAGGGCAAAGATTGCCGCAATAAAGGGCGCATAACCGAGGAAGTAGCTTCCCATGTTCCCTTTGACCATATTCGTCACTTTTTCCACAATCCACTCCGCCACGTGCTGGCGTTTGGTGTCGGCTTTGGTTTTAATTCCGTGTGTCAGATACAGACACAACCCCAACACGGCAATGACCACCGCCACGGAATTGACTTGTGATTCCGTAATCGGCAAATCCTGCAAGGGCATGGGAATGGTGAAATAGACCTGCGCGCCCGTGATGGTGATGCCTTCGCTGAGCGGCTTTGTCAACACACGGAGGACAATACACAGCACAATCGGCAAAATCGTCATCGTCAGCAACAGCCCGTCCACCACTTTGAAACGGCGGCTTTTCGGGTTGGCAGAGCCGCCTTTTTTCAAGCGGCGTTTGGTTTCAGTATCCGTATCACTCACCCCCTTCCGTTCCTTCCGTTGCCGTATTCGGCACGGATTGCAACGTGGTTTCGGGTTGTTCTTCGGCGGTTTGCGCTACGCTTTCCGTTTGGAGAACGGGCGAGGCTTCCGTCGTTTCTGCAGTTTCCGTCGTTTCGGGGTCAACCTCTTGCGCAGGTTGCGCCGCTCCGTTTCCGTCCATTTTTTTATTGAACAGAGGACGGAACGCAATGGCGACCCGAGGGAAAAAAATGGGGATAATCACCGTCCAAGTGCTAAAACAAGGCAGCACCACGCCGACGATAATCAGCACGCAAAGCAATAAAAATCGATACACGCGCGAAACAGTCATGGACTTTTTGGCGGGTTTTTCCTCTTTGTTCAGGGTCGCTTGCAAGGTAATCCCAAGCAAAAAGAAGTTGGACACAGCCGCCACACAGCTTAACAAATTGCCAAGCAGTACGGTGTAATCCCACTTGCGAATGATGAGGAACACGCTTTGCATCAGCACGCTTAAACCCAGTGTCCAAAACAGAATATACTTCGTTTCTTTCAACACCGTAGCGTCAATTTTTTTCATGCGTTTTCTCCTTTTTCGTATTTGTTTTTCGGATAGGAATTGTGCGGTCATTTTTTTGCTCGCCTTGCCGTTTTTCGCAAACGTGACGTGGTTTTGAAGCAAATCTGTTGGTGCTCCAGACAAAAAACGTCGCTTTTTTATTACGCCGAACAACTTGACGCAAAAAACATAAAGGAACCAACGTCCTCTGCAGTCAGCTGGTTCCCTAATTGTTCAATTCCATGGTTTCATGTAACCGATTATAGCACCTTACCCCGATTTTGTCAAGTCTTTTTTGTGATAAAAAAAAGAAATTTCCTTAACCCTGCCCCAAACCCTTTACAATTTGTCGCATTTTGTCGATATTTTTGTAAACAAAACGCCGCGCGACAAAACGTCACGCAACAAATCCGCTTTACAATACTGTGCATTCGTTCTGTAGCAATCACATTTCGAGCAAGGCTGCGTTCCTTATTTTTCAGAGTTTTCCACCACAATCTCACTCGGGATATTTCTGTAAATATCCTTTGTCTGTTCGATATGTCCTTTTAAGTAGTAAATATGCAAGGCACGATAAGAACCCACTAGTTTGGCCACAAAATACATTGCAACCGTAAGGACTGCACAGCCAATGAAAAAAAACGTATCCTCCCAAGAGTACACACCCGGCAATCCATCCCACAATGGAGCAAACGACCATAAAAATTGTGAAAATACGCGGAAACTTCATATAAAAATCCAAATAAGGCAGATAGTCATTACTCCGGAGCGTATCTTAAAAAATGACGAATTTGTTTACAAAGCAATGGAAAACTTTTTTGACTGATTAAAGGTAGAACTGTTTTACGAGGAAAAATTTGAAAGCATTAACGCTTTCATTGAAAGGCTACACGAATATATTTACTATTACAACAATGAACAAATTATAACAAAATTAAAAACAAGTCCAGTAAAATACCGAACTTGTCATCAATAGATTAAATTTAATTTTTGTCCAACTTTTCGGGTTCACTTCAAACACCGTGCTTTTTTGTTTCGTCGCATACACGGTATACCCGTTTTGTAAAATTACTCGCCCAAAATTTCAGAAGAAAGACGTAAAATTTCGGCGCCGTATTTCGCTTTGCCGCGCTTTACCAACGCTTTATAAAGGAAGTAGTTCACACCGCAAATTGCCATACCGACGAGACCGATGACAATGCCGAACACCATACCGTGTTGCATTTCTAAAACGCCCATTGCCAAGCACATACCCACGCCAAGCACCAACGCGCCGACGATGCCCACGATGATTGCCGTAATCAACGCAGGGCGCTTTACCTTTTTATCTAATTCCACAAGGGTATCCACTTTGGTAGGCGCTTTGTCCGTGTATTCGTTCTTCAACTGTTGTACAAATTTTTCTTGATTCATAAGATTCACTCCGTTCGTTTGATTTTATGCTTAAAGTATAACGCACGGATATTTAAATATCACTAAAAAAGGGTTAATCTTTTGCTAATGTTTTGTTAAAAATTTGTAAATCCGCCGATTAGATAGAAAAACGGAGCGCGCCGCGCACGCTCCGTACCTTTTTTCAAAACTCACTCTCCGCCGTGCAGAATTTCGTCGGAAAGCCGCACGATTTCCGCTTTGTATTTATCCCGTTGCCGCTTGGCGATACAGCGATACAACGGATAGGTAATTGCCACGCACGCAATGCCAAACCCCGACAACGCCACGCCGAGCGTGAACCTGTCCAACTCCAACACCAAAGAAAGACCTGTGCCAAACAGCAACACACTGCCGATGCCGAAAATCAGCAAAAATAGCTTGGGGGCGCGCTTGGCTTTTTGATCTAGTTCCTGCAACTGTGCAAGTTTGTCCTTGGGTGCGGCAGGCGAAGCCGCTTCATACCGATCGCGTATGTCTTGCGCCATCTTCCGTTCCGATTCCGTCGGCGCGGCGTACGTATACTCAAATTTCCGTTTGTCGTCCATGTTCTTCTTCCTTCTTCTTTTTTAACGTTTTACTGCCGTAAATCACCATATACACACCGAGCCCGAACACAAGCGCGCACACGCCTGCGCCCGTCAGCGCATTGACGAAAGCGGGGTGGAATTCCGCAGAGGAAAACTCCTCTAACATCGCCGTCTGTAAAGACAAAAGCGACACTGCCGAATCCGCCACGTTGACGTTGCGCAAGGCTTCTACCGTGAAGTCCTTTTCCCGCTTCGCTTTTACGAAATTGATGACGGACATCGTCACTTTATAAAAGGTATACGCCGCCGCGACGTAAATCATCATGCCGGGGCGATGAAATCCCTCACCGCTGGAAACCATTTGCGCCACCGCCACCGACAGTGCCAAAATGGTCGCGGACATCGCTATGCCGCAATTTCGGTATTTGCGCACTTCTAACATAGCGTTGCGTTCCTTGCCACGCGTTCTGCCACGATACAGCACGATACTGCCGCGCATAGCAAGCAACAAAAGATAATATCCGCCAAGCGCCGCAAACCATATAGAACGGAGGGAAACCGCCGCCACCACGTAATAGGCGGCAAGCGCAAGCGTGATTGCGGTGGATAACCCCGCAAACACCACGGTGCGAATACCGTAATTATCAATCAGCGTACCGAAAATTTTATGCTCGCGCAGTTTTTCCTTGCTCTCCCGATACACGCGCGGCAGAATGCGCACGCAGATATACACGGCGTACCCCAACGAAATTGCCGCCACCGCGTACGAAAGGTAGACGAGGCATTGCAACACGATTCCCAAGTCGTGTAGAAACAGACTGCCGATGGAAAAGCCGCAAAATACCACGGCAACCGCAAACGTCAGCGCAATCAGCCACCCTTTCGGTGCTTTTAATTGTTCCCAAATTTTTTTCCACATAAGCCATTCCTGATTTTGTCGCACACCTCTCCGTGCCAATATGCGCCGTCCTCTGCCGAGATATGCCAAGCCCGACTGCCGAGTTAGCGCACCACATCTTTCAAAAGCACGGTGAACGAACTGCCTTCGCCCAGCTTGCTCTGCACCGAAATTTCGCCGCCGATGACGTCGATGGCGCGCTTGACGAGGGCGAGCCCCAAGCCGTTGCCTTCCTGCGCGTGCGAAGTGTCCGCTTGATAAAATTTATCAAAAATTCTTGCGCCCGATTCCGCCGAGATTCCGCAGCCGCTGTCCGTCACGGTAACAACGGCGTTTTTACCCTCGGTTTTGAGTTTCAACGCAACCCTGCCCCCCTCGTTTGTGAATTTTACGGCATTAGAAATGAGGTTGGAAAAGATGATATCCAAGTAATTTCCCGCCGCAAAAATACGGGTATTTTCTTGCAAGTCGCAATCGAGTTCAATGTTTTTTTGTTCGATTTTTTCTTCGTAATTTAACAGAATTTCCGCCAACCGCTCATCTAAAACCAGCTCCTTTTTTTCGGGCAACACCGCTTGATTTTCCATGCGGTTGAGTTGCAACACGCTGGACACCAAACCCGTCAGCCGATTTGCAGCCTCGGCAATGGCACGCACGTACTGCGTACGTTTCTCCTCGTCCTGTTCCGTACCCAAAAGCAGTGCGTAACTGCGAATGACGGTCAACGGCGTTTTCAGCTCGTGCGAAACATCGGAAAGGAAGTCCGTTTTCAACACGGCGGATTTTTCCAACGCCTCCGCCATGGCATTCAAATTGTCTTTGATACAGTCGTAATCGTTATACTTGCCGTATTCGTGTTCGATCGGCAAACGTACGGAAAAATCGCCTGCGCTGATTTTTTCGGTCGCGTCCAAAATCTGTTCCACGGGCGCGTCGATCGCTTTTCGGCGACGGAATAAATCGATCAGCGAACAGCCGAGCGACAAAAACAGAATGACGAGCAACATCACCACTGCAATCACCGTTGTGTTGCCCTCGCTGCGGTTGTTGACGTATTCGTACATGAACAGCGTCACCGACATCACCCCGGCAATCGTCACAAAAAAAACGATGAACCCTAAAAAGGAAAGATTTGCGCCCTTGCGTTTCATTTTAACACCGCCTTATACCCCAATCCGTGCACGGTGACAATTTCAAACCCGTTGCAGGCGGAAGTCTTTTCGCGCAGTTTCGCCACATACACGTCCACCGTGCGCGACGTCGCCGACGAATCGTAATCCCAAAACTCCGCCATCAATGCGGAACGGGTAAACGTCTTTTTGGGATAGGACAAAAGCTTGAACAGAATGTCAAACTCCCGTACGCTCAACGGCAATTCGTCCTCGTCCACGTACGCAGTGTGTTCTTCGGCGTTCATGGTCAGGTTTCCCACCGTCAAAGCCTTCTTTTCCGCAATCCCCGCGCGGCGAAGCACTGCGGAAATTTTCAGGGCGAACACGTCTAAATCGAAGGGTTTTACCACGTAATCGTCCACGCCCAAGGTGTAGGCGAACAGTTTAGAGGGCTTGTCGTCCTTTGCCGTCATAAACAGAATGGGAATGGTTTTATCGGTGGCGCGAATTTCCTCCGCCAAAGCGAAGCCGTCCTTTTTAGGCATCATGATATCGCTGACGATCATCGAAAACGCACCCTCTTCATAAGCGGCAATGCCTTCCTCGCCGTCGTAGCACGAAACCACGTCGTACCCCTTATCCCTAAGGTACGCGCTGACCAAACCGTTGATTGCTTTGTCGTCTTCCACCACTAAAATTTTTACCATAATCGAATACCTGCCCCTCTATTTTTCAATAAAATTATACCGCAAGGCTATTGCCGGTACGTTAATTTTTTGTTAAACTTTTGTAAATAAAACCGCCCGACCGAACAGACAGGCGGTGTTTATAGCAATTAGCGAATAAAATTCGTCATAATCTTGCGCTCTCTCACAGGCTCAAGACCCTTTTCTTTGCCCAACTGAATGCATTGCAACAGCCATGCCATATTGTTGCCGAGCATACGCATAATTTGCAAACCTTCCTCGTCCTGCACCGCTTCTTCGGCGGTGTTTCCGTGGATTTCGTTCCAATAATTCGAGCTGACAATGGGCATATTGTTGATTGAAAAATACTTGTTCAACACGTCGAAAGAGGTGCTTGCGCCCGCACGACGGCAACTGACAACCGCCGCCGCAGGTTTGTACGCAAACGCTCTGCCGCCGCTGTAAAATGCCTTGTCCATCAGACTGATTAAGCCGCCAGCCGGCGACGCATAGTATACGGGCGTGCCGAATACGAACCCGTCGAATTCCGCCGCTTTAGCCACAAAATCGTTGACGGCGTTCTCCTCGTCAAACACGCAATGTTTTGCCTTTTTGCAAGCCCAACAGCCTTTGCAACCTGCAATTTTTTTGCCGTGAATTTGGTAAATTTCCGTTTCGATTCCGTTGGCATTGAGTGCCTTTTCCACTTCCGCAAGCGCGGTATAAGTGCAGCCTTTTTCGTGATCGCTACCGTTTACAAGCAATACTTTCATTGTTTTTTCCTCACTTTTTGTTTTTTATCGGATATTGAATTTATCTTTCAGCCAGCCGATATCCGTCGTCCAGCCCTCGATTTTGTTTAAGGCGAGATACTCCTCGTTCATCTTTTGTAACTGTTCGTGGAACTCCGCTTGCGAACAACCGTTGACGCGCATAAAGTGCGCCGCCGCATTTTCGCCCTCACCTGCAAGATATGCGCGGCTGATGTGTTTGACTTGGTGGCAGTTGTGGCAAAGTGCCAACACGTCCTCTAATTTCTGCAGCCGAATGTCTTTATCATAACTCCACTTTTCGTGCGCTTCCAACCTGCCCTTTGCGCCGCAAATGCGGCAACGATACCCTGCGCGGCGATAGGCGTCTTTGCGCACTCTGTCCCAATCCGCAGGGGATAACAAATGGTATAAACTGTACCCCCAACACTCCTCGGGTACACTTTCAAAAGTCAAAATCCACTCTTTCATTTTTCCTCGTTCAGCACCGATAAGCACTGCTTAAACGCCGTGGGCAACGACACGCTTTCTAAAATTTCGTCCAAGGCATAGGTATCGAAAGGCGCGCTTTCCGTCTGCACCCAAACGCAGACGATTTCCCATCGGATATGTGTAAAAATATGGACGTAGTTTTTTCGATTTTTTTCGGTGAACTCGTACATGCCCCACTCGTTTAATACGTTTTCGGGCAAATCCCCCTCTTGCAAAACGGCGGAGGGAAACTCGTTCATGCCCTTCAAAACCCCTTCCTCTCGGCGACGGATACAAAACCCTTGCGGCGTTTCAATCAAAAACACCGCCACTTGTTCCACCCGCTTCGCCTTTTTTTGCGGCTGTACGGGGAAGAGGTGTTGCGTTCCGTTTCGATAGGCACGGCACATACTCTGCAACGGGCAAATGCCGCAATCGGGGTTGCGCGGCTTGCACACCAGCGCACCCAGCTCGAACAAGCTCTGCGTAAAATCGGCGCAATCCTTGCCCTGCGTAGGATAGACGGCGGACAAGCGTTCTTCTAAATATTTTCGGTATCGGGAATCGGAAATCACCGAGGGGTTTTCTTCCAGCCTCGCCGCCACGCGGAACACGTTTCCGTCCACCGCCGCCACAGGCATTCCGTAGGCGATAGAAGAAATTGCCCCTGCCGTGTAATTGCCAATGCCGGGCAGAGAACAAAGTTCGGTCACCGAGCTCGGAAACACGCCGCCGTATGCCGAAACGATGCGTTTTGCCGCCTTTTGCAGGTTGCGGGCGCGACTATAATAACCCAAGCCCTCCCAAAGTTTCAGCAATTTTTCCTCGTCGCACGCCGCTAAATCCTCCACTGCGGGCAACGCTTGCATAAAGCGCAAATAATACGCCTTCACCGCCTCCACACGGGTCTGTTGCAACATAATTTCAGAAACCCAAACGTGATAAGGGGTGGGATTTCGCCGCCAAGGCAGGTCGCGTTTGTTCTGCCGATACCACAAAAGCAAGGGGACAGGTATGCGATGAAATTCAAATTCAGGTACTTTTTGCATAGATAACCTTTTGCAAACAGCTTAATTATCCGTCAATGCGTTCAGGTAAATCACCGTTTCCATCACCGACGGTTCCGAAGGGTAATGGATAGGCACGGGCATGGACAAAGAAGCATCGTCCGTAACGTAAGTGACGTCGGCGCGACCTTCCTCGCGCAAGGTCACCAAGCAATTCCCCCTGCCGACAAACGCACCGGGGTAGCCGCTGAAAATACTACGCATCAAATCCGCACCGCAAATCACGTCCACGTCCTCGCGACGGGTAAACAAATCGAAAATTGCGCGGTATTCTTCCAAGTCGCTGTGCGCGCCGCCCGTAGGTTTTTCGGAAAGTTCTTCCAAGCCGTCCAATACCAAAAACAAGTGCGGAAAGCCGTGTCCGCCCTCATCACGTTGCATAAGCAACTCTTTCAAGGTCAGCACTGCCAAGTCCAAATCGGCGCGACTTCTAAGATAGGGCACGGTGACGTCCATCGATTTCAAACGGAGCAACTCGCCGTATTCCGTCCGCGGCGACAACACAAAAAAGCACGCCTCCGCGCGGTCGTATAAGCAGGACACGGTGATCAAAAAACGACGGATAAATTGACTTCTGCCCACCCCCGTCACGCAGGTGTTGCGCAGGGTATACGGGCGCTTGCGTTTTTGGGCAAGCACGACCTGTTCGGTAGAATCCAACCCCAAGGGCAACCCGTTTTTCAATTCCTCAAAGCGGTCGTCCTCTTTCGACATTCCCGACACCGTGGAAATAAATTCTTCCGCTCTCATATAGCCATTCCTCCGTGGATAAAACGTTGTTTTGCGCCGCTTGCGCTCATGGCAAACGGAACACCATTAACAGTATACTACAAACAGCGGCTTTTGTCAAGAAAATACTTAAAAAAACGCGCCGAGTTTTCGGCGCGCTTTCCGTATCCCGTATGAATATTTCGTTTTTTCCGTTAGCGATACAAAGTGAAGGACGAGGCACGGAGGAACGGAATTTCCACTTCCACTTCTTCGCCGTCCCGTAAAATACCCAGCGTAAGGGTATCCCCCTGCCGCACGTTTAAAAGTAAAGCGTTCAATTGATAGCGGCGGTCAAACGTCACCGCTTCGCCCGTTACGCCCTTCTTGGTGGTGATTTTTCCCCACAAGAACCGATCACCCTTTTTCAGCAGATTGTAGGCGGTTGCCGATCTCTCCACGTCGCTTGCAACCGTAATGACTTGCACCACGTTCAGCGTACCGTCCTCGTTTTTTTCTGCCACAGAACTTTCCACGCCGACCATAACGCCCAGCGTCGCGCGCTTTACGCAACCAAGTCCGTTTTCCAAAACGTTTTGACATACCGCTTGCACGTCCAGCATCGGCAGGGCGTAGCCCATGTTGTCCTTATCCGTGCCTACGCTCTTAGCGTTGGTGATACCGATCAACTCGCCATGGGCATTGAACAGCGCCCCGCCCGAATTGCCGCCGTTGATTGCCGTGTCCGTGCGCATCACTCGATAGCTGACGGTGTCCACACCGATTTTGCCGTCCACGTCCCGTTCGTCCAACGCTTCGATGTCGATATACTCCGACTTCACGGAAAGCAATCCGCCCGTCACCGAAATGCCTGCGCCGTCGGGGTTGCCGATTGCGTATACCTTTTCGCCCTCGGTCACCAATTCGGAGTCGCCGATCTTCGCCGCCACGGCATTGCTGTTTTTTAAATATTCACTGCCTTCGATTTTCAAAATCGCCACGTCGTAATCCATCGCGCCGCCCACAAACGTCGCACGCATGGCGTCCTTGCCGCCGTCGTTGAACCCGACGCCGTCCTGCGCTGTCAAGCCCACTGTCGCGCCGTGCAGGTACAAATAGATATAATCCGAAATGCCTGCCGTGTCGCTGTCTTTATTATACAGAACGTGGTAGTTGGTGACGACGATGGCACTGCCTGCATCTTTGTTCAGCGACAGAATCACGCCGCTGCCGGCAGAAAGGGAATAGTCCACCTCTTTTTTACCCACAACGCCGCCTGTATAGGTGGTTTTGGTGAAACCGCAATAAATACCTACGACGGACATCATGTTTTCCGCAATCTGCGTTACGTTGTTGTCCTCTACGGCATTAATGCCAAGGCTGGTGCAAAAATCCAGATACGTACCCGTAAACCGTCCTCGTTTTTTTCTGCCACAGAACTTTCCACGCCGACCATAACGCCCAGCGTCGCGCGCTTTACGCAACCAAGTCCGTTTTCCAAAACGTTTTGACATACCGCTTGCACGTCCAGCATCGGCAGGGCGTAGCCCATGTTGTCCTTATCCGTGCCTACGCTCTTAGCGTTGGTGATACCGATCAACTCGCCATGGGCATTGAACAGCGCCCCGCCCGAATTGCCGCCGTTGATTGCCGTGTCCGTGCGCATCACTCGATAGCTGACGGTGTCCACACCGATTTTGCCGTCCACGTCCCGTTCGTCCAACGCTTCGATGTCGATATACTCCGACTTCACGGAAAGCAATCCGCCCGTCACCGAAATGCCTGCGCCGTCGGGGTTGCCGATTGCGTATACCTTTTCGCCCTCGGTCACCAATTCGGAGTCGCCGATCTTCGCCGCCACGGCATTGCTGTTTTTTAAATATTCACTGCCTTCGATTTTCAAAATCGCCACGTCGTAATCCATCGCGCCGCCCACAAACGTCGCACGCATGGCGTCCTTGCCGCCGTCGTTGAACCCGACGCCGTCCTGCGCTGTCAAGCCCACTGTCGCGCCGTGCAGGTACAAATAGATATAATCCGAAATGCCTGCCGTGTCGCTGTCTTTATTATACAGAACGTGGTAGTTGGTGACGACGATGGCACTGCCTGCATCTTTGTTCAGCGACAGAATCACGCCGCTGCCGGCAGAAAGGGAATAGTCCACCTCTTTTTTACCCACAACGCCGCCTGTATAGGTGGTTTTGGTGAAACCGCAATAAATACCTACGACGGACATCATGTTTTCCGCAATCTGCGTTACGTTGTTGTCCTCTACGGCATTAATGCCAAGGCTGGTGCAAAAATCCAGATACGTACCCGTAAACCCGTTGTTTTTCGCCTCATCATACAAATCCTTTATGGTGATTGCAGGGGCGTCCTGCCCGTCCTTGCCGTGCAGACTTTGCAACCATTCCTGTTCCGTACCGACAAAGCCGTTTTTAACGGCAATATCATACGCGCTGATGACCTGTTTTTCGTTACAACCCACCAAACTGAACGCCAACGCACCTGCGCACATCACGGAGAGTATCCCTTTTACAATGCTTTTCATGTTCACTTCTTTCAGGCGGAAGTCCGCCTGCCTTTTTGCTTTATTTTGTTTTTTTGCTTTATTATACGCCAACTATTCGTTAGGCACTTAAAAACTATTTGAAAAGTGTGTGATATTTACGATATATCCGCCCTTTTCGCACCTTTCTTCGCAACCGCTACACCTTCTCTGCCATTTATCGGAACAGAATCACGCCCCAAGCGCGCCAAAAAGCACCAAACCGCCGTTTTATGTCCTGCCATTTATATCAGCAAAAAGAAAACGAGTATACCAGGTATGCGTTCATGGATTTATGTCGCAAAAATGCACATACCATGTACGCGTTGAATTTTTTGCCATTCTACTCCGTTTCGATACTCAAAAAAAGGAAATTCGATTAAAACCCTTCCAAATCATCCAAGGAAAGCGAGAAGGAATCAATGAAATGCTCAAAGAAATATTCCACTTCGGGGATTTTGCGTTTGTGCAAATCGTTTTCGATGCTCTTTTTCGCTTTGGCGAATTCCTTATTGCCCGAACGCAATTCTTCCAAGCACTTGATATATGCTGAAAGTCTGTCGGCGGCTTTCACCAACCGATACTCCGTGCTCGTTTCGTCTGCAAGCACGTAGGGCGCAAACTCGTCCTGCAATTCTTCGGGCAAAGTCGCCACGATTTTGCGGCAAGCCTTTTCTTCCAGCTCCTTATACGCGCCGTGGATTTCGCTGTTATAATACTTAATCGGGGTCGGCAAATCCCCCGTCATCGTTTCGCCCGTTTCGTGATAGAGTGCGCAAAGCACGGTTTTTAGTACGTCCGCATTACCGCCGAACACCTTGTTGTGAATAGTGACAAGGGCGTGCGCAATCATCGTCACCTCTTGCGAGTGCTCCATAATATTTTCTTCGCGCGTGGAACGCATCAACTGCCACCGCTTAATATACTTCATTCTGTCCAAGTGCGCATAAAAATCGTAACGCATAATTTTTCCTCCGTTTTTTTAGCACAAAGGCTTGACAACCGCCTTGCGCTCTGTTATAATACAAATATCAAAATTAAATTATCCGTCGTGGGTGCCCTTTGTGGCTGAGATTATACCATTAGAATCGGCAAGGTAATACTTGAGCGAGAGATTGATAACCGCTTTTATCGGGGGGGGTTCCCTTGTTATAAATGCGGAATTTTTTACGAACGTTTACGTCCCACGCGCGCATATTCTGCGTAGTCGGGCGTTTTCTTTTTTTGTAAAATTCCGTTTTATAAAAAAGCGTAAGCGACGGACAAAAAGGAGGTTTTTATGTTTCTCTACTCCCTTATGGCAGTCAGCGACCGCACAACCAAAATCGTCACGTGGATTTCCGCTGTCGCCGTCGTGGTTCTGCTCCTCGTCATCGCCGCCATCGGCTTTTTTCGAAAGACGGAATCGGGCAAATACGACAGCAAACGCATCGCCTTCGCAGGGGTGTGCGTCGCCTGTTCGTTCGTGCTTGCGCTCCTCAAATTCAAACCCGTGAAATACGGCGGATCGATCACCCTGGCATCCTTTGTGCCCGTGCTGATCTACGCCTATGTCTACGGACCGAGCCACGGTTTTATCGTGGGGTTGATACACGGCTTGCTCAACTTTTTAGAATCGCCCTATATCCTCACCCCTGCGACGTTCATTCTCGATTATCTCATCGCGTTCGCCTCTATCGGCGTTATGGGATTTTTCGGCAAAATGCCACGGAAAGAGCGGCGCGCGCTCCCCGTCATCCTTGGCTGTATCAGCGTGTTCACCATACGCTTTGCGGCACATTATTTTTCAGGCGTCATCTTTTTCCTTAACGATTCCGTGTGGGTCACCTTGCCAAGCTGGGCAATGCAAAACGCCTTTATCTACTCACTGATTTATCAATGCGTGTATATCCCGTGGGACGCACTCATCGCGACCATGGTAGTGTTCACCCTTGTCAAAACGGGCGTTTTTGACAAACTTACCAAACGTATGCGCGGCTGATGACGCATAGCAGTTCACACAAAAATCCCTTGTTTTTCAACACGAAATTTCGGCAAGAAAAACACGACTTCACTTAACAATATTCTGTGGTTTGGCGGCAGGGCTTCCCCTGCCGCCAAACATCTTTCCGCAATCAATACACTGCAATCTCGTCAAAGACGGACTTGTTGACAATCAACTTTCCGCCCTCGATATCCGTTTTCACGATGACCCCTTTCACTGCAGGGAACAAAATTTCCTTGCCGTTCTTTTCCAAGGTATACACGTCGGACGAAAGATTTTTCACGTCTTTCACTACGCCCAACACCTCGCCGCTTTCCGTTTCGCACGACAGCCCGATGACGTCCACGATATAATACCGCCCTTCTTCCAACTGCGGTGCGTCCTCGCGCGCGCCTTCCAAGGTCTTGCCACGGAACAACTCCGCCGCATTGCGGTCGGGAATACCGCGCAAACCTACGTACGCCGCGCCGTCAGGGCCGACACGGAAAGAAAGAATTTTATAAGGCGTATCGTCGATATACACCTTGCCGAACGCCTTCATGTCCGAAGGGTCGTCCGTGAACGTTTTAATTTTCAACTCGCCGCGGATCCCCTGCGGCTTTAACACTTCACCGATGATAAGACGGTCCATTTCCTTTTCTCCATAACCAAGCAGAAACGCATTCATCGCGTACCTGCCCCTATCCTTTTATAAAAAATACACTTTTTTATGCGGTGCAAGAAAGAAAAAACTTACTTGCGTACCGCAAAAACGGCAAAAAAAGGCTTTGATAAAAAGCCTTTTTCTTTACAATGTTTCAGCAAAATTTCCGCGATTATTCTGCATCCGTATCCACAGCATCGCCGCCGCGTTCACGAATTTCAATCACGTACTTTTTGCTGTTTGCAGGCGTAGCCGCGCGCACGATGGTGCGGAGCGCCTTTGCAATTTTACCCTGTTTGCCGATGACCTTGCCCATATCCGAAGGGGAAAGCACAACGGTCACCTCGATAACGCGGTCTTTTTCGTTGACGATATATTCCACGTTTTGCTTATCTTCGGCAAACTGTTCTACAACATATTTAATTAAATCCAACATAATTTTCTCCTTTTTCCAAGCCGCCGTGCTTTGCGTAGATGATTAGGCGCAAATCGCACGGCTTGGACGGCTGTTAAAATTTCTCACGCAGCGCACCGCGCAAGACGGGATTTCCCGATTATTTGGATTTCTTCGCCTTCGTCTTGGAAGGGCTGAGCTTCGCGCTCTTTTCCATTGCGCCGGTTTTTACAAGCAAGTTCTTCACGGTTTCGGTGGGTTGAACGCCCTTTGCAAGCCAAGCTTGTGCTTTCTCATTGTCGATCACGAGTTCAACGGGGTTGGTGTGGGGGTTGTAGTGACCAACGCATTCGATATATTCGCCGGTAGCAGCCTTTCTGCTGTCCACAACAACTACACGATAGATAGGGGTTTTCTTGTCGCCCATTCTGAAAAGTCTCATTTTAACCATAATAAATACCTCCAAAGTATCTTAAAAAATTTTTTCTTATTTCACACGGCTTTCGCCGTAGTTGACAGTGTTATATTTTTGTTTCAACGCGTACCTGGTAGCTGCGTCTTCCACTTTTTGCCGTTTTTATCCGCAACGGAATGTTTCCCTTATCTTTACATCAAACGCTGAATTTCGTCCGTCTATATAATACGTAACCGAACCGCAACGACAAAATGCGTAAGCGTATTCCGTCGTCAAAAACGGCGTAGACGCAAGCAGTTTTAGGCACAGTGAGGGCGCGTACAAACCGTACGTAACCGAACCGCAACGACAAAATGCGCCGCGTATCCGTCGTTTTTTAGAAGGGCAAACGGAACTTGCCTTTCTTAGCCCCCTTCAACTGCTTCATCAGCATCTTGGTCTGCTCAAACTGTTTCAACAGCTGATTAACCTCTTGCACGGAGGTGCCGGAACCTGCCGCAATGCGGCGTTTGCGTTTGCTGTCGATAACGGAGGGATTGTCCCGCTCCAACTTGGTCATCGAAAGAATAATCGCCTTGGTGCGTTCCATCTTCTTCTCGTCGATTTCGCCCACCTTTGCGTTGCTTGCGCCGGGCAACATCGAAAGCATCGCTTGCGCACCGCCCATCTTTTTCATCATCGCAAATTGCTCTAAATAATCGGTGAGGGTAAAGGAATTCGCCAACATTTTCTGTTGCATTTTCTTTGCGTCCTCTTCCGTGATTGCCTGTTGCGCCTTTTCGATCAAAGACAGAACGTCGCCCATACCCAAAATTCTGGAAGCCATACGGTCGGGGTAGAACGGCTCTAAATCCGTCAGCTTTTCGCCCACGCCGATGAATTTGATCGGCTTGCCCGTTACGGCTTTGATGGATAGACACGCACCGCCGCGCGTATCGCCATCCAGCTTCGTCAAAATCACGCCCGTCACGTCCAACCTTGCGTTAAACGTTTCGGCAACGTTCACCGCCTCTTGCCCGGTCATGGAATCGACTACCAGCAACGTTTCGGTAACGTCCACTTCTTTTTTGATATTTTCCAGCTCTTGCATCAGCGTGTCGTCGATTTGCAAACGACCTGCCGTATCCAAAATCACGGTATCATAACCCATAGAACGCGCATGCTCGATGGCTTGTTTCGCCGTCTTGACGGGGCTTTGCGTGCCTTTTTCAAACACTTCCACTTGCGCGTTTTTGCCCACGACCTGCAACTGCGTAATTGCCGCGGGGCGGTAAATATCCCCTGCCACCAGCAAAGGTTTTTTGCCCTGCTTTTTCAAAAGGATTGCCAATTTTCCGCAAAGGGTCGTTTTCCCTGCACCTTGCAAACCGCACATCATAATCACGGTGGGGAGCTTGGGCGAAACTTCCAACTTCGCATTTTTAGACCCCATCAGGGCAATCAGCTCGTCATTGACAATTTTAATTACCTGCTGCGCAGGGTTCAACGAAGACAGAATTTCCTGCCCAACCGCCTTTTCCGAAACGTCGGCAATGAACTGTTTTGCAACCTTCAAATTGACGTCCGCTTCCAACAACGCAACGCGCACTTCGCGCATGGCGGTGCGGATTTCCAACTCCGTCAGCTTGCCGCGCTTGGTCAGCTTTGAAAATATATGATTTAATCTTTCGGACAATCCACCAAATAAAGCCATATCTTCCTCTTATTTCTTCGCCTGCAACGCATCTATTTGCGCCTGCATTTGCGTTACGGTACGTGCAAAGCCCAGCTTCGCTTCGTATTTTTCCAACTGCGCCCTGCACTTATGCAAGCAATCGGAAACGCTTTGACGGGACACCCCTTTCTGTTCGGCAATCTCGCCCAACGACAGGTCATAATTGAAATACAGGTCGGAAATTTCGCGTTGCGTCGCCGTCAACAGCGGAGAATATAAGTCCCAAAGTTGCAGAAAATGCAAGTCGTCTTTCATTTTCTACCTCCAACCTCTCCCGTTTTTTACCTTACTATTATACCCATAAACAGAACAACTGTCAAGCATTTTTACTTGACAGTTGCAACTTTTTTTCTCATCTTTTTAATTTTTTCTTCCGTTTACAGCACAAAGTGCAACAAATCCACCAAAATCGCAAATCCGAACAGCACCACAAGCCCCACCATATTGACAATGGCTTCCGCTTTTCGATTGATCGGCTTTTTGCGAATCCATTCGATGATGCAAAAAATCACTTTACAGCCGTCCAAAGCAGGTACGGGCAACAGATTGAACACGGCAAGGTTGACGCCGATTAACGCCGCGATATTCAAAAAGGAAGCAAACCCGTTTGCCGCCGCTTCCGCCGTCACGGTGATGGTGGTGATCGGCCCGCCCATCGACGAAATACTCATTTTGCCCGTCAACAGCTCGCCCAGCGACCGCAACACGCTGCCGCCCAATTTCCCTGAATAGGCAAAAGAATGTCCGATCGTGCCGAAAAATCCGTCATGCGTACTTTCGGAAGCCAACATCATATACCGCAAAAACTGCGTTTCGCCCCCCGATTCCTCGGTGACGACCAACCCCAGTGCGTAAAAAATCACCGAAGTGTCCGACATATTTTTCGGCTTGGCATCTGCGTATAAAGGATAGGAAATTTCTTGTTTTTTGCCGTCGCGAAGGACAAGGATATGCACCTCCTCACCCTGCTTTTTGCCGCTCAAAGCGTCCAGCCAATCGATGACGGTATACAGCGTTTTCCCTTCGATTTCCAGCACCACGTCCCCTTCTTGCAGTCCCTCGAAGGTCTGCGTGGTCGTCGGTTGAAAGTCCTCGGGCACGGCAACCCGATATACGGGTCTACCCACGCTCGCAAACATAATAATGATCAGAAGCAACGCAAACAGATAATTCATCGTCGCGCCTGCAATCAACACGATAATGCGTTTCCACGGCGCTTGATCGTTAAACCTTGCACCTTGCGGGGTGGGTGCTTCCTCGTCCGCCTTTTCATTTGACTCGGTTTTTGCCTCGCCGTTCCCGTTCACCTCGTACACGGGTGCCGCGTTTTGCAAACTTTCCTCAATTTCGGCGTTCATTTCGGCAAACGGATTGTCCTCGTCCTCCGATACCTCGACAGAAGTATCCTCCGTTTCCTGCGTACCATCCTCGGCGTTTTCGACGTCCGCTTCGTCCTCGCCGTCAAAGGCGCAATACCCACCCAGCGGCACCACACGAAGCGCATACAAAACGCCCGATTTTTTGCTCCGTTTCTTAAAAATGGCAGGACCAAACCCTACGGAAAACTCCTCGATTTTGAATCCCAGCCACTTCCCTGCCAAATAATGCCCGAATTCGTGCACCGTCACCATGGCAAGCAATATCAGCACAGCCAACAGCACACCGCCAAACGACTTCATTCGGCTTGCAAATGATAATAAATTCCAAGTCAATGTCTTTCTCTCCCGAAAGTATATTTACGCTTTACTTTTTGTATTTATGCACGAACGCTTGCGCAAACGCGCGCGCCGCCCTGTCCGTCGCCTGCAACGCCGCATAATCCGTCGCCGCCACACGCTCCGTCTTTTCCAAGACGCCCGAAATAGTGTTCGCAATCTCGGTGAAAGCTATCCGCCCGTCCAAAAACGCACGCACCGCCACCTCCCCTGCGCCATTCAAAGCGCACGGGTAATTGTCGCCAAGCTCCGCCGCCATCAGGGCGAGATCGTAGCACGGAAACGCCTTCCGTTCCAAGGGCAAAAAGCGAATACTGCCCAACTTTTCAAAATCCAACGGTTGCAAACCGCAATCCAAACGGTCGGGATAGGTCAACGCCAACTGAATGGGCAGCTCCATCGAAGGATAGCTCATCTGCGCCAGAATGCCACCGTCGTCAAACTCCACCATGGAATGGATAATGCTTTCCGGTTGCACCACGGTGTGTATTTTTTGCAAGGGCGCATCGTACAACCACTTCGCCTCGATGACCTCGAACCCCTTATTCAAAAGGGTTGCGCTGTCAATGGTGATTTTCGCCCCCATCTGCCACGTCGGGTGTTTCAGTGCGGATTGCGGCGTTACCGCACGCAAACGCTCGTTGTCCCAACCGTAAAACGGACCGCCACTTGCCGTGATAATCAGCCGCCGAAAAGGCGCGTCCGTACGGAAATGAAGGGCTTGCCAAAGGGCGGAATGTTCGCTGTCCACAGGCATTAGATCGATACCTGCCCCCTTGATTTTGCCCATAACCAGCTCGCCGCCACACACCAACGTCTCCTTGTTGGCAAGCGCAATCGGCTTTTTTAAATCGATACTTTTCAGCGTATATCTAAGTCCTGCAAAACCGGTCGCAGCAACAAACGCCACGTCGCCGTAACCCACCGCATCCACCGCCGCTTGTTCGCCGTAGGCAAACGTCACGCCGTCGGGGATTTCCGAAGCAATCCGCCGTCCTGCCTCCTCGTCCGCCAACGCAGCATACTTGGGCTTGAACTCCTGCACCTGTTTCAAAAACAGATCGCAGGACGCATTCGCCACTATGCTTTCGATTTGGAACAAATCGGGATGCCGCCGCACCACCGAACAGACCTGCCTGCCGATAGACCCAGTCGACCCGATTAAGGCGATCTTTTTCACAGCCGCACCCCCGTTATACGATCCACGTCATGACCTTAAAGAACAGGAACACCGCCACCGCCGCAAACAATGCGCTGTCGATGCGGTCCAAAATACCACCGTGCCCGGGGATCAGCTTACCCATATCCTTTACGCCTGCTTTGCGCTTGATGCAACTTTCCACCAAATCGCCCACAATCACGGCAACCGTCACAAACAGCCCCACTGCCAAATACATAGGCAAAACCACGTACATCTTCTCGTACGAGCCCGCCAAAAACGGCATATTATACAGGAAATACAAGCTCACCGCACCCGCTGCGCCGCCGACGAAACCGCCCACGCCGCCGACAATCGTCTTATTCGGGCTCAGCTTCGGTGCCATTTTTTTGGGGAAATACTTCTTAAAGCACACCCCGAACACGTAGGC
>CAYRAY010000002.1:0-37548 GCA_964422405.1 uncultured Clostridia bacterium | reverse complement strand
AGCTTTTTTCTTGCCCCCAGTAGAACTGGGGGTTAAATCAAGCTAAAGCGCCAAAATAAAACGAACGAAACCTTATCGGTTTGGTTCGTTTTATTCCTGTTTGGTGCGAATGAAGGGATTTGAACCCATACGGAGTTACCCACAGGAACCTGAAACCTGCGCGTCTGCCAGTTTCGCCACATTCGCATAATTTTCCGAAAATCAAATCAAACCGATTCGATTTCCGTCTTTTGTATTGCCCCGTTCACGCGCTCTATCTTCCAAGCTTTTCCGCCGCTCGATACGCTCCCGACAATCGTTCCGCCCTCGATAACCAGCGCGGCATTGTCTTCGATCCCGTAAGCACAATCGAAATTATAGCACACAATTTTATCAAAGTCAAGCATTCTTGCACCGTAATGCGGAGAAATTTTTCCTTCTACAACATTTAATCCTGCAAACATGGCATATTTTTCCCCTTCGCCGAGTGCCGCCTCCGAATCGGTATACATATCCGAAAACCAACAGATTGCCCCTGCCGAAAGCCCTGCAATAATCACGCCCCGTTCGTAAGCGTCCATAATCAGCGGCAAAAGCCCGCTCTTTTTCCAATGCTCCAACATGAACACGGTATCGCCTCCGCCCACGTACAGCATATCCGCTTTTTGGAATTTGGCTTGCATTTTTTCCAAATCCACCTCTTTATACACGGAGAGCGCAACGTCCGTTTTGATGTTGAACGTCCCCGTGTACACTTTATGGAAGGTGTTGTAATAGGGCATATAATCATGGCTGGCGGTAGGAATAAACAGCGCGTTGGCACGGTTTTCACCTGCGTGTTCCTTTGCCAAATTCGCAATATATTCATCGATTTTTAACGTAGTTCTTTCGCGGAGTTCGCCGCCGCCGATTGCAATGATTTTGCCCATATTCCTGTTTCCTTATGCTTATTTGCTATATTTTTCTTCAATCGCCTTAATTTTTGCAACACGCCGATCGTGCCGTTCGCCGCCCTCGTATTCGCTGGTCAAAAACGCGTACACAATCTCTTCCATCATGCCCACGCCGATGACCTTTTCGCCAAAGGCAAGCATATTCGCATCGTTGTGGTAACGGGTATACTTGGCGCAATACACGTCGTGACAATGCGCGCAACGCACCCCCGGCACCTTGTTGGCAACAATCGACACGCCGATCCCCGACGAACAAACGACAATCCCCCGTTCGCAAACACCGCTCGCCACCGCCTCGGCAGCAAGTAAAGCGTAGTCGGGATAGTCGCAAGACTCGGTGGTGTGCGTACCGAAATCCACCGCTTCGTGTCCTAATTTTTGTAAGTAAGCAACCAGCGCATTTTTCAAATGCAAGCCACCATGGTCGCAAGCAACGGCAATTTTCATAATCCATTCTCCTTAATTTTTGTTATTTTCATTTTCTTTGGCAACATCCAACAGAGGAGCTTCCGAAACGGACTTTTTGGGTCTGCCCCGTTTGCGCTTAGGTTGTGCGCCCTCGGCGGAGTTTGCCACGGTTTTTGTTTTGGGTTCCGTCTTTGCCGCCGTTCCGTCCTCTGCGGTCGTCGCCGCTTTTTTGGGTCTGCCCCGTTTCTTCGGAGGCGCGGCAGGATCGGTCGGCGCTTTCTTTTTTGCCGCAGGTTTTTTGGCAAGTTCGGTCAATTGCAATTTCTCGATAAACGCAGGCATACCAGCCGAAAGCAAACCGAACACGTAGCGATAGCACTCTAAATCTCTGCCATAGGGGTCCATCACGGGATAGCCCGTAAATTCCGAAAAGGCATAGACGTTGTTTTCAATTTCCTTATCGCCGATTTTATCCGCCTTGCGCAGAGCCTGCCAGCGCATATCCAAAAGCACGTCCTTTTGCGAATCGGTCATACAGACGATTGCAAACGCATCGCAAAGAGAAGCATCGTCCAAAGACTTGGCGTAAAAATCCTGCAACGGTATGCCGTTTTCCGCCAACACCTGTGCGGATTTGGGGTTGATTCCGTCCCCCTGCCGCGCGGCAATGCCTGCCGACGACACGGAAAAGCCTTTCAAATTCCGCTCTTTAAGCACCTTGCAAAGGATTGCCTCTGCCATGGGCGAACGGCAGGTGTTGCCCGTGCAAACGAATATAATTTTTTTGTCGCTTTTTTTGCTACTTTTTTTCGTCATCTCGTACCTGCTACCCCCGTTTTCCGTTTTTCAAGGCAATTCCGCCCAAAAAAAACTTGATTACTTATGCAGAATATCCGTAGAAACGCACGCCTTGCGCAACCGATTCAACACGCCGAGCATTACCCCGTCCGTCTTTTTGGGTTCGATTGCCACCAGCACGTCGCACACCTTTTCCGCCTCGCGCAATAGCGCGTACAACCGCGCCGCCATTTGCGTTTCGCTTTCGCCCAAATCCAGCACGGTGTATTCAGAAAAGGCAGACGTTACGGCATTTTCGCACAAGACCGCCACCCGTTTTCCCGACGCTTTTTGCACCGCACAATACGCGGCGGCTTCCGCCCTTTCGGTTGCGGTATACAACGCCGTTTGACAGCGTGGAGAGTAGTGTTTATACAAAAGTCCGGGGCTTTTCACCTTTTCGCCCGACGCAAAATCAGGTACGTACATGCCACATTCGCCGACAACTTCGGCAATCATCGCTTGCGTAATCAACCCTGGGCGCAAAATCACGGGCACGTCCCCCGTCACGTCGCAAACCGTGCTCTCGATCCCACCCTCACACTCGCCGCCGTCCAAAATCAAAGGGATTTTTCCTTCAAAATCCTCGTACACATGCCGCGCCGAAGTGGGGCTGACGTGCTTAGAAAGGTTAGCACTGGGCGCAACGACGGGAATATCCACCGTGCGTAAAAACGCTTGCGCGCCCGTATGCGACGGCACGCGCACCGCCAAGGTGTTGAGTCCGCACGATACGTAAGGACTGACCTTGCCCGTAGACGGGTACACCAGCGTGAGCGGCCCCGGCAAAAAAGCTTGCCGAAGTTGCTTTGCATACGGCGGATCGTAATCGATAATTTTCGACAAATCGTAATCGGTATGCACGTGCGCAATCAACGGATTGTCGTTCGGTCTGCCCTTCACTTCAAAAATCCGCTTCACCGCGCTATCGTCCAAGGCATTGCCGCCCAAGCCGTACACCGTTTCGGTGGGCATTGCCACAACACCGCCTTGGAATATGATGTTTTTTGCCTCCGCCAAACTATTCGGCGTAATCGGCATAATTTTCGTTTGCATAAAAAGCCTCTGTTTGCGCTTATCGGCGCATAATGCCGCGCGTCGTTTTCCGCGCGCAAAGTTCAAAATCAATCGAAGGGCAACTCATCATCGTCCGCCCGTTTCAAATCGCTCTTTCTTGCAGGGGGCGGTTCGGGCATGCCGTAGTCGTCCTCGGGGGGAGCATACTCCTCGTCGTCATCGTCGTACACGGGCGGCGTCACGCCGTACTGCGGCGGCTCGTCCTCTCGGTTCTGATCGTCCACGTCCACGAACTTGGTGTATTCGCCGATGAATTTCAACGAAACGCGCCCCTGTTCGCCCGCTCTGTGCTTGGCAAGAATGAGTTCCGCCGCGCCTTTGACGACCTTGCCCGCGTCGATTTCCTCTCTCGTGGCAATCGCTTCGGGACGGCTGATGAACATAACAATGTCGGCGTCTTGCTCGATAGCGCCCGATTCACGCAAGTCGGAAAGTTGCGGTTCTTTGGACTGAATACGACGGAGCTGGGACAGCGCGATTACGGGCACGGAAAGCTCTTTTGCCATGATTTTCAAGTCACGGGTAATGGAAGCAACTTCCTGTTGTCTATTTTCGCTGCCTGCCATTTTAGAATCGCCGCTGGACATAAGCTGGATATAGTCGATCATAATCATATCCACGCCCCCCTCCGTCGTCTTCAAACGGCGGCACTTGGAAAGAATTTCCGCAGGGGTCACGCGCGACGAATCGTCAATGTAGATTTTACTCTTTTTCAGCTGATCCGCCGCCAACATCAAGCGTTTCCATTCCTTTTGCGAAAGCTCGCCGGAAAGGGCGTTCTTCATGCTGACTTTGGCATACGAACAAATCAAACGCTGTACAATTTCGTTACGGGGCATTTCCAACGAGAATACGGCGCAGGTCTTGCCTGCCGTCAAAGCCGCGTGTTCCACAAGGTTCATCGCAAGCGAAGTTTTACCCATACCGGGACGGGCGGCAAGGACAATCAATGCGCCTGCCTGCAAACCGTTAGTCATCTTGTCCAATCGCTTAAAGCCCGTGGGAATACCGCGGAATGCGTTTTGGTCGCTTTGCAACTGCTCAAATTTATGCAGCACTTCGCCGATAATATCGTCGTCGTTCATGCCCAAAAGCGCAGAGCGTTCGGTCTGTTTGGAAATGTCGTATATAGATTTTTCGGCAAACGCCAACGAGTCTTTCTCGTCTGCGCTCGCCATGGAATTTTCGATAATTTTACGGGACGCGCGGATCAATCTGCGGTTAACGCTGTCGCGCGTGACAATTTCATAATACGATTTATAGTTTGCCGCCGAGGGCATCATTTGCGCAAGTTCGGTCAGGTAGACAATGCCGCCCGCCTTTTCCAACGCAGCCTCGTTTTCCAGCTCGTCCGCCACGGTGACAAGGTCGACGGGCTTACGGCTGTTGAATACCCGTTGCATCGCGCGCAAAATATATTGATGGGATTCTTGATAAAAATCTTCGTCCTTTAATTTTTCTATCAGCTCGGACGTGATTTCGGTATCGATGAGCATACAGCCCAAAAGCGCCATTTCCGCATCGCGGTTATACGGCATGGTATTTACGTCTTTCGCCACAATATTTCCTCCTTAAAAGTGGCGGGAAGGTACGCGATGAACGCGTACCTGCCCTATCCGTTTTTATTCTTTTAACAATTTTTCCAACTCGTCCAACGTGCTTTCAAATTCTTGCATAGCCGCTTCAAAAGGCGCTTTCGTCGTCAGGTCAATGCCCGCTTTCTTCAAAATCGATACGGGGTCGGTAGAACCGCCTGCGGAAAGGAATTCAAAATAATCCTTCACGGCAGGTTCGCCTTCCGTCAAAATACGCTTCGCAATGGAGATTGCCGACGTAATACCCGTTGCGTATTTATATACGTAGAAAGCCGTATAGAAGTGGGGAATTCTTGCCCATTCGTACGCGATTTCCTCGTCGTGAATAACGCCGTCGCCGTAGTATTCTTGGTTGAGCTTATAATAAGCGTCGCAAAGCACTTCCTTGGTCAAAGGCGTACCCTTTTCCGCCGTGTCGTGCGCGATAGCCTCAAATTCGGCAAACATCGTCTGACGGAACAGCGTGGTGCGGAACATATCGATGTAGTAGTTGAGCAAGTACTTCTTCAAGTTCTTGTCGTCCGTCGTCTTGTACAAATGTTTCAACAGCAACACTTCGTTGACAGTGGAAGCAATTTCCGCAAGGAAAATGGTATAGTTGGATTTTGCATAGGGTTGCGATTCGTTGGATTTATAGGTGTGAATGGAGTGCCCCATTTCGTGTGCAACGGTGAACATATCGTTGGTGGTAGGTTGATAGTTCAAAAGCACATAGGGGTGCACGCCGTACGAACCCGTGGAGTACGCGCCGCTACGCTTACCCTCCGTTTCGCATACGTCAATCCAGCCTTCCTCTTTGCCGCGACGGAGCAGTTCTTGATAATCCTTACCCAAAGGCGCAAGACCTTCGATAACCACGTTGTACGCTTCGTCAAAGGGAAGTTTAATTTCCGCATTGTCTACAAGGGGAATGTACAAGTCGTACATGTGCTGTTCGGGCAAACCGATTGCATCTCTGTGCAAACGGATATAACGGTGCATGGTAGGCCATGCGTTGTGTACCGCTTCAATCAAGTTGTTGTATACAACGGGGCTTACGTCCTCGCGTTCCATTGCCATCGCCATGCAGCTATCGTACTTGCGGACGGTCTTATTAAACACGTTCTTTTTCACGTTGCCGTAATAGGTCTGCGTGATTGCGTCAATCAGTTTAATATACGCTTCGTAATACTTTTTGAACCACGTTCTTCTTTCTTCGGGCGTACCGGTGTGGAGCACCATACCGTACATACCGTGGCTCATCTGAATTTCTTCGCCGTTGAAGCTTGCCTTGGGCAGATTGAGGTCGGCGTTATCCAACATAGAGAATACCTTTTGGAAGCCGCCCATCACGTCGCCACTGAGGGTCATAATGCGCTCTTCCCCTTCGCTCAACACGTGCGCCTTGCTCTGCAAAACTTGGCGGAGACTGTATTCATAAGGGAAAAACGGAGATTCGGGGTTGTTTTCCGCTTCGGCTACGTAG
This sequence comes from uncultured Clostridia bacterium, assembly GCA_964422405.1. Lineage (GTDB taxonomy): Bacteria > Bacillota > Clostridia > Christensenellales > Borkfalkiaceae > Scatosoma. The sequence continues at coordinate 31,234 of CAYRAY010000002.1, read as the reverse complement.
CCCTTCAAAACGGACTCGTCAAGCGCAGTGAGTTCGGGTTCAACAAAGGAAATTTTTGCGAACACACGGGAGATCATGCTGCCCATGCTTGCCGCATAGGAGGTGTATTTGGAGTTGCGCACGTCCTCGTCCGAACGCATATGCGCGTACAGATACAATCTTTCCATGCGAATGGACATTTCGTCTTGCATCTTAAAGTACGCAAGCAAGGTATCTCTGTTGCCGAGTTTGCCCTTGAAAGCGGCTTCAAAATCATACGCGCTGTACAATTCGTCCACAGCCTTATACTCTTTTTCCCAAGCCTCGTCAGACTCGAAAATGTCGCTGGTTTTCCACTTCAAATTTTGAGGGACTTCATTTCTTTCCATAGTAATTTCTCTCCTTTACTAATTATTTTTCAATTTATCCAAGCCTACCCGAAAACGCGTTCAACGCGTACCTGGTAGGGTCGTTTTAGTTTTTGAAACTGTGAATGGGTGCAGGAATATTGCCGCCGCGCAATATGAGGCGCGAAGCGTCGTTGTCGTGCACGGGCAACACGGGCGCTCTGCCCAGCAAGCCGCCGAAGCTGACCTGATCCCCCACGCCTTTGCCCGGCGCAGGGATAATGCGCACCGCCGTGGTTTTGTTGTTGATCATACCGATTGCCGCCTCGTCCGCAATCATCGCCGCAATGGTCGTGGCAGGGGTGTCGCCGGGGATTGCAATCATATCCAACCCCACACTGCAAACACAGGTCATCGCCTCCAACTTATCCAAGGTGATTTTGCCCGACTCCGCCGCCTTGATCATGCCGATATCTTCGGAAACAGGAATGAACGCGCCCGAAAGTCCGCCCACACGGGAAGACGCCATAACGCCACCCTTCTTCACGGCATCGTTCAGCATTGCCAACGCGGCTGTCGTACCATGTCCGCCCACCGTGCCGACGCCCAATTCTTCCAAAATCTGCGCCACAGAATCCCCCATGGCAGGGGTAGGCGCAAGGGACAAATCGACGATGCCGAACTGCGCGTTCAGCTGTTTCGCCGCTTGTTGTGCCACCAACTGACCGGCACGCGTAATTTTGAAAGCGGTACGTTTGATAATTTCCGCCGCCTCCGTCAAATCCGCCGCAGGGTTCTGTTCCAACGCGTGTTTCACCACGCCGGGGCCGGACACGCCGACATTCACCACCACGTCCGCCTCGCCCACGCCGTGGAACGCGCCTGCCATAAAGGGGTTGTCTTCCACTGCGTTACAAAAAGCGACAAGCTTCGCCGCGCCGATACCGTCTTTGTCCTTGGTCAAAAGCGCGGCTTCCTTAAACGCCTCGCCCATCATCTGCACCGCTTGCATATTGATGCCCGACTTGGTCGACCCAACGTTGACGGAAGCGCAAAGCCGTTGCGTCTGTGCCAACGTTTGGGGAATGGTACGGATAAACGCGCGCTCGTACTCCGCCGTAGCCTTATGCACCAGCGCAGAATAGCCGCCCAAAAAGTCAATACCCAAATTTGCCGCCGCATCGTCCAAAGCCTTGCCGATTAACGGAGCTTTTTCGGGGAACGCCGCGCAAAGCAAGCTGACGGGCGTAACGGAAACACGCTTGTTGACAATGGGAATGCCGTACTCACCCGAAAGATTTTCGGCAACGCGCACAATGTTTTCCGCCTTGCTGCATACCAAATCGTACACCTTCCGCGCTGTTTCCTCCGCGCTGTCACGAATACAGCCGAGCAACGAAAGCCCAAGCGTAATGGTACGGATGTCCAAATGCTCCTCTTGCACCATGGCAATCGTTTCTAAAACGTCGTTACTGTTAAACATACTCTCTTCTCCGTTTCACGATTTACACATTGTGCATGGCATTAAAAATATCCTCATGTTGGACGTAGATGGTCATACCGATTTCCCTGCCCATTTCCGCACATTCCTTGGCGATGTCCGAAAGGGGTTCGGTTGCCTCTTTTAAGTCCACAATCATAATCATGGCGAAATATTCGCTCATAATCGTTTGCGAAATATCCTCCACGTTTACACCGCGTTCTGCCAAAAACGCACTTACCTTGGCAATAATGCCTTTTTTGTCCTTGCCTGTTACCGTGACGACTGCTCGCATACTCTCTCCTCCGCGCTGTCTGTCCTCGTCCGTTGCCGAACGCCGTTTTTGCCTGTGTGCCTATATAAATCACTGCCTTGGGGGCAGGATTGTTTGTATTTAGTTGTAAGCTTCTTCGATTGCGGTAACTTCCGTCGTCGTTTCTTCGGTGTCGCTTTCGCTTACGGATTCTGCGCCTTCCGCCGTATCCGTTTCCGCCGTTTCGAGTTCCGTTTCAAGCTCGGCTTCCTCGTCCACCTCTTCAAACTCCAACGCCTGCTTTTGCAGAATTCGATATTGCACGATGAAGTTGCTTTGGGTCACATACTGCACGTAATCGCCGCTGTCGAATTCGGGTTGGGGCTTTTCCAAATCGAAATACGCCTCTCTGTCCATCCATTCGCACTTCTTTTTGTTCCACGTTTCAAACACGCAGCCCACCACGTCGATGTTGTCCTTTTGTAACGATTTCTCTTCCCAGCAATAGAAGTAATTCTTTTCCTCGTTCTTCAATCCTTCGGAAAGGAAGCCAAGCAAGCGATAATACCGACGAACGCGGCTGTACTTAATGGCAAGGTAAGGAAAAATCAGCACGACGTACACCGCCGTCGCCGACCAAACCATCGCCTTTGCTAAATTTTGCATGGGGTCTTTGTAGGGCAACGAGATGTGATAGCACAGCCACGCAATCGCAAACGCCAAATACGCCACCGTCGCTACGCAAAAAATCGCCCACAACTTCTTTTTCTGTTTATATACCGCCAAATAATCGGCGTCGGTATAAACGGTTGTCATTTTTTCCATATTCTGTTATTTCCTTTTTTTGCCCGTATTCGGGCTTGGGTTGCATAGTAATTTTTTCCCTTTCAGGGGCATCAACGAAAATTATTCGTAAATGAACAACACGCCCAGCGTGCCCTTTCCGCAATGGCTGGTGATGATAGACCCTGCCACCGTTTCAATAATCTCGTCAAAATCGAACAATTCCTTCACTTTGGCAATTGCCGCATCCACCAAGGCGCGATCCGCCGAGGAATGGGTGACGAAGCAACGCGTCTTTTCGTATTTCGGATACATCGCGCGCAAATCTTCTACGTATTGCTTAATCAAAAAGGACATTTTTCCGCGATACTTTTTGCCGGGCACCAGCTTTCCGTCCTCCATTTGAATCAAGGGGTGAATTTTCAACACGTTCGCGCCGAACATTTCCATTTTAGAACAGCGACCGCCCTTGTACAAATAATCCAACCGATCGGGCACGAACGAGGTGTTCACACGCAGCTTAATCGAGTTGATTGCCTCCTCAATCGCGTCCGCAGAACAGCCGTTGTCGCGCATGTCCGCCGCCTTCATAACCAACAGACCCTGCCCCGACGAAAGCGCCATCGAATCGATCACGCGGACTTTGCCGCCAAAGCTTTCCGCCGCCTGTTTCGCCATATTATGCGACCCCGAACTCTTTGCGGAAATGTTAAAGTGAATGACCTCGTCACCCTTCTCCACATATTTGCCGAAAAATTCTTCGTATTCGCCGATGCTGGGCGCAGATGTTTTGGGCAAAACACCCGTTTCGGACACAAAATTAAAAATGTCCTCGGGGGTAATATCCACGCCGTCGCGGTAAAGTTTTTCGCCCAAGGTCACAGTCAAAGGCAAAATGCCGATGTTGCGTTCCGCTACAAGATGCCCTAAATCGCAAGTGCTGTCTGACGTAATTTGAATTGCCATAATTTCCTCCTTCGTAACGCCGCGGCCACGGGTTACATTTGCTTTTGGTATAAATATTTTTTAGTATTCCGTTTATCGATTAACGGAAAAAGAAGAACTCTAAAAATTTCTCGTGTTCGATATTCCACGTCGGCACAACGCCGATGATGTCCTCCGCCTTGTACAACCGATTCAAACGGGAATGTCCTTCCTGATAGCGGCTGTCTTGGCTGTGGTTGCGGTTGTCGCCAAGGAAAAACACCTCTCCTTCGCCCACTGTGTATTCCGCAAAGTCATAGGCAAGTTTGTCGGTGTAATAGGCATACGGTTCGTACAAATCCACCCATTCGCCTACGCCGCCGTATTGCATACGGATTTGCCCGTCCTCGCACTTCACCTTATCCCCTTCCACGGCAATCAGCCGCTTAATCAGGTGATCGGTGCCGTCCCGTTGAAATTCGGGATAGTTGCCCACGTACACCACCACGATGTCGCCGCGCTTGACTTCCGTGCCAACCACGTACTTCATCACCAGCTTCTCCCCCGAATACAGGGTGTTGCACATAGAATTGCCGTTGACGATCACGCCGCCGAAGTTTTTGCGAAGATAGAACGTCCCCAGCGCCATCGATGCCACGATAACGATTAGGAAAAGATAAAAAATGAGGTTGGATATTTTTTCTCCAAAGCGGAACCGCTCCTCGTATAACGGGCTCTTCCGCAAACTTTTTACTTTCATGCTCCCTCGTCCTTGCATTCTGCTTTTTCTATTTTTTTGGCGCGGCGAGTCAGCTCGCCACGGGTCAAATTGACGTATCTACCGCAGGTTACGCACTGCAATTTCACGTCTGCACCCAGCCGCACGATTTGCCACTGCGCGCCGCCGCACGGGTGCGGCTTTTTCATGGTCACTTTGTCGTTCAACGCGTACACGCCTATCTCCTTTCCCGAAAAATTGCGGCAACTCACAGCCACAAAACGTCGGTGATTGCAAACTCTTTTTCCTCGCCGTCGCACGCAAATTCCAACGCGCGGACAAGGGAAAAACTCTTCAGCGGTCTGCCCGTCGTCACGCCCTTGAATTCAGCAGGGCGCAAAAGAATCCGTTTCCACTTTCCGCCGCCTCGGACGGGTACGATACACACGTAACGTTGCGCGTCCTCGCCGCTCGTTTCCGCCACCACGCGGAGTTCCTGCGTCTGCGCGGAATACCCTTCAAATTGTAACAAATCGTTTTCCTTGGGGGCAAATTCCGGGGCGTTGACCTTGTAACTGCGCATACCGCCCTTGGCATACGCACCGACAATGCCGCCGTACCCAACCGACATATCGGGCAAAATCTCCTTTTCCAAAAATACGCCGCCGATTGCCTCGTCGCGATACCGCAATACACGGAAACAATCGGTTTCGCCACTGCCGCACAAAACACGGTTACGCACGGCGGAAGGATCGCCGTTCAGGCGTCTGGATGTAATTTTAGACATCACGCAAAATCCGTTGATATATTTTGCATAGGCAAACGCGAACGCCGCCGTCGCACCTGCGTACGGTTTCACCAAACAGCGGAACTGCCCGTTTTGGACCTGTCTGTCCTCCGTCTTATACACCTGCCTCCAGTCACGGTAAATGGACCTTCCGTTCACGTCCCCTTCGGCGTAGAACACGCCCGCCTCCTCCAACAAGCCTTCCTCGTCACTTTCGACCAAGATTTGCAAGCCGTCGGGACTTTCTTTCATTTTGATATTCAAGGTATCGGGCAAATAAATCTCTCTGCCCTTCAAATTCTTTTCTAAAAACAGTTGCAAATCCACCAAGCCGTCGGGGCCGATACAATCGCCGCCGATAGGCGAATAATGCAACGCGTTCCCCTCCGCATACCCGATACGGGAATAGGTGTCGTAGGCACGGTCGGGGTCAAACATCTTGTCGTGCAAAGCGCACAACATCAGCACGGGGCATTTGACGTACGGCGCGTAGGACTGCGCCTCGCAAGCGGCAATATAGCGGTGACGATCGTCGCTTAAATTGTGGGCAATATCGTCGCCGAATTTGGGAATATGCCGAAAGGAATACCAGCCTGCCGCATTAATGGGTACGCCGCATTTCACGTCGGAAGAAAGCATTACGTGCCAAGCCAACTCGCCCCCCACGCGCACGCCGACCACGCCGACTTCGCCAACATCCTTGCGCTCTTTTAAGTATCGCACGGAAGCAAACGCAACGTACGTCCACTCGAACCCCGTCGTGTTCTCAGCCTCTAAAAATTCCAAATCCCGCAAGCCGCGCGCAAACGCATAGTTGCCATAGGCAAGCGAACGGGGATAACGGGTGCGCACTTCCGCATTTTGCCAAGTGCGTTCCGCCTTTTCTTCGGCTTCCGTTTCTACGCTTTCTGGGCTTTCCGCCGTTTGAGTCGTATCCGCCACGGAGTTTTTCTCGTCCGTTTCCAAACCTTCTGTGCTTTCGCCGTTTTCGGGTTCGGGGCGGTAATGCGGCAGCGCCTCGTCCCCCGTCAGATACCCTGCGTAATCGGGCACTAGCACGGCATACCCTCTTTTACAGAAATAGCGGAACAAATCCTCGTCCACCGTCTGTTTCACGTCGGGCAAAAAGAGTACGGCAGGCACGGTTCCGCCAGAAATCGGGCGAGCAAAACGGGCTTGCACCCGAACGCAACCGTCCACGGCAGCGTGTGCGTTGTACGAAAGTAACGAAAAGCGTACTCCCTCACGTTCTTCCACGCAGTCTTCCCGTGCGTCCAACAAGGTCGATTGATTAAATTTTTTGAATAAGCTTACCGCGCTTACAATCGATTTTCCGTCCACTGTGCCTTCCGTCCGATGATTTGTGTTTTTGGGTTTTGTCGCCGAGAAAAAAAGTTTTTGCCTAAAAAAGTTGCAAATGCCTTGCTTTTGTCCTCGAAAACTTGTATAATATACCTACCCTCGCCTATACGAAAGAAATCATATACCCTTTCATTATACACTACTTTTCAAAATAATGCAAGGAAAGAGAAAAGAAAGTGGAAAATTTTTCTCAAATTCCCCCATACTTTCACACAGCGGCGGAAAAAATTCCGCTTTCGGGCGACAAATCCACAATAACCACGCCAAAGAATAGGCACAACGGAACGTACCATAGGTACGCAAGGAGAAATTATGGCATTTTGCACACTGTCTAAGGACGTAGACAACGCGTATACCGTCATTGAAAACAAATTCATCACCAAATACTTGCCCGAAGCGGACGGCTTTGCGGTGCAGGTGTATTTGTACGGGCTGATGCTCTGCCAAAACGCCGACCACGAATTTTCCGCACGCGCCATGGCAGAAGTGCTGAACACGACGGAAGAAAAAATCGCCGAAGCGTACGCCTTTTGGGAAGATTACGACTTGGTTGAAATTTTAGCCAAATCCCCTTTGACCGTGCAATATCTGCCCGTGCGCTCCGCCGTCGGCAGACCCAAAAAGACGAAGTACGAGCAGTACGGCGATTTCAACAAGGAATTGCAACGCAAAATGCAAAAGGTGGGCAAATTCATTTCCGCCAACGACTACATCAAGTATATGCGCTTTTTGGAAGAAAACGAAATGCAGCCGCAAGCCTTTTTGTTGGTTGCGGAATATTGCATCACCAAACAGGGCTCGTCCGTGTCCCCTGCCTACATTTTCAACAAGGCGAAAAAGCTGATTCGCGACGGATTTTTCACCTACGAACAGGTGGAAACCGAACTTTCCAACTACAACGCCCACGAAGGCGACGTACTCGCCGTGTACAGCGCGCTCGGTCTTTCCCAACGCAACCCCGACGAATCCGACTACTCTCTGTACGCAAAATGGACGGACAAATTCGGCTTCTCGCGCGAAGGGATTTTGGTGGCGGCGAAAAAGCAGAAACGCGGCAGCATGAACTCTCTCGATTTCACGTTGGAAGAATTGCGCACCAAGGGCAAGATCGAACCCAAAGAAATCGAAAGCTACCTTTCCGATCGGGAAACGTTGGCAAACCTCACCTTCCGCTTGGGCAGAAAGTTGGGCGTCAAAATTCAAAACCCTGCCACGTACATCGAAGAATACGTAGAAAAATGGTATTCGTACGGCTTTGAAGAAAGTTCGCTTTTGGACATCGCCCTCTATTGCTTGAAAACGGAACGCGGCGACTTTGAAAACATGCACGAAACGGTGCGCACGCTGTTCAAAAACGGCATCGTGTCCGCCGAAGGGGTCAAAGCGTACTTGCGCGAAAAGAACGACGAGTTAAAGATGTTCACCAAAATCCAAGCCATTTGCGGCGGCTTGCGCAAGTCGGCGGCGAATTTGGAGCTGGTGCGCACGTGGCGGACGTGGGGCTTCGACGACGAGATGATTTTAGAGGCGGCAAAACGGAGCGCGAGCGGCGCAAACCCCATTCCGTACATGAACAAAATTCTTTCAGAATGGAAACAAAAATCGGTGTTCCGCATTGCGGATATCCCCTCCGCCCCCACCACGTCGGCGGCAAAAACCTTCGTCAACCCCACTGTGGAAGCGGCAAATGCCAAGGCGGACAGAGAGCGGCATTACGCATTGCTGCGTGAAAAGGCACAAGCAAAAGCGGAAAAATATTTGGCGAAAGCCAACGCAAACGCACGGTTTAAACAGCTCGTCAGCGACCTTTCCAAAATGGAATTTTCGCTTGCCAAAGCCGAGGTATTCGAACCGGCAAAACTGCCCGAATTGCAAAGCAAAAAAGCGGCACTCACCGCCGAACGCAAAGCGTTGTTGGACAGCATGGGCATTAAGGAATCACAATTACAGCCGCAATTCCGGTGCAAGCGTTGCTCGGACACGGGCTTTTTGCCCGACGGCACGGCTTGCAACTGCTACGTCCCCGAAAAACAGAACACCTAATTTGCGGATTACCTTGTTCCCCCTAACCAGCGGAAAACCTTTTGAAAAAGTACGCAGCCTTGCATTTTCGCAAGGCTGCTTTTCCTTCCCCTCTTTCGGTCGGTGTGTGTCATACCGCCCCACATTCCTCAAAAATTCAACGCGTACCTGGTACCCCCTTTCATTTTTCATCGCACACCTGCCCCTTACCTAAACCTGTCACACAAATTCCTTCCGTGTCATACCGACTGAGCCGCCTTGCGGCGAAGGGAGCGTATCTTAAACGCAATTACCCATACGCGGCAACTCAAAACCCGTTGGCAACGCAGTAAATCTACGTCAAACGTTAGGTTTACTGTCTGCAAGCTCCGCTTGCAAGACACACTCCGCTCGCTCACGCTCGGTCGGTATGACAAGGAATAACAAAAACGTCGGTCGGTTGCAAGACGGTATGACACACGCAACACAGGAAAACGAACAAAGACGCAGAGAAGAGGATTCGCGCTTTTAGCAGCGCGACCCGCCAAACGACTATCAATCGTTTGTTTTTGCCACAAATAACGGCGCAGAGAAGAGGTTATTGTTTTTTAAGCAAAGCATCGGCGACAAGGCCGACCGCGCGGATAGTCCCCAAAGCCGCCCGTTTGCCGACTCGTGCGAACCTCCGTCACATCGGAAAGTCCTCTGCTCACGTTCCCTACATAAAACAAAAAGAACACCCCGAAAGGTGTTCTTTTTGTTTGGCGCAGAGAAGAGGATTCGAACCTCCGGACCAGTTTTCCCAGTCACACGATTTCCAATCGTGCTCCTTAAACCACTCAGACATCTCTGCATTCGTAAAGGCGCTCCTCACAAAGCGCCTTATTATATTACTGTATTTTGAAAAAAAATGCAAGCATTTTTGCTTTACTTTCTGAAAATTCTTTGCAAAAAGTTATTTTTTATTCATTTTTCGCCAAAAATTCCCCCACTGCCACTTCGCCTTCGGGGCAAGATTCCGTTTTCACGAAATATTCCTTGGTCTTTTTGGGAATATCGAACTGCATTTTGCCCAGCTCGTTACACCGCTCCAAAAGCTTTTGCACAATCTCCTCTCGCGAAAGCCCTTCCGACTTCAAATCACGATAGTACACGGGCTTATCGATGATATATTTGCGGTCGCTTTTGCGGAAATAGGTGACGTAAATGGGTGCGTCGATGCCCTTCCTTTCGCAAAGTTCGGCAAGCGAAGCAAAGCCGTGGTAAAACCCTTCCAACTCCGCCAAATACCCGTTTTTAGAATCTTCGGGGAAGATGACGATATTATCGCCGTTGCGTAAGGCTTGCACGCTTTCACGCAAGGTGATTAAAAATCGGCTGTCGTGATAGGTAGAAATCAGCTCCAGCCCCTTATAAAAGAGGTTGGTCAACGGACTTGCCAGCAAGCAGAACAGCCGCGCTAAGTGCAAATTCCAACCCTTTTTTTGGTGATAATACACTTCCGTTTGGTATTTGTACATCTTTTTCAAGCCCGAATTCATTTCGTGCGCGCCCCACATTCGAAGGGGTGCATCGTAATAAATTTCCATGGACATCGGGGCGTCCGTACCCTCGTGATTGCTAAGCACGATACTGCTGTTTGTAAATTTTTCGCCCAAAAAGACAAACGTCGGCTGTTTATATTTACACTTTGTCAGCTTTTTAATCAGCCGAAAATACCATTTCCGTTTCTTTTGCATAGTACACTCCCAAAAAATTCATACTTTCATAAGTATAGTATAGCACTTAAAAAGAAAGCCACCCTCAAATCAACCTCAAATTTTGTTGAAAAATGCTGCGTGAGTCCACCGGAAATTTCGTAGATGGATTGTTTTGCATAAACAAAGCCGCTTAGGCTTTTTGTTACGCTTTTTTGGCTTCGCTTTGCGAACCCGTCGGGTTCAAAATGCTGTAACCGACGTTGACAAGGTGGTCGGCAACACGCTCTAAATCGGCAACGGTCGAGGTGAAATACGGGCCGAGCTCTATGTTGCAGTGCCCTTCCGCCAAAATGCCGCCGATTTGTTTGACGGAATCCTTTTTGAAAAAGGTCATCATGACACCGATGAAGGCGAGCGCCGCCGCAAATTCGCCGATCGGCAAGGATTTTAAGGACACGATGATGCCCGTAATCGTCGTACCGATGTTTGCGTCCATGATGATAGAGGTGGCTTGGAACAGGCTCATCACCCCTGCGTTGACAAAGCCGATGACCATGACGCTGGTGGCGGACGAACTTTGGATAATCGCCGTGACGCCTGCGCCGATACCGGCGCCTGCCAAGCGATTGCCGCCGATTTTGCCGAGCATTTTTTTCAAACCGCCGCCTGCGCTCTTTTCCAGTCCTTGACTCAGCATATTCATACCTGCGATGAACACGCCGACGCCTGCAAGCAACATCAAAATTGCCGTTACCATTTTATTTTTTCTCCTTTTGGGGTATTTTGCAAGAACGAACGGGATTTTGCTTACAAAGCCAAGCATTGCGTTTGCTTTGCGGCATAAAAAACGGGGCGCGGCGGTTGCCGCGTCCCTTTCCGTTTCTGATACTTTCACCCGAAACCCGCGCGACAAAACCTGCCGACGAGTCTCACAAATTAAGGCAAGCCAGACCCTTAACCGATCCGTGTTGTTGACTTGCCGCGCGTTCTGCGCCCGTTACCCCCTCATTTGTTGCAAGTCCATTATAACAAGCAACCAAGGAAAATGTCAAGCGAATACATAAAAAATTTTTTGCGCAAAAATACGAACAAATGTTTGACTTTTTAGAACGGGTGGTGTATACTATGGGTATGATTACCGAAGAGAAACTGAAAATTTTAACGGAGAGCGCAAAGTACGACGTGTCGTGTTCGTCATCGGGCAGCAACCGCACCAACCAAGGCGGCATGGGAAATGGGTACGTTTCGGGGTGTTGCCACTCGTTCACGCCCGACGGGCGGTGCATATCGTTATTGAAAATCGTGCTCAGCAACGATTGCGTGTACGATTGCAAATACTGCCCCAACCGTGTGAGCGCAGACGTGCCGAGGGCGACGGCGACCCCCGACGAGATTTGCGAGCTGACCATGGATTTTTACAAACGGAATTATATCGAGGGGCTGTTTTTGTCCTCTGCCGTGTGCAAAAATCCCGATTATACCATGGAGCGTTTGGTGTTGGTGGTGAAAAAGCTGCGCACGGAATACGGCTTTCACGGGTATATCCATTTGAAGGGAATTCCTAAAGCGGACGAGAAGCTGATGCGAGAGGCGGCGAAATTCGCCGACCGTATGAGTTATAACGTGGAATTGCCTACGGAAAAGAGCCTGAAATTGCTTGCGCCGCAAAAGAGCAAAGAGAGTTTGCTGTTGCCTATGCGTTCGCTGGCGGTGCAGACGGAGCAATTCCGCGAAGAAAAAAGAAAAGGTCAAGCAAAGGGATATTTTTTGCCTGCAGGGCAGACTACGCAACTGATTGTTGGCGCGTCACCCGAAGCGGACGGGCAGATTTTGCGGCTGTCGCAAGCGTTGTACCGTAAAAACGGGTTGAAGCGTGTTTATTACTCGTCCTATCTGCCCGTGGTGCAAGACAAGCTGTTGCCGCAGGTCGGGGCAGGACAGCTGCGCGAACACCGCTTGTATCAGGCGGATTGGCTGTTGCGGTTTTACGGGTTTTCCGTGGAAGAAATTGTGGGCGACGGCGAAAATTTGGCAATGGAATATGACCCGAAATGCGCTTGGGCGTTGCGGAATATGCACCTGTTCCCCGTGGAAATCAACCGCGCGCCGTTGGAAACGCTGTTGCGTGTGCCGGGGATCGGCAGTAAGAATGCGTACAAAATTTTAGAGGCAAGGAAATATTGCAAGCTGTCCTTTGAGTCCTTGCAGAAAATGCGTGTGTCTTTGAAGCGGGCGCGGCATTTTATCACCTGCGACGGAAAGTTTTTCGGGGCAAAAAACGAGGGCGCAATCAAGGGATTGCTAACCGCCGCGGAAACGCAGGAAAGCGCGGAACAGCTGAACTTGTTTTCTGCCCTGTCCACGCCGCAAGAGGCGCGCGTTGCGCTGACGGGGCAATTATAATCCCCTTTTTAGGCACGGGTAAGGGGCTACCAAGTATGCGATGGAATAAAAATGCGGCAACCAAGTATGCGATGAACTTTTTATAGGGAAAGGGAAGTATGGTTTACTTTTTTGACGGAACGAAAAACGGATTTTTGACGGCGTTTTGCCAAGCGTACCCCGACGAAGAAGGGTATTTGACGAGCGGCGAATTGCAACTTGCGTTGGGCACGACGCAAAAGACAGTGGAAACAGACGACTGCGTGGCGGAACGGGCGGCGGCGCGGCTTTCTGCCTACGATAAGCATTTTGCAAGCGACTTCGATTTGTTGTGGCGGAGCGGCAACCCCAATAAGGCGCAAATCGCCTACCGATATTTTAAGCAGGTTGCCAAGCGCAAGCGCCCCGTCAACCGACGACTTGCCGACCCCGACGTGTTTACCGCCGTGGAAACGATAAAAAAAGTAACCAACGAAATTCACCTGTTTCACGGGTTCGTCCGCTTTATCGAAACGGAAAGCGATGCTTTGTACGCGCCCCTTTCCCCCGATAGCGATATTTGCGACCTGCTTGCGCCGCACTTTCGGGCGCGCTTTCCGCAATTCCCCTTTGTGTTGCACGATGTGCGCCGCAAAAAAGCGGCGGTGTACGACGGAAGGCGGATTTTTGTTGCGCCGTTGCAAGACGCCGCCGTTTGCATTTCTGCCGACGAGGAGGCTTGGCAAACGCTGTGGAAGGGGTATTACCATGCCGTCACCGTGAACGAGCGCACCACCACCGCGCGCGAAAAGCAAATGCGCGGACACATGCCCGTGCGCTATTGGGATTTTTTGCCCGAAAAACATGGATAACAAAAAAGGCGGCCTTTGCAAAAAAAATAAGCCACCAGGTATGCGTTGAATATGTTTTCCGAAATAAATGCCCATACCAGGTATGCGTTGAAGGATTTTGTCAATCCCCCTACCGGGTACGCGTTGAAATTTTTTCTGCATAAAAAATGAAAGCCTCTGCCGAGCGGCAGAGGCTTTTCTGTTGCGATAAATTTACTGTTATTCCGCTTGGTCGGCGGCGACTTCGGCGAGCGGTTCGCTATCCGCCTCTTGCGCCGTGCTTTCTGCCGTATGCGCCGTTTTTTCGGCAAGGCGTTCCCTTGCGGTGGCGAGCATGAGCTTTAAGCGGTTTTCTTGGTTGACCTTGGTGGCGGAAGGATCGTAGTCAATCGGCACGATATTCACGTCCTCGTGCAAGGCTTTTACGGCGCGCGCCGCGCCCTTGCCGACGATGTGGTTAGGCAAACAGCCGAACGGTTGCGCGCAGACGATGTTTTCGGTGCCGCTTTCGTACAAGGCGAGCATTTCGGCAGGAATCAGCCAACCTTCGCCCATTTTTACGCCTTGGTGAATGACTTTGTCCGCGCCCTTGCGCAATTCCTCAAAATCGTGCGGCGGCTCGAACCCTGCCTCTTGGAACATTTTGATGATACCGCGTTGGATTTTGTACAAAATTTTATAAACGAGTTTGTACACCACCGCCGTACCCTTGTTTTTGCCGTAGAGTTTGGCGTCGTTGATATTATTGACGATACAGTACAACACAAAGTCCATCAGGGCCGGCACGACGGGTTCGCAACCCTCCGCATACAAAAAGGCTTCCAAATTGGAATTGGCAAGCGGCGAATACTTGACGTAAATTTCGCCCACGATACCCACTTTGACTTTGGGGGTGCGCACGAGCTCGATTTTTTGGAAACGAGAAATCACCTCGCCCATGATCTTTTTATAGTTGCGATAGCCCGACTTTAAAATAATTTGACGGACGTAAGTAATCGATTCGTCGCGTACACGGTCTGCCTCTTCGGGGTTTTTGGCGTACGGTTTGCATTGATTGAACAGGCTCATGATGCCGTCCGCGTAAAAGATGCCGTATGCCATTCGCAGAATAGTAGACAGGGAAACTTTTAAGCCGTTCCCCTTTTCCAAACCCGAAAAGTTCATGGACATAACGGGGACTTGGGGGAACTCCGCCTTCAACGCTTTGCGAATGAGCGGCACGTAGTTGGAGGCGCGGCAACCGCCGCCCGATTGCGTGATTAAGACCGCCGTTTTGTTTACGTCGTACTTGCCGCTTTTCAAAGCGTCGATATACTGACCGATGACGCAAAGGGCGGGGTAACAAGTATCATTATGTACGTGTTTTAAGCCCTCGTCAATGATGGCTCTGCCCTCCGTTTCCATCAGCACAACGTTGTAGCCCTGCGCCCGAACAACGTCCAAAATCACCTTGAAGTGATAGGGCAACATATTGGGGACGAGTATGGTATAGTCCTTTTTCATATCGTCGGTGAAAGGAACGACGTAGTCTTTATAACTTATGCGTTCCGCGCCGTTTTTCGTCTTTTTCATGCTTGACCTCCTTCTCCGCCGATTGCCGCAACCATGCTGCGTAAACGGATTTTTACAACGCCGAGATTGTCGATTTCGTCAATTTTAATCTGCGTATACAGTTTGCCGTTCTTTTCCATAATGGAACGGAGCTCGTCCGTCGTCACGGCATCGATACCGCAACCAAAGGACACGAGTTGCACCAAATGCACGTCCTTGTGACGGCAAGCGAACTCTGCCGCGCGGTACATACGCGCGTGATACGTCCATTGGTTGAGGACGTTGACCTCTACCCCGGGTGCTTTTTGGAACACGCTGTCTTCCGAAAGGACGGCAAGACCGAGCGAGGTGATGAGTTTGCCGATACCGTGGTTGATTTCGGGGTCGGCATGGTAGGGTCTGCCGACGAGCACCACCGTTTGCTTACCCTGTTCGCGAGCGGCTTGCAAAATCTCCTCGCCACGCTTGCAAACGTCGGCATGGTAGGCATCGAGCGCCGCAAAACCTGCGTTTAAAGCTTTTTTGATTTCCGCCGTGGTCACACCGTAGTCCTTTAACGATTCACGGAGGTTTCTAACCGCCGTTTTCCGTTCATTCAAATCGATATACGGTGCACGGAAGTTTTTATCCGTCAAGCGTTCGTTGTTCGCTTTTAAGAGTTCGGCATAGTAGGCGACGACAGGGCAGTTGTAGTGGTTGGTGGATTCCCCTTCATCGATGTTATAGCTTTGGCAGGGATAGAAAATGAAGTCCACACCCTTGTCCAACAGGCTTTCGATATGCCCGTGCATGAGTTTGGCAGGATAGCAAACGGTATCGCTTGCCACCGTGTGTTGACCGCGCTTATATAAATTGCGGCTGCTCTTATCGCTGATTACCCGTTCAAACCCCAAGCTTTCAAAGAATGCGTTCCAAAACGGGAGCTGTTCAAACATGACGAGCTGGAAGGGCAAACCGACCCGTCCGCGCAATTTCGTCGCGTACATGGGTGCATCCTTTTCCGTTTTCGGGGTCGGCACGCAAGAAAGAAGACGCTCGTACTTATACTCGTAAATATTCCACTTTTTGTCCTGCGGCTTTTGACCTGCGCCGCGTTCGCACTTGTTGCCCGAAATAAATCTGCCGCCGTCCTTAAAGGTCAAGATGTTGATGTTGCAGTTGGAGGTACAGCCGCGGCAGTTAGTGGCTTTGGACGTGTAAGTAAACTCAGCAAGTTCCGCAGCCGAAAGCATGGCGGATTTTTCGCCCGAGCAACGCTCTTTTGCGTACAACGCCGCCC
The DNA here is from genome assembly GCA_964422405.1 of uncultured Clostridia bacterium. Lineage (GTDB taxonomy): Bacteria > Bacillota > Clostridia > Christensenellales > Borkfalkiaceae > Scatosoma. The sequence continues at coordinate 14,858 of CAYRAY010000002.1, read as the reverse complement.
CGAATGCGCCCATTAAGCCTGCGATGGCAGGGCGGACGACCTCTCTGCCCGTTTCCATTTCAAACGAACGCAACACAGCATCATTTAAGAAAGTACCGCCCTGTGTGACGATATGTTCGCCCAACTCGTCTGGGGTCTTGGCGCGAATGACTTTGTACACCGCGTTTTTGACGATGGACGACGACAAGCCTGCGGAAATATCCTCCACCGACGCCCCTTCCTTTTGCGCTTGTTTGACGGCGCTGTTCATAAACACCGTACAGCGCGAACCGAGCTCCACGGGCTTTTTGGCGAACAGACCGAGCTGCGCGAAGGTCTGGACGTCCATATCCATGGCTTTGGCGAAGGTTTGAATGAACGAGCCGCAACCCGACGAGCAAGCCTCGTTCAGCATAATGGAATCGATGGCGCCGTTTTTGACTTTGAAGCACTTGATGTCCTGTCCGCCGATGTCGATGATGAAATCAACGGAAGGATTGAAATAGACTGCCGCCTTGAAGTGTGCCACCGTTTCCACAATGCCAAAATCGAGTTTGAGGGCGGCTTTAATCATATCCTCGCCATAACCCGTAACCGATGCGCCGCGGATACAAAGCCCGTCGCCGCAAAGCGCGTACATTTCTTTCAGCTTTTCCACCACGATGTCGAGGGGTTGTCCGTTGTTGGACTGATAATGCGAATACAGCACTTTGCAATCTTCGCTGATCAGCATGAGTTTGGTCGTCGTAGAACCGCTGTCGATGCCCAAATACGCGTTGCCACTGTACGTGCGAATATCGGCAAATTCCAAATCGCTACGCTTGTGGCGCGCTACGAAGGCATCGTAGTCCGCTCTGCTTTCAAACAGAGGCTTACCGCGCGCGACCTCGTCACTCGCCTTGCTGTTGCGGATTTTTTCCATAACGGAAGAAAGGGTTTGCGGCATTTCCCCTGCCGTAGCCAAAGCCGCGCCCGTCGCAATGAATACGGGGGCATCGTCGGGGAAAATTGCGTGTTCGTCGTCGAGCTGCAAGGTATCGACAAAGGCTTTGCGGAGCCCTTTTAAGAAGTGGAGCGGTCCGCCCAAGAACAGGACTTTGCCTTGGATTTTTCTGCCCTGCGCCAACCCCGAAACGGTCTGTTCCACCACCGCTTGGAAGATGGAAGCAGCGATATCTGCCTTTGCCGCGCCTTGGTTGATAAGGGGCTGAATGTCCGATTTGGCAAACACACCGCAACGAGAGGCAATGCGATAAACCTTGTTCGCTTGCAAAGCCAGCTCGTCCATTTCCGTAACGGAAACATCCAAAAGGGTTGCCATTTGGTCGATAAACGCACCCGTACCACCTGCGCAACTGCCGTTCATGCGCTGTTCTGCGCCACCCGTGAGGAAGATGATTTTTGCGTCCTCGCCGCCGAGTTCTACCGCCGCGTCTGCATCGGGATAGAATTTTTTGATGGCGACGAACGCCGCCTGTACTTCCTGCACGAAGGACACGCCGCTCTTTTCTGCCAAGCCGAGCCCCGCACTACCCGTAATCGCCACGCGGAACTGCGCATTCGGAAAGGCGTTATCTACTTTGGCGAGTGCAGAAAGGACACACTCCTTCACGCGCGAAAAGTGCCGTTCGTAGCTGGTGTACGCAATTTGGTTACTTTGCGTAATCACCGCCGTTTTCACCGTCGTCGAACCGACGTCAATCCCTAAATAATACGTCATATTTTTTACACCTCATGATCAAGCGTAATCGTTTTCGTATTTATTATAGCACACTTTTGTGTCATTTTCATGAATTTTGCGTCACTTTTTTTAATGACTTTGCAACTTTTTTATTTTTTTTGTGAAATCCGTGTGCAAAACCGACTACGAAAGCGTATACAAACCGCCTGCGAACCGCGTGCGAGGGGTTCTGTTTTCCGTTCTGAAAAAACGCTTACAAAACCTTCTTTCAAAGCGTTGACAAACGGAGCGGAAAGGGGTATAATAAAAACATAGCGGCAAAGGTGCCATGGGTTTACTCCTGTTGCCTTTGCCTTTTTTCGTTGTTTTTACCCCTTTTGCGAACGTTTACCAAGGAGAAAACTTATGAAACTCGTCCCCGATTACTTTGGTTGCTACGTCTTTGACGACAAGGAGATGCGCGCGCGGCTGTCGGAAGATATTTACGCCTCGTTACAGCGCACCATTCAAGACGGAAGAAGTTTGAATTTGTCCGTTGCCAACGCCGTGGCAAACGCCATGAAGGAGTGGGCGGTGTCGCTGGGCGCAACCCACTACACCCACTGGTTTCAGCCGATGACGGGCATCACCGCCGAAAAGCACGACAGCTTTATCTCCCCCGACAAAGAGGGGCACGTGGTGATGGAATTTTCGGGCAAGGAGCTGATTCGCGGCGAACCCGATGCTTCGTCCTTCCCTTCGGGCGGATTGCGCGCGACCTTTGAAGCGCGCGGCTATACGGCTTGGGACGCTACGTCCTACGCCTTTATCAAGGACGGCGTGCTGTGTATCCCCACCGTGTTCTGTTCCTTTTCTGGGGACGCGTTGGATAAAAAGACGCCGTTGCTCCGTTCGATGGAGGCACTCAACCGTCAAGCCATGCGTGTATTGAAGTTGTTCGGGAACGAGGACGTGACCTCGGTGAAGACCACCGTCGGGCCCGAACAGGAATACTTTTTAATCGACAAAGATATGTTCTTAAAGCGCAAGGACCTGATTTTTACGGGACGTACGCTGTTTGGCGCGCCGCCCCCCAAGGGTCAGGAGCTGGAAGACCACTACTTCGGGGTCATCAAGCCGCGCGTGCAAGCGTTTATGAACGAACTGAACGAACAGCTTTGGAAGCTGGGCGTGCTTGCCAAAACCGAACACAACGAAACCGCGCCGTCGCAACACGAGCTTGCGCCCGTGTTCACAACAACGAACATTGCGGCTGATCACAACCAACTGACCATGGAAACCATGCAGAAGTTGGCAAAAAAGCACAACCTTGTCTGCCTGTTGCACGAAAAGCCGTTTGAGGGCGTAAACGGCAGCGGCAAACACAACAACTGGTCCATTTCCACCAACACGGGCGTAAACTTGTTCGAACCCGGCGAAACGCCGTACGAGAACGCGCAATTTTTGCTGTTCCTCTGCGCCGTATTGCAAGCCGTGGACGATTATCAAGACCTGTTGCGCGCGTCCGTTGCCTCGGCAGGGAACGACCACCGTTTGGGCGCGAACGAAGCACCGCCTGCCGTCGTGTCTATGTTCTTAGGCACGGAATTGACGGAAATTTTAGAGGCGATTGAAAAGGACGAGCCATACGGCAAAAAGGAAAAAGAACTCCTCCGCGTCGGCGTGCATACCCTGCCAAAGTTCCCCAAGGACACCACGGACAGAAACCGCACCTCCCCCTTTGCGTTCACGGGCAACAAGTTCGAGTTCCGTATGCTGGGGTCTTCCGCTTCCGTTTCCGGTCCGAACACCGTTATCAACACCGCCGTGGCGGAAGTGTTGCGGCAATTTGCGGACGAGCTGGAAAACGTGCCCGATTTTGAAGAGGGGTTGCACAACCTGATCAAACGGGTCATTCGTCAGCACAAACGCATTATTTTCAACGGCAACGGCTATGACGATTTGTGGTTAGAAGAAGCGGAAAAACGGGGTTTGCTCAATTTGAAAACCACCCCTGACGCCCTGCCCTGTTTCATTGCAGAAAAGAATGTGAAGCTGTTCACCGAACACAAGGTGTACACCGAGCGCGAACTCCGTTCCCATCACGAAATTTTGACGGGGAGCTATTGCAAGCTGGTCGGCATTGAAGCCAAAACCATGGTGGATATGGTCAAAAAGGACATTTTGCCTGCTGTCAGCGCGTATAGCAAACGGGTCGGCGACGCCCTGCTTACCAAGCGTGCCGTGTCCCCCGTGCTCAACTGCGCGTACGAGGAAGAAAGCCTTGCCAAACTGAGCGAGCTTTCCGCCGCCGCGTACGAAAAGGTGAAATTGTTAGAATCGGAATTGGCGGACGGCAACGGAATCCGCGGTGTGCGTCCCCTTGCCGTGCATTATCGTGATAAGATTTTGCCGACGATGGCGCAACTCCGTGCCTTTGTGGACGAGCTGGAAAAAATCGTTTCCGCAAAGGACTGGCCCATGCCCACCTACGGCGATTTGCTGTTCGGCGTGTAAGCCGATTTCGGAGCTTTCCGTTCGGACAACTCCGTTCGGGCGAATGGCGATACACATAAAATAAGACATAGAAAAACGATGCGCCGCCGCAAAAGTTTCGGCAAAGGCGCAAAGAAAAAAAGAGGTTTTTATGCAAAACTTTAACGTAGAAAAGGTCACGCAAGAGGTTGTGGCTTGGATTCAAGATTGGTTTGAACAAAACGGCAAAGGCTGCAACGCCGTCATCGGCATTTCGGGCGGAAAGGATTCGTCCGTCGTTGCCGCTTTGTGCGCAAAAGCTCTGGGCAAAGATCGGGTCATCGGCGTGCTGATGCCCAACGGAACGCAAAGCGATATACACGATTCGAAAGAACTCGTCGCATACCTTGGTATCCCCTATTACGTTTGCAACGTGCAAAAAGGGGTGGACGGCGTGTTGGAAAGTTTGCAAAATTGCGGTGTAGAAGTCAGCCGCCAAACCATCATCAACCTGCCGCCTCGTATCCGTATGTCCACCCTGTATGCGCTGTCGCAATCGATGAACGGCAGAGTGGCAAACACCTGCAACCTTTCGGAAGATTGGGTAGGTTATTCCACGCGCTACGGCGATGCCGCAGGCGATTTTTCGCCCTTGGGTAAGCTGACGGTGCAAGAAGTGAAAGCCGTCGGCAAATATTTGGGTCTGCCTGTGCATTTGGTGGACAAAGACCCCTCGGACGGGCTGACCAGCCGCACGGACGAGGACAACCTCGGCTTTACCTATGCCGTACTGGACAAGTATATCCGCACGGGCGTTTGCGAGGACGAAGCGACAAAAGCGCGCATCGATCGCCTGCACACGCTTAACGAATTTAAGTTAAAACCCATACCCTGTTACGAGTATAAGGCGGACTAACCCAACATTTTACTTAACAATTTTTACGGCATAGCAAAGCCCCCTCCGTTGCGTTCAGCAACGGAGGGGGCTGTTTCTGTTTTCATAAAATATTCGATTGCGAAAAGGGAAAAATTAGTTTTCCGCCGTGATTTTTGCTACGCGCACGACGAGTTGTTCTCCATAACGGAAGGGTTCGCACTGGAGTTCTGCCTCGTTTCCGTTCTGCACAAACACAACGTCTTCGCCGTTGTCCAACCAACGCACGGACTTGATTTTTTTCGCGAACGTGAACTTCTTCAAATAGTCCCCTTCGCTCGCCTTGACTACGTTGCCGTCGCCAAGCGCCATTTGCATATTGTGACAGAAAATGTAATAGTCGCCGTCCTTTTCCAACAAGAAATCTTTATCGTTGCTGGTCACGGTTTCGGTACAAGGACGGGGCAGGTACAAGGCTTCCTTTTCAATCTCTACCCATCTGCCAAGTTCCTCCAACATACCTTTATCCAAGGGACGGAGTAAACCGTCCGCCTGCGGACCGACATTGAGTAAGAAGTTGGAGCCGAATCTGCGGCACACGCAAAGATCTTCGATGATGTTCGGCAGGGATTTATAATGGAAATCCATCGGCGCGTACGCCCAGTGATCACCGAAAATTTGACACATTTCGCTTGCCACGTATTTGGGTGCGCCCTCTTGGTTGATGGGCCCCGGTCTGCCGCGCTCGAAGGTCACGGAATCCAATTCGATATGTCCCAACGCGCCTTGCGCGCTCAAACCCGTGTTGTTGATAATCATGGCTTGCGGCTGATATTTGCGAATGGTGGCGTACAACTCGTCCTCTTGCCAGTCGTTGTCGGGCTTGCTCCACATACCGTCAAACCACAAGCCGCCGATCTTGCCATAGTTCTTGCAAATCAGCTCTACACTCTTGCGCAGGTATACCAGATACGCGTCGAAATCGTTTTCAAAGGATTTTTCGCGCCAGTCCAACAAGGTGTGATAGAAGAAGGGAACGATGCCTTGCGCGTTACATTCGTCCACAAATTCACGCACCAAATCTCTGCCGCAGGAATGGGGTGCGTCGTAATCGTTCAAGCCGCAGGTATCGAATAAGGAATACCCGTCGTGGTGGCGCGTGGTGAAGGTAATGTATTTACAGCCTGCTTTTTTTGCCGTGGCAACCAGTTCCTTTGCCCAGTTTTTGTCGGGATTGAACTGCTTGGCAAGCGGTTCGTAGTCCTCGTCCGAAACGTTATAAATCGATTTATACCATTCCCCTTTGCCTACGATGCTGTACAAACCGAAATGCACAAACATACCAAAGCCGAGTTTTTCAAACTCCTTAATGCGTTGTTCAATAATCATAAAAGCCTCCGTGACTTTTGTTTTTTGTTTACCTATATTCTATCATATTTTTTTAGCACTGTCAAGGTGGAAAACGGATATTTCTCTTTTTTGCGTATTCGGGCATAGATACGGAAAAACGCCCAGACGGAAAGCCCGTCGGGGCGTTGATTGCCGATTTACGATTATTATTCGTCAGCGGTTTCTACGGTTTCTACAACTTGTGCTTCTGCAGCAGCTCTTGCCTTATCCAACTTGTAGTTTCTTACGTATACCACTACGTTCAAAGAAACGATGATCAAGTTGAGGAAGTATGCGCAAAGCTTGAAGATCTTCATAAATCCATGATAGTCGCCTGCAATAAACTTACCTACGATACCAGCTACATAACCAGTGATAATCAACAAGATAAACCACAAGCTGGTGCCTTTCGTCGTTTTTGCTTTGTACGCTTTGATAACGTTCAAGGGCCAAGAAAAGCCGAAGCAAACGATCATTACAATTTCAAGAATGTCTGCAATAATTGCCGTCATAATATTTCTCCTTTGATTTTTTCCTACCTATTATACCTGCATTTTTACAAAATGTCAACGCTCTTACGCGGCATTTTGTGTTTTTATTTATTTTTTACGCAATTTCTTTTTTAGGGCGGAAGGCTCGCCGCCCCTTTCCGTGTTTAGTGTTTGAGCATGGACACGGCATCGCCGATCGTCTTTTCGTACGCCTCTCTGCCGTACTTATCCACTTCCGCCTTGTCCTTGGGTCCGTGGGTCAAGCAGCCTGCGCCGCCGATACAGCCGCCCACGCACGCCATGCCCTCGATAAAGTTTCCGTCCAGCATATTCTTGTTTTTCAACAACAACGCTTTGCGACATTCCTCGATGCCGTCGCAAGGCACGGCTTTCAAATCGAAGTCCAAACCCTGCTCCTTCAAGCCCTGCGCCACGGCATCGGAAAGTCCACCCGAACGGGCGAAAATTCTGCCGAAGTAGGACGCGTTATCCAGCACTCCTTCTTCCAAAGCGGTAATATCCAAATCGCGGCTATCGAACAGCGCCTGCAATTCTTCAAACGTCAGTGCAACGTCCACATACGGTTTTACGCTGTCCAACTGCACTTCTGCCTTTTTGGCGGTGCAAGGACCGATAAACACGACTTTGGCGTTTTCTTCCGTTTCTTTGATGTACTTGGCAAGGGTCGCCATCGGAGAAAGGTTATGCGAAACATGTTGCAACAGTTGCGGGAACGCCGATTTGACGTACTGCACAAACGCAGGGCAGCACGAGCTTGTCAAAAATCCCTTTTCGGTAAGCTCTTTCGATTCAGCTTGCGCAACCATGTCTGCGCCGAGTGCCACTTCCACCACCGTATAGAAACCGAGTTCTTTCAAGCCCGTAATCACCTGACCGAGCTTGGCATAGCTGAACTGACTGGAAACGGAAGGCGCAACTGCACAAACGCAGGGCAGCACGAGCTTGTCAAAAATCCCTTTTCGGTAAGCTCTTTCGATTCAGCTTGCGCAACCATGTCTGCGCCGAGTGCCACTTCCACCACCGTATAGAAACCGAGTTCTTTCAAGCCCGTAATCACCTGACCGAGCTTGGCATAGCTGAACTGACTGGAAACGGAAGGCGCAACCATGGCATACACCTTGTAGTTTTTGTTGCCGTCACTGTTTTTCAGCAAGTCGATCGCATCCAAAATGAAGGACTTGTCCATCATCGCGCCGAACGGGCATTGATATACGCACGCGCCGCACTGAATACACTTTTCGTCGTCAATCTTTGCCGTGTTATCTTCGTTAATCGAAATTGCCTTCACCTTGCAAGCGATTTGGCAGGGGCGTTTTCTGTCGATGATAGCGGAATAGGGGCAGACCTTGGCACACTGACCGCACTGCACGCACTTGCTTTTGTCGATATGCGCCACGTGGTTGTTATCGAAACTGATTGCGCCGCGCTTGCACACGTCCTCGCAACGGTGCGCCAAACAGCCGCGGCAAGAAGCCGTCACTTCGTAACCGCTGGCAGGACATTCGTCACACGCAATGTCGATGACTTCGATGACGTTGGGGTTCGTTTTGTCGCCGCCCATGGCAAGCTTGACCCGTTCCGCCAAAATCGCCCGTTCCTTATACACGCAACAACGCATGGTGGGCGTTTTGCCGGGGGCGATGGTTTTGGGAATGTTCAAAACGTTGTCTAACAACGTCCCCTTCCACGCCTCGCGCGCGACTTCACGCAAGACCTTGTATTTCAAATGCTGAACCTTCGTATCGAATTTACGCATTATTTCTCCTTAAAAATAACTTACTTTGATTTTTTTGCCCATCTTTTTGAGGCAGGCGGAAAGTTCTTCCACCAAATTCATTTTAATGCTGAACGTAATCGGCAAATCGGGGTTTTGGTGGGCGGGGTTGATGGCTCTGCCCACATAGAAATTGATGTCCGTTGCCTCCTCAAACAGCAAACGGCAAATCTGCGACGCGCCGTCCCGTTTGAAGTTCCAATGCTCGTAAAACTTGTTTTCGCCCAGATAGTCCTTGGCGTACTCCACCACTTTGTTGACGGTAATGACGCCTTCCGTCACCAAATCCGCCCCTTCCAGCTCCGCCGTCGGCGGCACGTCCGAGCTTTCAAAACACAGACTCGCGCGCAAGGGCTTGCCCAGATATTTTGCAGCAATGGACGAGGTCGTTCCGCCACAAATGACGTGCTTGCCTTCCTTGGAAAAGAACAACGCCATCATGCGGTTGCAATCGTCGGGGTTGGACGGCGGACCGAACAGCAAATTCATCGGCACGCGTTTGCGGATTTTCACCACGCACGCCGTCGTGTCGTCCCCCGGCTTTCCGCCGTAGAGTTTTGCGCACTCGTCCACCAGCATGGTAGACATATTTTTCGCCGTATAGCCACAATAGGAAACGGCGGTCATATACTCGATAATTTCTTCTCGTTTCCAACCGAAGTTGTACTTTCCACCCAAACCCGCGTGCGGACAGCCGTCGCTCATCGAGATGAAAATATCCCCTTCGCGCAGTTTTAAGGTACTTTGGTAAATGGTCTTTCCCCCCACGCGCATTTCCGTTTTGGCATAATCGTAATTCGCGCCGTCACGCAAAACGATGACGTGCGGATTGTCGTACTGAATGATGTCCACGCGGTCGTTACCGACGATGTGCAGAATGGTGAACGTGGAATACGCCACGCCGCGCGTAGAACAGACGGGCAACGTTGCCGCAATCGTCGCTACGCAATCTTCCACCGACAAGCCCGAAGCCATCATCGTGGAAATGATTTTAGAGGTCAGGGTCGAAAGAATACTCGCCTTTACGCCGCTGCCCAAGCCGTCGGCAAGCACGATGACGGTGGACGTTTCGTTTTCTTCCACCACGTCCACGTGGTCGCCGCACAGCTCCTCGCCGTAGTGGTTAATGCTTTTATAGCCGATATCCGCGCACAAATCATTCATCGGTAATCGACTCCTTCAACTTGGTCAATGCGATTTTGGTTTCCGCGGCGGTTTCGCCGAGCAGAGAGGCAATCTCTTGCACGATCCGCATTTGCTTTTCCACCACCTTGTCGGCAACTTCAATGGTCTGGGTTTGGATATTTTCTCTGCGTTCCCGTTCCGCTTCCTTGTCGGTGATGTCCCGAAGCACGGCAATGAACACACGGGAATCCTTATCGTACACCACCGTCAGTTCCACGTACTTGCCGTATTCGGCAAGGTAGGTTTTTTGGGAGCGCGCGCCGATGCCCGTCGTCTGCGCCTGCACAAAGGGTTTGGGGTCTAAAATGCGAATGACGGGTTCACCCAACACGTCCGTATCCTTGCGCAAATTCATCAAGCGCAAAGCCGCCTCGTTGATTTGTTGCACCTCTAAATTCTCGTTCAGCACAATCAAACCGTCGGGGGAACTGCGCACCACGGTATCGGAAAAGCTTTCCGCCTTGTCCTTCAAATAGGGCAGACACATCGAAATTTCCGCTTTGCCCTGACAGACGGCAATCGCCTTTTCGCGGCAGGAATTGTACCCGCAAGAGCCGCAATTTAAGCGGTCGATTTCCGCCACTTTGCCCATTTGCTTTAACACGGCTTCAATCTCGTCCTCGCTCGGCATGGTCAATTTATGTTCGATATACGTAAACTGCTTTTTCAGCTGTCCTGCGTTGGGCTGGTCGACTGTAAAATCCGCCTTGCCTGCAAAATGCGCCACGGAGGTATAGTCCTTGACGGGAGAACGGTGATATTTTTCCATGACCGGTCCGCCGATACAGCTGCCGGCGCACGCCGACATTTCAATAAAGCATTTGTGGATATTTCCGCTTTCAATATCGCGCAGGGCGGCAATGCAATTTTCCACACCGTCCACCGCAAGATAGGTGTAGCCGCCTACGCCCTGTTCCATCGTCTTCAAAATGCCGCCCGTCGTGGGGAAGAACCGCGCCAAGCCCTCGCCGTTTTTATTTTGGGCGGAGGTCTGTGGTTCGGTTTTCTGCAATACGATCCCCTCGTCCGCAAGCCAACGGGTCAATTCTTCAAAGGTCAGCACGGCGTCCACAATCCCTTCGTAATGTTCCGCTTCGTCCTTTTTTGCCACGCACGGACCGATAAACACCGTTTTGGCGGCAGGGTTTCTGCGTTTGATGTCCATGCAATGCGCCTGCATGGGCGAAAGGACGTCGGCAAGGTATTCCAGCTCCTTCGGGAAATATTTTTGAATGAGCAAGTTGACGGAATGACAGCAGGACGTGATAACGATATCTCGACTTTCTTCACGGAGCATACGCTCGTACTCCCGTTTGACGACGGTTGCGCCAAAAGCCGTTTCCTCCACGTCGGAAAAACCGAGCGAACGCAACGCCGCACGCATATCCTCTATGCCCACACCGTCGTAGTTTGCAACGAACGACGGCGCAAGGCTGACCACCACGGGGTCGCCGCTTTGCAAAAATACGCGCACCTTTTCCAATTCCGAAAGGATTTGTTTGGCGTTTTGTGGACACACTACAAAGCACTGTCCGCACAAAATACACTCGTTGCCGATAATATGCGCCTGATTGCCCGAAAAGCGAATGGATTTCACGGGGCAATGTCGGATACATTTATAGCAATTTTTGCAATTCGATTTTTTCAAAGTAAGACAATTCGGCATACGCGTTTTTTTCCTTTACTCTCGTACCTGCCCCTGCCATTTTGCAAAAAACGGTCAATTTTCCGCCTTTGCTACGGCAAGGATATGCTCGTTAAAAAACTCCTTAAAATTCTGTGGCGTAACGCCCGTATACACGTCGTCGTTCACCTGCACGGTCACGCCGTCGCGGTTGCATTTGCCAATGCAAAAGCTGCCCATCAACGCCACGTCGGCGTCCAAACCGTGCGCCGCAATGGCATTTTGCGTCATTTCCACAATCTGTTGCGAGCCCTTGATATGGCAAGAACTCCCCACGCAAATTTGCACGATCAACATGTTACAGCCTCGTCAATACTTCGCGGTCAAAAAAGGCGTTTGCGGTTTCGGGCGAAACGGAAAACACTTCCTCGTCCACGCTGACGCACACACTATTTTGGCACTTGCCCATGCAGAACGTTCCACCCAGCTCGATTTTATCCTCCGCGCCGCTTTCCGCAATGCGCTGTTTCAGGGTTTCAACCACCTGTCTTGAACCCTTGATATGGCAAGAACTGCCGATACAAACGGTAATTTTCACGGTTATCATTTTCTCCTATCCGTATTTTGCCGTAATACGACAATATTACACGCTACATTATATCATCTTTTCCGCGTTTTTTCAAGTATTTGCATACGCTTTCCCGCAAAAAATCCGCACTCGCATACCCCTTTCCGCCTTATTTTTTCTACCGAAAACGGAGAAGGGCGTACTTTTGCCCTTCTCCGCTTGCTATTTTTTTCGTCTACGCCTTTTCCGCCGCAGGCGATTTTTCCGTTTTTTCAGGCAAATCCGACGGCGAAACATCGCCTTCCGTCCTGCCCGTCGCCAAGCGTTCTGCAGCCTCGGTAAAGGCGCGTTCTTCCTCGCTCCCTTCCCCGATTTCTCCGCTCACCTCGTACCTGGTATGCCCGTTTTCCGTTTTTACCCAATGTTCCGCCGCAAGCGGCAACGGCGTTTTTTCGCCCTTTTCCCCCTTCGGCGGCACGGTGTACGACCCCGAAAGATACAGCGAAAGTTTTGCGCTGGCAGGTCCTAACAACTCGTACAACACGCTCGATGCCAAAATGACTGTCTGCAAGGCATTTCCGCTTTCCCCGCCCAACGTTCTCGCACCCAACGCAGCAAGACCGATTGCCACCCCGGCTTGCGGAATCAGCGCCAACCCCAAACAGTTTCGGGTGGATTTGGGACTTTTCGTCCACAGACCGCCCAAGTACGCCCCGAGGTACTTGCCGATGATGCGCACCAAGAAATAGGACGCGCCCACCCACAGCAAGGGAACGCCGCCGATCGCCCCCGACGGTTTGAGGAGGGCGTTCAAATCGAAAGACAACCCCGACCGCACAAAGAACAAAAGCAGAATGGGCGGACTGAAATAATTGAGTTGCTTAAACAACTTTTCGTCGCCGCTGACGTTGACATACACCGTGCCCATCGACATACACCCAAGCAGGGGCGAAACCCCGAGGGCGGCGCACACGCCGCAAAACGCAAACAGCAACGCCACGGCAATGATCAAGCGGTTATCCGTGGAACGCTTTTGCGAAATCAGCCCCTTCATCAGCCAACCGAATCCGCCGCCAAGCACTAACACGCCGATGTTTTCCGCAATCGGCAACAGAATACTCGTCGCCGAAAAGCCGCCCGATTCGCTTGCCACGGCAACCGAAATCGCCACGCTGTACGCAAGCAACGCCACGATGTCGTCGTATGCCACCACCTGCAACAGCGTGTCTACAAACTCCCCTTTCGCCCCCGTTTGGCGAATAGTCATCATGGTAGAGGCAGGCGCGGTAGCAGAAGCCAACGCCGCCAACACAATGGAAAAGGCAAGGTTGAGCCCCAACAGATAATAGGTCAAAACGAACACCAGCAGCGAGGCGGTCAATGCCTCGGCAAGGGTAATCACCGTCACCCTGCCCACGCTCTTTTTCAGTTTGGAAAATTTGAAAAACTCCCCCGTGCTGAACGCGATAAACGCAAGAGCCACGTCCGAAAGGAATTCCGTGCCGTCCACAATCCGTTGCGGAATACAATCCAAACAGAAGGGACCCAGCAAAATCCCCGTCACGATATACGCGGTGACGTTGGGCAACTTCAAAAGCTTGGTCAGCCTCGTCATCAAAAAACCGCACAACAGCATCAACGCAATGGAAATAATCACCACCGCCACGGGCGACTGTGCCTCTAACTTTTCATACAAACCGTGAAACATACCCTCTCCTTCCGCCGATACGCTTAACAAACCCTCGGCAAACGCTTGCTATATTATTATGAATATGATATACTAAGTTTGCAATAAAGTCAACTTATGATTTTTTTGACACCCATAAATTTGATTTATAAAAGGGGGAAACAACCATGTTAGACGTCAAATTAGAAACGTTGCTCGTCGTAGCCGAATGTAAAAACTTTACCAAAGCGGCAGAACAGTTGTCCTTAACCCAGCCCGCCGTCAGCCACCACATCAACCAATTAGAAACGGAATGTAACGCCAAGCTGTTTCAAAGGGGCAGGGGTGAGTTCAAACTCACGCAAGAGGGCAAAATCGCCGTTACGTATGCCCGTCGCTTAAAAGCATTGCACGAAAAAATGCTGCAAAAAATCGCCGACCAGCAAAAGCACGTTTCCCGTTTCCGTATCGGCATCACCCACACGTCCGAAAACAACTTAATCGCCGAAGTGTTGGCAAAATACGCCAATCAGTATGCCGATATATCCATAACAATTATCACTGACACTATAAATAATCTTTATGAGATGTTAGAAAATTACGAGCTGGACATTGCCATTGTCGAGGGCAAGCGTATGTCCAACAAGCTCAACTATTTTATGTTGGACACCGACTATCTGGTTTGCGTACTCTGCAACGACAACCCCCTTGCCAAACAATCTATGGTGACGATTAACGAGCTGAAAAAGCAAAATATGATTTTGCGTTTGCCCACCTCCGCCACCCGTCAGCTGTTTGAAGCAACTCTTGTCAGCGTCAACGAATCCATCGAAAATTTTTGCGTGGGGTTAGAGGTAGACAACGTTTCCACCATCAAAGAACTCGTCCGCAAGGATTTGGGCGTATCCATTCTGCCGCAAAGCGCGTGCGCCAGCGATTTTGCCAAGGGTAAACTCACCGTGCTACCCATTGAAAATTTGAGCATGATGCGCGAAATGAACATTGCCTACCACAAGGACTTTGCTTATCCCGAAGTACTGAAAGATGTTGTCCGTCTTTATCAAACGGTCGTCCGCAAGGTCTGATTTGTCTATCCGAAAGTCATAACCACTAGTGAACTAGTGGTTTGCTCAACCCCTAGAAGGGGTTAAT
>CAYRAY010000001.1:0-54417 GCA_964422405.1 uncultured Clostridia bacterium | reverse complement strand
TATCGTGGAAATCAATTTTTAACGGAATGCCGTTGATTGTGACCTTTGTGGTGACGCTTGCGTTGAGGGTAGATTGCGGGAAGGACATGAAACCGTCCGTCTGCAACTCGTTCAAGGTCGCCTTTTTGACGTTGATTTTCATATTGTCCACAAGCTTGTTCATATCGTCCACGACGGTGTATTCGTTGGACATATCTCTGCCCGTTTCGTCCGTCATCATATACCGCCAAATGCTATCGAGCGAGCGGTGACCTTCGCTGTCCGTTTTGTAAATTTTATCCTCGAACACCTGCCCGAAGGTGAGCTTTTTCACTGCGGTGGAAAGCTGGTTGACGGGGGTATCGGCAAGGTGTTTTAACATGACGTTATCGTCGACCGAGCTGCCGAGCACGTCGCGAGCGGTCAAATGTGCGGTGAGGGTGGAAACGGGGCTGTCTGTGCCCGAGAAGCTGGCGATTGTCCGTTCCTTAAAGTACACGGCGTTGCCTTGGCTATCCAACAAATAATAGGTGGTTGCCGTGCTGCCGTCTGCCAACGTTGTATCTGCAAGTCCGCTTTCTGTCAGGGTGTACGCCGTGCCCTTTTCGGTAAACGTATTGCCCGAAAGGGTGTAGCGATCCGCCGCCAACGCTTCGCCGTATTCGTTATACACCGTGTCCCCTTTGACCGCGACCACGCGACGGAGCATTTGCGCCGTGCCTTCCGTCGTGACGGTGTAATGCACGCCTTGCGTTCCGTAGAGGAGATAGGAAGTGATTTTGTCGTTCATGTCCGTAGGGACGACGTAGGAGAGAGGGATATCGTTGATGAGGGCATCGCCCGAATTACGGATATCGCCGAGGGTGCGCGGCGTGCCACTCGTCGAATCGCAACCGTACGCCAAGAAGATGAGCGCCTTGTGCGAAGAATCGGTGATTTGGAGCACGTCCGCAAGTTTGATGTCGTTGATAATCTGTTCGCTGTTGGCGGAGAAATCGCCCAAGGTACGGGGCATGGAAGTGTCGCCGTTTACGTACAGCAAGGAGTGGAGCATGGCGTTGCTTGCGTCGGGTTGAATGACGTCGCAAAGCTTAATGCCGTTGATAATGTCGTCGCTGTTTTGGCTGAGGTCTTGCACCGTGCGAGGCTTGGAGGTATCGCCGCCCTCGTAGAGGATAGAAAGGATTGCCTTGTTGGCGCTTTCGTCCACCTGAATGACGTCGCAGAGTTTGATGCCGTTGATAATTTCGTTGCTGTTTTGGCTGAGGTCATTGACCGTACGAGGTTTGGAGGTATCACCGCCCTCGTAGAGGATAGAAAGGAGTGCCTTGTTGGTGTTTTCGTCTACTTCCACCACGTCGCAAAGCTTGATGTTGCTGATGACGTCGGGGTCGGAAACCAACTGACCGAGGGTGCGGGAAGTACCGCTGACCGAGCCGTCGAGTTCGATGTTATACGCGCCGTCAAAGATGATAGAAAGCAAGGCTTTGTTGGTGTTTTTGTCCACGGAAAGCACTTTGGCAAGCTGAATATCGTTGATGAGATCGTCGTCTTCGCCCAACTGCTTGATGGTAAGCGCCTGCATTTGGTGGGTGGTGGGATTTTCTTTGAAGAGAATGGACTCTAACGGGCTGCCGTCGCCGTAGGTCACGCCGAGGATATCCGCCACTTTGACGTTGTTCAGTAGGTCGGAATCGTTTTGCAAATCGCCGATCGTTCGGGGTTGTTTTTCGCCGTTCACCAAGATATACTCGCCGTGTTCGTCCGTTTTATACAGAATGGAATCGAGCTGGGTATTGTCGGTGCCGAACACGTCGGTGAGTTTGATGTCGTTTACGATATTGTTGCTGTTGGCGCGGAGGTCACCGATCGTTCTGGGCGAGCCGTCCGCCGCAAAGACGATGGATTGGAGAGGACCTGCCTCGTCGGGGTCAATCGTCAACACGTCAGACAGGGCGATGCCGTCGATGACTGCCATGGCGTCCGCTTGCAAGCCGCCGATGGTGACTTTGCCGTAACGCTTGGGTTGGGTTTTGGCGGCATCTAACCAAACATTGCCGTCCGTATCGTTGAGGTCAACGTAGAGGGTTTCGTAGACGGGGGAGGCATTTTCGTCCGTTTTGCCCGTATCGATTTGCAAGGTTGCCGTGTGATTTTCCACCGTGGCTTTTGCGTAGGTGATCTTGTCGCCGTGGTCGAAAAATTGGTAACCGCTTGCGGAATTTTGCCACGTGTAGGTGACTTGGTTCATTTGCACCTTGCTTTCTCCGCCTTCGGAAAGGAGGGTGTAGCGATAGCTTTC
Organism: uncultured Clostridia bacterium; assembly: GCA_964422405.1. Taxonomy (GTDB): domain Bacteria; phylum Bacillota; class Clostridia; order Christensenellales; family Borkfalkiaceae; genus Scatosoma. The sequence goes on along the minus strand of CAYRAY010000001.1, from coordinate 52,136 downwards.
TCCGTAAGCGAATGCGCACATCAAGGCATCGGACGTATCGACGGTGAGAAGGAGGTCGATAGGCACGTTGTTGAGCATGGCGAAGGTGTCGCCGCCGAACACGTCTTGCAAGGTGACCTTATGTTTGCCTTCTAACATGACGATAGAACCGTCTTCTGCCAGCACGTAGTCGATGCCTTCCGCGCCGTAGCAGAATGCCGTGATGATCGGGGAAAGGGTGGTGCCGTCGTCCAAAAGCGCGCTGATTAGGTCGCCTGCCGGAGCGTGCATGAAGGAGCGAAGGAGGTAGTCGGTGAGGATTTCGTCGCCGCCGCTCGATTGGAAGGGCGCGTTTAAGAGTTCCTCTTTTTCGAAGGGAATACCATATTTTTCGATGCTTTTCAAAAGCTTATCCACGGTATCGCCGACGTAGGGGGAAATTTCCGTGACGTCGCCGAGGGTGGTGCCTTCGTTTACCAAACCGCCGATGGCGGCGGATACGTCGTTAATCAAGTCTTTGAGTTTGAGCGACTCGTACTTCTTTGCCAAAATGCCGCCTTTGACCAAGTTGCCGTTTTCGTCCACTTCGCCAAAGATCGTGGAGTACAAATCCAGACCTGTCAACGTATCGATGACGCGCACGCTTTCGTCGACGGGTTGCGAGCCGATCATGTAGGCGATGCCTGCCACCGTGCCGTATACCGAGCCGACGCCGATTGCAAAGCCGACGATGATTGCCACCGTGCCCGTGATGATTCTGCCGCCCCAGTCCGTTTTTCTCTTTTTCTTTTTACGGAGCTTGTCGGGGCGTTCGCCTTGCGGACGGGTCGGGGGCGAAGATTGCGGCTTTGGGTCGCTCTGTTTTTGGGCGTTCGGTTTTTCTCCGTTAGGGGCGGACTGTTTTTGTGTCGCTTGCGGATTTTGTTGTGCTGCTTGGGGTTGCGGCTGTGCGGGTTGTTGTGCGGTCGGTTGCGCCTGTTTGGGGGCAGGTTGCGCGGTAGGTTGCGCCGCTTGGGTTGCTTTGTTTTCCGTGTTGTCGGACATGGTGTCGCCTGCCGGAGCGTGCATGAAGGAGCGAAGGAGGTAGTCGGTGAGGATTTCGTCGCCGCCGCTCGATTGGAAGGGCGCGTTTAAGAGTTCCTCTTTTTCGAAGGGAATACCATATTTTTCGATGCTTTTCAAAAGCTTATCCACGGTATCGCCGACGTAGGGGGAAATTTCCGTGACGTCGCCGAGGGTGGTGCCTTCGTTTACCAAACCGCCGATGGCGGCGGATACGTCGTTAATCAAGTCTTTGAGTTTGAGCGACTCGTACTTCTTTGCCAAAATGCCGCCTTTGACCAAGTTGCCGTTTTCGTCCACTTCGCCAAAGATCGTGGAGTACAAATCCAGACCTGTCAACGTATCGATGACGCGCACGCTTTCGTCGACGGGTTGCGAGCCGATCATGTAGGCGATGCCTGCCACCGTGCCGTATACCGAGCCGACGCCGATTGCAAAGCCGACGATGATTGCCACCGTGCCCGTGATGATTCTGCCGCCCCAGTCCGTTTTTCTCTTTTTCTTTTTACGGAGCTTGTCGGGGCGTTCGCCTTGCGGACGGGTCGGGGGCGAAGATTGCGGCTTTGGGTCGCTCTGTTTTTGGGCGTTCGGTTTTTCTCCGTTAGGGGCGGACTGTTTTTGTGTCGCTTGCGGATTTTGTTGTGCTGCTTGGGGTTGCGGCTGTGCGGGTTGTTGTGCGGTCGGTTGCGCCTGTTTGGGGGCAGGTTGCGCGGTAGGCTGCGCCGCTTGGGTTGCTTTGTTTTCCGTGTTGTCGGACATGGTGTACCTCCTTAACTTGTGCGGCGGTGTTGCCGCCATTTGGCTAGGTTGGGCGGCGGAGGGGAAAGCCTCCGTACGTCACAACGTGTAGACGGGTATAGTAACTATCTATATTATACATTATAAAATAGAAAAATGCAATGTTTTTACAAAAAGAAAAGAGCGGCTACGAAAAAAATCTTCGTTGCCGCTTGGGATTTTGGTATCATGCAACGGACGCCCTTATAAAAAAGCCGCCGTTATTTCCGTTTTGTATGCAGTGGGAAGGGGAGGTTAATCTTTGAATACGGGGATATTGGCAAGGTAGATGACGTCCTTGCGGTCCGCCGCGTCTGCTTCCGCCAAGACAAACGCCTTTTTGTGGACGGTTGCGCCTGCCTTTTGTACGAGTTCTTCTAACCCTGCAAGGGATGCGCCCGTGGATACGACGTCGTCGACGATGCCCACTTTTTTGCCCTTAATCAAGTCGACGTCGTGCTTGGAAAGATATAATTTTTGTTCCTTGCCCGTCGTGATCGAGGACTGAATGGTGATTTCGATGCCGTCTTGCATATATAATTTTTTCGTCTTTCTAGCTACGGCGTAGTATCTGTGCCCTAACTCTCTTGCGACGCAGTGGGTCAGTTGCAGACCCTTGGATTCCGCCGTGATCAGCACGTCGCAGTCGCTCAATTTGGGGGCGAGTGCTTTGGCACAGTGCTCGGTGAGTACGCTGTCGCCGTGCAGGTTGAAAAAGGCGATGGAAACGCCGCCGGGCAAGGGGAGTACGGGCAGTTGTGCTTCAAAGCCCGCAATGTTTACGGTGTGGTACTTCATAGGAATAACGCTCCTTTTATCGTGATACGGAAGGGGCGGCGGGTGCTTTTGGCATAGCCGTTTTTAGGGGTAGCCGCTGTGTGCGTTGCCGTCGGGGTCGGGGAAGGGATTGTCGCCGTTTGTGGTGGAGGGCGGATTCCGTTGCCGATACATTCCGTTTTTCGCATATATTGTAGCATAAAAATCGAAAAATGTGAAACGTTTAACGGGGGGATACGGATATTTTTTTGGGGGCGGACGGATTTCTGTATTCTGTACGTTTGCGGCAGTTGACTTTTGGGCGAAAATTTGGTATACTGTCCGTGAGCGAAAAGAGGAGGTATGCCCGTGAACGAGATTACGCAAATTACGCCGCAAGCGAAGGATAAATCGCGCTGTAACATTTATTTGGACGGCAGATTCTGTTGCGGATTGACCCTAGAAACGGTGGTGAAAAACAGGTTGAAAGTCGGCAAGATCGTCAGTGAAACCGAGCTGGAGCAAATGCAGTTGGAGAGCGAAAAGAACACCGCGTTCGACAAGGCGTTGGGGCATCTTTCCGCCACCCGAAAAACGGAAAAGCAGATGCGCGATTATCTGACGAAAAAGGGGTATTTGCCCTCGGTGGTCGATTACGTGTTGGAGAAGTTGCGCGGTTATGATTTTTTGAACGACGGGGAGTATGCCGAGGCGTACGTGGAATATGCCGCAAAGCGCAAGGGCAGCCGTATGATCCGTATGGAATTGCGCGGAAAGGGGGTCGCGGACGAGCAGATTGCCGCCGCGCTTTCGGCGGTGGACGAGGGCACGGAAACGGAAGCCGCTAAGCAGATTCTGGAAAAGTATATGCGCGGCAAGGCGGCGGATAAAGAGGGTTTGCAAAAGGCGTATCGGTACCTTTTGGGCAAAGGCTTTTCGTATGATGCGGCAAAGGCGGCTTTGTCTGTTTTTGGAGACTGCGAGGACGACTAAAAAATCAAAACGGCATAGGCAGGTATGCGATGAATGAAAAAAACTCGCTGAAACGGGTGCATTTTGAAAGGATTGATTCCACAAATAATTACGCCAAATCGATGCGAAAAAACGGCGAGGATTTGGCGGTGACCGCCACCGTGCAGACGGGGGGCAGAGGCACGAAAGGACGGGGCTTTGTTTCTAACAAGGGAGGCGTGTACCTTTCTCTGCTCCGTTTTTATACCGATTTTTCAGCAAAGGATAGTTTTAAGATTATGGCGAATGCGGCGGTTTCCGTGTGCGAAACGTTGCGCGCGTTTGGCGTGAGCGCCGTGATTAAGTGGGCGAACGACGTGTTCGTGCAAGATAAAAAAATTTGCGGCATTTTGATTGAAAACGTGTTTTGCGGCGACAAGGTGCAATCGTCCGTGGTGGGCGTGGGTTTGAACGTGAACGGCGCGTTTGAGGGCGAGCTTTGCGATATCGCCACGAGCATGGAGCTTGTGACAGGCAAGACCTTTTCGGTAGAGGAAGTGACGGAGCGACTGCTTTTGGAATTGTATAAGGAGCGGACGATGGACGAGTACCTTGCGTATATCGGCTATCTGGGACGGGAGGTGACCTTGATTTTGGGCGATGAACGCGTACATGGTAGGCTGATTTCTGTGGACGAGCAGGGTGGATTGATTGCGGAAATCGGCGGCGAAAGACGGAGATTGACGTCGGCTGAGGTGTCCGTTCGGTTGGAATGAGCGGCGTTATTCGTACCCAAAAATGCGTGTGAACACGGCTGCGCAGAGCAGGGCGAAGGCAAACAGTAGGTAGTAGAGGAAGAAGGGCGTGAGTTGGGCGGCGAGTAGTAACAGCGCCGCGCTGGTTAAAAAGCGCTTGGCGTTGGATTTGGCGAACCATAATTTTTTTCTTGCTTTTTTGGTCGGGGTTTCGTCGGGCAGAGGTGGCAAGAGTCGGGCGGATTTGAGCTCGGTATACACCCGTTCACCTGTCCAAATTTCTATGTTATACCGCTTGCAGAGTGCTTGCGATTTTTCGTCTAACTCGGCGCAAAGCAGGCGCTTGGGCGTTTCCGCTTGGATACGCAGAAGGGGCAATAAGTCGTCGGCGGTGAGCGGCGTTAGGCGGAACAGGCAAAGTTGCCGCACGCCGTTGCAGGTAAATGTGCCGTCTTTGTGGCGGACGGCGGCTTGCTCGGTTGTGTGAGCGGCGGCTCGCTCGGTTGCTGCTTCTATTGCGGTTGCCCCGTCGGGGCATTCTATTTGGATAGGGGTGTTTTTCGGCGCGGTCGCCGTGAAGAAATCAGAAAAGAAGTGACGGTTTTGCTCATCGCCTTGCAGGGCGAGATGAAAAAGCAACCTTTCTTTTTGACGTTCATCCGACTTTTTTAAGAGGGTGCGTTGGTATTTGTTGCGGAGAAATGCCGCCGCGGAAAGGGTGGTTAAGACGGCGCAGAGCGTGCTGAGAGCGACGGACTGCCAAAAGGGCAGGCGGAGCAGGCGAAAGGCGCACGCGGAGCATAAAAAACTGACCGAAAAGAAGAAAGTCAGGTCGGAAACGTAGGCAAATTTTTTCATATTTGCATTTTTGTCTAAAAAGTTTGAAATTAAACTTGAAAAACGCAAAAATATATAGTATAATGGTAAAAAGACCTTTTGCGTTGAGTGTGTTGCCTGAAAAGCAAGTGTGGTTTTTAGAACGCGGATTGTTAAGGAGAGATATGAAAATAGCGATTTTTGGTGGGTCGTTCGATCCCGTGCATACGGAGCATATTCGCTTGGCGCAAGCGGCAATTTTGGAACTGGGGTTGGACAAGCTGATTGTGATGCCTGCCTATCAGCCGCCGCACAAGCCGGGGAAAAGAATGTCGCCTATGGAAGATCGGTTGGCGATGTGCCGCCTTGCGTTTGCAGACGTAGCAAGGGCGGAGGTCAGCGATTTTGAGGCGCGCGCCGAGGGGACGAGCTATACCTATTTGACCTGTCGGCATTTCCGTGCGCTGTACCCGACGGCGGAGATTTTTTGGATTGTCGGCACGGATATGTTGCGGGATTTTTCGACGTGGAAAAACCCCGAAGATATTTTGGAGAACGTGAGCCTTGCCGTTTGCGGCAGGGCGGAAAACGACGGTTGGCAACAGGAGGAACAGCAAGCATTTTTTGCGAAATTCGGCAAAAATTTTTGCGCCTTTTCGTACAACGGCGCGGCGGTTTCGTCTACGCAAATTCGTGTTTTGGCAGGGGCAGGTATGCGTTTAACGCCGTACGTAAGCGAAAGTGTGGAAGCGTATATTCAAAAACATGGCTTGTACAAAATAGAAAACGCGGATAAGGCGCTTGCCTTGGAAAAGCCCGAACGCGCGGCGCATAGTTTGCGTGTGGCATGCCTTGCGGCGAAGATGGCGGTGAGGTACGGCGTGGACGAACGCGCGGCAATTACCGCCGCTCTGTTTCACGATTGCGCCAAAAATCTGCCGACGGATAGCGAATATTTGCGTGGCTTTACGCCGCCGAATACGTGGGGTGAAGTGCTGCCCAACATCGCGCATCAATTTTCGGGCGCGTACTTGGCGGAAACCCGTTTTGGGGTCAAGGATGAGGACGTGTTGAATGCAATCCGCTTCCATACCAGCGGCAGGGCGAACATGAGTCGTTTGGAAAAAGTGGTGTATTTGGCGGACGTTTTGGAGCCGTCGAGGACGTTTGCGGAGGCGGAGGAGCTTAGAAAACTCTTTGCCGAGGACTTGGAAAAATGTTTAGCGGAAACCTTAAAACATATTCTGGAATATTTGGAACGGAAGGGGTTTGCGGTGTATTCGCTGACGGAAGAGGCGTATCGGTATTACGCTGAATAAAAGGAAAAATAAAGGAGTTATTAAAATGGAAAAAGTAAGCAGTAAGGCATTGGCAGAAGAAATTTGCAAGGCGTTGTCGGATAAGTTGGGCAAGGACATCGTGGCGTTGTACGTGCGCGAAAAGACCGACCTTTGCGATTATTTCGTCATTGCGAGCGGTAGCAACGCGCCGCAAATTAAGGCGATGGGCGAGCGCGTGGAAGAACTTGTGGAAAAGAATTTGGGCTTGGTGCCTTCCCGTACCGAGGGCGTGCGCGACGGGCGCTGGGCGGTGTTGGATTATGGTGACGTTATCGCGCACATTTTCAACGACGAAACCAGATTGTTCTACCACTTGGAACGCTTGTGGACGGACGGCGGCAACGTGGAATATTTCAATGAAAAAACGGGGGAATTGTACACTGTTACCCCAGAAAAGTAAGACGATTTTTTGCGGCGCGTTTTTGCGCGCGGCGAAGCTCTGTATAGAAAACACGCGGACGAAAAACGGAAGTGTGTGGTTTTCACGCGCGCTTGAACACATGGTTTTAGCGTGCGGCGTTTATTGAAAACGGATTTCTTTCGGCTCGCCGTATTTTGTTTTGGAACGCGTGCGCTTGCGTTCCACGATATAATAGATAGGCTCTTGCACAGCAGGGGCTTTTTCTTTTGGCGGCGGTGGGGATTCCGTTTTGATGGGAGCGGAAGGCTTGGCGGCTTGGTCGGTCGGTTGCTTTTTGTCGGGCAGGGGTGTGTTCCGTAATGACCAGCCGAGTTTGGCATATTTCAAAAGGTGGACGAGGAAGAAACAGAAGGCGAACAGGAACACGACCCCGAACGCGCCGCCCGTGAGTTGCGCGCTGAGGAGCAGGTTGTGGAGTGGGATAGGGTCGCGCTTGGCGGCGAGGAAAAAAGTATTCATGCGGAAAGTATACAACGTGCGTTCTGTCATAAAAAGGATAAAAAGGGTATAAAAGGAGTTTGTTTGTCGCATAATTTGCGCATGGAACAGCAAACGGAAAGTCAAACGAATTTTACGAAAGCGGATTTGTGGCAACAACGGCGTGTGAGTATTACGGCGGACGAGGCGGTGGAGTATCGGGAGTATAAACGGCAGAGGAAGCGTGCGGAAATTTTGGGTGCGATTGCCGATTCCGAGGGAGTGTTGACCAACTTCGAGGACGTGAAACGGGTGCGTGAGCGGGCGATGCGGCTTAGGCAGGCGGCGGTGCGTATGTCTACGGAGCGGCTGGAACAGCTGGGCGAAATTTTTATCCGCAGCGGCGTGGCGGTGGATTGCACGGTGGGCGGCGACGGCGAAACGATTGCGCGCGTGAAGGCGTATGAGGCGCGGCGCGCTCTGCGGCTGAAAGCCAAGGAAATTACGGTGATGTTGTCGCCGTACTCGGTGGCGAATTGCCGTTACGGAGCAATCCGAAAGGAGCTGAAAAAGTTGCGGCGCGCCACAAAAAAGGCGGTGCTGAAATGCCGAGTGGATCGGGTGTACGGCGCGTCCGTGCTTTCGGAAGTGGGGAGGATTTGCGCGGAAACGGGGTTGCAATATTTTTGCGTGCCTTACTTTGAGGGGTGCGAAAAGTTGAAACAGGATTTGAAAAACGGCTGTCTTTTGCAGGTGTCGGAAGTGAATACGTTGACCGCTTTTAAGAAAATGCGGGCAGCAGGTGTGCGACGAATCGTTACTTCGCGCGCGTGGGAGATGTATTCGGAGTGGATGAAAGAGGTGGAGAAAATCGACTTCCCCGAACTGAAAACACGCGCAGAGGTGTTGAGGTTTGGTGCGGAGTTGCGCGGAAAAGGGGAAAAGACGATGGAAAATTCCGTGCTGAAAGAGGAAAAATTGCCCTTGTTGCCCTTGCCGAAAACGGCGGAAACAAAAACGACAGTGTAAAATGAAAAGAGAGCGGAGCGCGCCCATTGCGGCGCGCTTTTCCGTTTATTAAATGCCACTACCATGTACGCGATGAAAAGAAAACAGGCATACCATGTACGCGTTGAGTTTTGGTTGTTAAAAATAAAAAAACGGGCATATTCGGGGGCGGAGTGCCGTAAAATAGGGATATGAAAAAGAGTGTGTTTGCCTGTGCGGCAGTGTTGTTGGCTTGCTTTTTTACGGCGGTGGCGCTTTGCGTACGCGCCATTCATGCGGCGGAGGTTTCCGCCTTCGATACGCAAATGCGGATTGTGGTGGACGCCGGGCACGGCGGCATAGACGGCGGCGTGACGGGGCGGAAAACGGGGGTGAAGGAGAGCGATTTAAATTTGGCGATTGCCTTTCGGGTTCGGGATACGCTGACGGAAATGGGGTTTGAGGTGGTGATGACGAGGCGCACGGAGGCAGGGCTGTACGATACGGCGACTCGCGGTTTTAAAAAGCGGGATATGCAACGGCGCAAGGAGATTATTCAAGCCGCAAACCCTGCGTTGGTTGTGTCCGTGCACCAAAATTTTTACCCGTCTAAAATGCAACGTGGTGCGCAGGTCTTTTACGGCAAGGAGGTTGGAAGACAGGGCGAAAACGGAATTTCGTCGGCGGAAAATTCGGTGTTTACAGGGCGCGGAAATGCGGCATTTGCCGCTTGCGTGCAACGGAATTTGAACGATTTGTACGGGGAAGTCGGCGTGAAAGGGCGGTCGGCTTCGGAGGCGGATTTTTTCATTTTGCGGTGTGCGGAGGTGCCGTCCGTGCTTGTGGAATGCGGATTTTTGTCCAACGCGGCGGACGAGGCGTTGCTGGTCGATACGGTGTGGCAACAAAAAATCGCGCACGCCGTTGCCGCAGGGGCTGCGGCGTATTTGATGGGCGCGGCATAGCCGCGTTCCGTGTCGACGTAATCCGTGTCGATCAAGCGGAAAGGGCGAGCTTGGGGCGGATTTGTGTGAAAAATAACGAAAATCTGCGGGACGGCGGACAAAAAATTTGCGTAATCACTTGTTTTTTTGGCGGGTTTGTGTTATAATAATGTAGCATAATGCGATCGTGCGCCTTGCAAGGGGCGGCAGTGTAGCGAAAAATGAGTGCGGAGGCGGACTATGCTGACGGAACGCAACAATTTAACCGAACAGGAAGCGGCGCAAATCAGCCCCGTGACTTTGGCGTTTTTGGGGGACGCGGTGTATTCGCTGTTCGTGCGAGAACGCTTGATGTTGGACGTCGGCGGCAGAAGCGCGGATTTGCAACGCACGGCGTCGAAAATTGTGTCCGCGCAGGGGCAAAGCCGATTTTTGGAACGGATTTTGCCGACGTTTACCGAGGCGGAGTCGGACGTGTTCCGTCGCGGAAAAAATGCAAAAAAGGCGAGCAAAAGCAAGAGTGCGAGTACGCTGGAATATAACCGTTCGACGGGTTTCGAGGCGGTGCTCGGTTTTTTATACGTGACGGGGAACGAGGCGCGAATAAGCGAATTGTTGTCCGCGTGGCGGCAAGAGGATTTTGCCGTGGATACGGCGGCGCAACCCTTTAAGCCTGTGCACAGATAAAAAATACCGCCTGAAAACGGCGAAAAACATAAGCATATAGAGGAAAAAAATAGTGAAAACGGAAGGAAGAAACGCAGTAATCGAGCTGCTGAAAACGGGAAAAAATATTGATAAAATCTTGTTGGAAAAGGGCGCGCAAGGCTCGCTTGGTTTGATTTTTGCCGAGGCAAGACGGAAGAATATCCGCGTGCAATTCGTGGACAAGCAGGTGCTGGACAAGGAAAGCGAAACGCGCCGTCATCAGGGCGTGATTGCGTTCACTACCGATTATGAATATTACGATTTAGAGGATATTCTTGCTGCGAAAAAGAGCGAAAAGGGTGGCTTTATCATTCTTTGCGACGGCATCGAGGACGTGCATAATTTGGGCAGCATTATCCGTGTGGCGGAGTGCGCAGGCGCGGACGGCGTGGTGATTCCCAAATCTGGCAGCGCATCGGTGACGGAGAGCGTCATTCGCATTTCCGCGGGTGCGGCGGAGCACATGAAGGTGGCGAAGGTTGCCAACCTCAATCAGGCGATTGAGAAAATCCAAAAGGAAGGCTATTGGGTGTACGGCTTGGAGGCAGGCGGCGAGGACATCTATCGCGAAAACTTTACGGGGAACGTGGCGTTGGTCGTCGGTGGCGAGGACAGCGGCGTAAAGCGTTTGACCAAGGAAAAGTGCGATAAAATTTTGTCCATTCCCTTGCAGGGCAAAGTCAACTCCCTCAACGCTTCGGTGGCGCTGGGCATTGCCGCGTACGAAGTGGTGCGCAGTCGCCTTTCGTAAACGTTGGTGTAGGAAGGGCGTATGGACGAACGGAGAACGGACGAGAGTTTTTTGGACGAAAATAGCGAGGACGAGGCATTGGTTTTGGACGCCCAAGCAGGGGATTCGCAAGCGATGGAGCGGTTGATCCGCAGACATTCGGAGCTGGTCAAAAGTTGCGCACGCGGTTTCTTTTTGCTGGGCGGCGAGACGGAGGATTTGATCCAAGAGGGCATGATCGGGCTGTACAGCGGCATTATGCGGTATGAACGGCGCGAGGGCGGTTGCTCGTTTAAGAGTTTTGCGCGGCTGTGTATTACGCGGCAGATTATTGACGCGGTGAAGGCGGCAGCACGGAAAAAGAACGCGCCTTTGAACAATGGCGTGCCTGTTTCGGAAGTGGACGGTTGGTTGTTGCATTCCACGTTCAACCCCGAGGAGTTGTTGATTATCGGCGACGAAACCAGAGAGTTGCAACAAAAATTGTTGATGCACCTTTCCGATTTTGAGTATCGGGTGGTGAGTATGTATATCGAAAGCAGAACGACGGCGGAAATTTGCGCGGCTACGGGTAAATCGGAAAAGAGCGTGCGCAACGCCATTCAGCGCAGTAAGCGCAAACTGCAAGAGGTATGGAAAGAGTAACGGAGAACGTTAACGGAGAAAAAACGATGGCGCATTTGGCTTTATACCGTATGTTCCGACCCAAAACGTTGAACGACGTGGTGCGGCAGGAACATATCGTTACGGTATTGAAAAATCAAATCAACACGGGCAAAATCGGGCACGCATATCTGTTTTGCGGTCCGCGCGGCACGGGCAAGACGAGTATTGCCAAAATTTTTGCCGCAGCAATCAACTGCACCGACCCCAAGGACGGTTCGCCCTGCGGCGTGTGCGCGGCGTGCAAGGCATTGAAAGACCCGTCAAATTTGGATATTACGGAAATTGACGCGGCGTCGAACAACGGTGTGAACGAAATGCGCGACCTACGCGAAAAGGTGCAATATCCGCCCGTGGCAGGCAGATATAAAGTGTATATCATCGACGAAGTGCACATGCTTTCGACTGGCGCGTTCAATGCGCTTTTGAAGACGTTGGAAGAACCGCCTTCGCACGCGGTGTTCATTTTGGCAACTACGGAATCGCAAAAAATTCCTGCGACCATTCTTTCCCGTTGTATGCGGTTCGATTTTAAGTTGATTCCGCAAGCGGATTTGGAAAGTCGGTTGCGTTACGTGTTTGACAGTATCGGCAAAACGTACGACGACGAGGCGATTTCTGCCATTGCCAGAGCGGGCGCAGGGAGCGTGCGCGATATGCTTTCGGTGGCGGATACTTGCGCTTCGTACACGGGCGGCAAACTGACGTACGCGCACGTGACGGCGGTGCTGGGCACGGCGGATTTTTCGGCGGTGGCGAAGCTCTGTTCGGCGGTGCTTTCGGCAAACGCCGGCGACGCGTTCGAGCGGACGGAAGGGTTTTTGTCCGCAGGCAAAAGCGTGGGTATGTTGCTTGGCGACGTGCTGAACTTTTTGAACGGGTGCGCCGTGGCAAAGACCTGCCGCGACGGCAAGGCGATTTTGGCTTTGCCCGACGATATGTATGCGGAAGTGGCGCAAATTGCCAAGGCGACGGACGGACACAGGCTTCTGCGCGTGACGGAAATTTTTGCCAACGTGGAAACGGATTTGAAGTATTCCACCTCGCCTAGAATTTTGTTTGAAACGGCGGTGTTGAAGGCGAGTATGCCTTCTGCTGATTACGATATCGACGCGTTGATTGCGCGCGTGAACGAGCTGGAAACCAAGCTTGCGCAGGGCGCATTTGCCGCAAATACGGCACCCATGTACGCGATGAACGCAAATTCCGAGGCGGCGACTGTGGCAACCGAGCCGAAAGCTATGACTCAACAAAAACCGTTGTCGTCGGTGAAAAACGAGGCCGAGGCGTTGTCCTCCGCACCGATGGAAGAGGACTATCCCTTGCCCGAAGCCCCCCCCGACGAGGCGGAAATGGGCGGCAGCGCTTACTTCGATGCGCCCGTATGCACGCGGCGGACGGAGCGGAAAACGGAACAGAGTGCGGAGCGCCCCCTCCGTGCAAGCGCAAGCGTGACAGAGCCTTCGCCCGTTTTTGCGGCGGAGAGAAAAACGACCGTTTCGGACGGCGTGCAAACGGCGAAACAGATGGGGATTACCGAGCGGCAACGCGCCGCGGCGAGCGGCGATCCGCGCGTGACCTTCGGTTTGTTTTTGCGGAGTGTGCGCAAAACGGCGAAAAACGGGGTGCTGATTACCATTTGCATGGATTTGGACAGTGCATTCGAGAACGGGAAACTCGTTCTGTCTACCCAAAGCGAAACAGCGTATCGTTCGTTGATGCGCGAGGATCATTACGCGCTGATCACGCAGGCGTTTGCGGCAATCGGTATAGACAGCGACGGGTTTGAAATCCGTTTGCGCGGCAAAAAAACAGATGATTTTAATAAAGCCGTCGAGGAAATTAAATCGACGTTCGGCGGCGTAAAAGTGGACGTGAAATAAGCGTTCGCAACATAAAAAACAATAAATAGGAGAAAAAAAGAATATGGCAGGCTTCAAAGGCGGAAACGGCAATATGCAAAACTTGATGCGTCAAGCGCAGAAAATGCAAGAGGAAATGGAGAAAACGGCAGAGCTGTTGGACGATTGGGAAGTGGTCGGCACGGCGGCAGGCGAAGCGGTTGTGGTGTACATGAACGCGAAAAAGATTATCAATGGTATCGAGCTGGACGAAAGTATTGTCGACCCCACCGACGTGGAAATGCTGGAAGACTTGATTATGGCGGCAATCAACGACGGGTATGCCAAGGCGGACAAGGTCTACGAAGAAAAAATGGGCAAGTACGGCGATATGGGCGCACTTGGGGGAATGTTGTAATTCATGGAAATCTTCATTGAACCGCTCGGCAGGTTGATTAACGAATTTTCCAAACTGCCGGGGGTAGGCAAAAAGACGGCACAACGCTATGCGTATAAAATTATCGACATGTCCGAATCGGACGCGCGCGCGTTTGCGGACGCCATTCTGGGCGCGAAACGCAAAATTAAATATTGCAGCGTTTGCGGAAACTTCACCGAAGCGGAAACGTGCGAAATTTGCCGCACGCGCGATAAGAGCGTGATTTGCGTGGTGAAAGAACCGAAAGATGTGCTCGCCATTGAAAAATTGCGAGAGTTTAAGGGCGTTTATCACGTGTTGCACGGGGTCATCGACCCACTTTCGGGCGTCGGTCCGAACGATATTCGTATTCGCGAGCTGTTGGCGCGTTTGCAGGGTGGCGACGTGAAAGAAGTGATTGTAGCGACCAACCCCGACGTTTCGGGCGACGCTACGGCGATGTATATCGCAAAGCTGATTAAGCCGTTCGATATCACCGTCACGCGCTTGGCGCACGGTATCCCCATCGGCTCGGAAATCGAATACACCGACGACGTGACGTTGGCGCGCGCCTTTGTTGAGCGCAATAAAATCTAAACAAGACCTTGCCGAGCTTTCGGCTTGGGCAGGCGGCGGAGGCGGTTGCGTTTCCGTATCCATGGGGCGGTTCCGTTCCCGATAAAATAAAAAGAGAAGATGCAGGAGGAATTCCTAAAATGAAAGTATCTGTACTTGGTTGCGGGCGTTGGGGCTCGTTTATCGCATGGTATCTTTGCAATCATGGTCACGACGTGTATTCGTGGGGACCTGAAGAGGATTATTCGTATCAAGTTTTGCGCGATACGGGCAAAAACGAATATGTAGAGCTAGACAAGCGCATCCATTTGACTTGCGACTTGCAGTCGGCGGTGGAACACGCGGAAACGATTATCATTTCCATTTCGTCGCAAGGTTTGCGCGGCTTTATGCAACGGATCACCGCATACGACGTGTCCGATAAAAATTTTGTGCTGTGCATGAAGGGCATCGAGGTGTCGACGGGTTGTCGCCTTTCGGAAGTGCTTACGCAAAGCGGTATCGACCCGATGAAAATTGCCGTTTGGGTCGGTCCCGGGCATATCCAAGCCTTTACGGCAGGTATTCCGAACTGTATGGTCATTGATTCTGCCAACCCCGATTTGAAAGTGAAGCTTGCTAACGAGTTCAAGAGCGATTTGATTCGTTTCTATTACGGCGAGGATTTGATCGGTTCGGAGCTGGGTGCGGCGGCAAAGAACGTCATCGGTATTATCGCAGGCGTGTTGGACGGTTGCGGCTATGGCGCCATGAAGGGCGCGTTGATGTCCCGTGGCGCGCGCGAGGTGGCGCGGCTGATTAAAGCCATGGGAGGAAACGAGCTTTCCGCTTATGGTTTGGCGCATTTGGGGGATTACGAAGCAACGTTGTTCAGCGAATTTTCCCACAACCGCAAGTATGGCGAAATGCTGGTGAAGGGCGAAAGATTTTCTAAACTTGCCGAGGGTGTGCCTACGTCGGCGGCGATGAAAGCCTTGGGCGAAAAGTACGGGGTGGATTTGCCTTTGACGGATGCCGTGTACGAGTTCTGCTATACCGAAACGGAGGACTATCGCGGACATTGCGAACAGATTTTGGCGCGCTTGTTTGCTCGCGATACCAAGTCGGAATTTTATTCGTAATAAAAATAATATATCGAATATCGAACAAAAAGGAACGCATAGTACGGTGCGTTCCTTTTTTGATGCTTTGTTTCGGCTTGTATTTTTAATGGGCGGAGCAGTTGGGGCGGCGAAATATTTTCGCCGCCCCTCCGTATGTTTTTTGCATAAAAGAAAAAAACTTCCACAAACTGTTCGTATGAAAAAGATACGAATTGTAGACAGGGAAGGCAAGCTCCGTGACGAAAAAGAGAGCTGTTTTCCGCAACATAACGGAAATAAAAGCATAGGGGCAGGTGCGCGATGAAATTTGGATATAGGGGGCAGGTACGCGATGACGGGAAAGAACAGAGAAAACTATAACAAGAATTATTTGGCTTACGTCAATTCTTTTTTGCCGCCGACAAAGCATTTCAAAAATTGCTTCCGCGCGTTTATGGTGGGCGGTTTGATTTGTTGCGTCGGGCAAAGCCTTCGGGTAATTTTGGAACGGGCATTCGGGCTATACGGCGACGAGTTGGCTGGGGCGGTCAGCATTGTACTCATCTTTTTGGGTACGCTGTTGACGGGGCTCGGCGTGTACGACCGTATCGGCAGAAATGCAGGCGCCGGGTCTATCGTGCCCATTACGGGGTTTGCCAACAGCGTGGCTTCGCCGGCGATGGAGTTCAAAACGGAGGGGCTTGTTTACGGTCTTGCGGCAAAAATGTTTGTGGTTGCAGGGCCCATCATTGTCTACGGCGTGCTGGCAGGTACGGCGGTCGGACTGATTTATCTGTTTTTATAATCGGGGGAAGAAATTGCAGACGATATTTTTTAAGAACAAGCCGCGGATTTTGGGCACGGGTACGATTGCCGGCCCGAAAGAGTGCGTCGGCGTGGTGGGCAACTATGTGGATAAACGGCTGGCGGACGACCGCTTTGGCGAAAGTACGTATGAAAAGGCGGAGTGTAAAATGCTGTTTTACGCTGCATCCAAAGCCATTGAAAAATCGGGCTTGACGGAAAAGGAAATCGATTTGTTTATCTCGGGGGATTTGCTCAACCAAATCATTTCCGCCTCGTTCACCGCGCGCGATTTCGACTTTCCCTTTTTGGGTGTGTACGGCGCATGTTCCACAATGGCGGAAAGTATGGCAATCGGCGCGGCGCTTGTCAATGCAGGCTATTATCGGCGGATAGTGGCGGCGACGGGCAGTCATTTTTCTTCGGCGGAGCGGCAGTATCGTTACCCGTTGGAGCTCGGCAATACTCGTCCGCCACAAGCGCAGTGGACGGTGACGGGGGCAGGCGGTTGTGTGATTGCGCCGTCGGGGAGCTCTGTCTTTCTTTCGTGCGCGACCTTTGGCAAGGCGGTCGATTTCGGGGTGACGGACGTCAATAATATGGGCGCGGCAATGGCACCTGCGGCGGCGCATACCCTGCTGGCGCATTTGCAGGATACGGGGCGGCGCGCGACGGAGTACGATTTGATTGTGACAGGCGATCTCGGCGCGCTCGGCAGTCGCATTTTTAAGGACTTGACGTGGGAGAAGGGGGTGGACGTGTCCGCCAACCATGTCGATTGCGGAGAGATTGTGTATAACGTTTTGGAAGACGAGTTTCAAGGCGGCAGCGGTGCAGGTTGCAGTGCGGTGGTTTTCCTTTCGTATATTATGCACAAAATCAAAAACGGCGAGCTGAAAAAGGTGCTGTTTATTGCCACGGGCGCGTTGCTGTCCACCGTGTCGAGCGGTCAGGGGGAGAGTATCCCTGCCGTCGCGCACGCCGTGGCGGTGGAAACGGAAGGTTGAGGAGGGGGTATGTACGAGGAATTTTTGCAAATTTTGTGGGGATTTTGTAAAGCCTTTTTGGTGGGCGGAGGCATTTGCGCCGTTGCGCAAATTGTCATCAACTTCACCGATTTGACGGCAGGGAAAATTTTGGTCACCTTTATGCTGGTCGGGGTTGCGTTGCAGGGCTTGGGCGTGTATCAGTATTTGGTGGATTTTGCAGGCGCAGGGGCAACCGTACCCATTTGCGGCTTTGGGTATCTGTTGGCGAACGGCGCAATGCGCGGTGCGGAACGGGGGTTCTTCGGTGCGTTCACGGGAGCGTTGTCGTCGGCGAGCGCAGGCGTGTCCGCCGCGGTGATTTTTTCTTTTTTGATGGCAATGATTTTTCGTTCTAAAACCAAAAAGAACTGAGTATGGCGGCTGGTTTTGCATAAAAATCGTATAAAATACAGAATACCTGCCCTATCCAAACGGATAGGGCAGGTACGTGTTGAAAATAAAACGGACATACCATGTACGCGTTGAGTTTTTGTTATGCTTGCGGCGAAAGGGGCGTTCGGTTGCCGAACACGTCCGACTGCAAATACACGTCGGGGATTTTGCCGACGATAATCCATTCCCCCACCAAAATATCCGTCCGCACGGCAAAATTTTCGGTGCGCGACGGCATAACGATATTAATATCCGCAATCACGTTTAAGTAAATGGAGTGCTTGGTGTGGTTGATGCCCACGCTTTCAAATTGCGACGAAAAACCGCACGAAACGCTGCTGACGGGGATAATGCGGAAATGGATATTCGGCCCGACGCCGGCAAACGCTTCCACGCCCGACAGCGCGCCGAGCGGCACGGGGATTCCGTTCAGGCTCAAATTTTTTAAGTTGGCTTGAGAAATGGAAGCGGTATCTCGGGCGATTTTGTTAATCTTCAACGGGTTGGCGGCAACGGCAACGATGTCCCCGTTTTCGTTGCGGGTAATCTTCATCAAATCCTCATACCGCATTTCGTCGGACAGGGTATAATACACGGCATCGTTGACGGCAACGGTGGTGCTGGCGCGCATCGTCGCCTCGCTAATGGAAATCAGCACGCGCGTGACGTTGCGTTGAAAGTGCGCAAACACCAAACCGCCCGTGCCGCAAACGCACACAATCACAGCCAAAACCACCCTCGGCCGCCGTCGTTTTTTGCGGTTGCCCTTCCGTTTTTTATTGGAAGCGGAGCGCGGCGCGCAAGGTGAATACACGGGCAAACCGTACTCGGAAAAGCGGCTCATTGCCCCAGAGCCTCTTTCATTGCACGCAAAATCCGTGCGTTTCCTGCCGAAAATTCGCTTTTGTCCAAACAGGCTTGCAAGGCTTGGTCTGCGGCGACCTCGTCCACGGTTTTTGGCAAAGCGGAAAGGTTTTTCTGCGGCAGAATGCGGCAAAGTCCTTTGCGTTGAAAATAGAGTGCGTTTTCCCACTGGTCGCCGCGCGTTTGCCCTTCGAGCGGCACAAAAATCGTACGCTTTTTTAAGGCGAGCAATTCAAATGCCGCGCCTGCGCCAGAACGGCTGACCACCACGTCCGCACAGGCATACAGCCTACCCATGTCCGCGACGAAAGGGAATTGCTTGTAATTTTTCATGTCGATTTGCCGTTCGTTTCCCTTGCCGCACACGTGCAAAACGGTGTAGGTTTTGGTGAGCGTCGGCAGGTGTTTTTCTACGGCGTCGTTCAGCGCGCGGCTACCGCTTCCGCCCCCGAAAATCAGCAGGGTTTTGGCGTGGAAAGGGATTTGCAACTGCCGCCTTGCCTCGGCTTTTGTATAGGCGAACAGACTTCGCCGCAGGGGTGCGCCGCTGTATGCGCCGTGCGGAATGGTCGCCGCCGTTTCGGGAAAGGACGTAAACACCGTTTGGCATTTTTTCGCCGTCAGCCGTGTGGTCAAACCTGCCGAAAAATCGCTTTCGTGCGCGAAACAGGGGATACCGAGTTGCGCCGCCGCCAACACGGCAGGCAACGCCGCATAACCGCCCTTGGAAAAAACGAGGTCGGGTTTGCAAGTTTTTAGGGCAATTTTGGCTTGCTGCACCGCCTTGCGCAACGCAAAGGGAATGGATAGATTGTTGCGGAACGCCGACCACCCGCCGCCGCGAATAAGTTTGGGGCAATCAACGGTGTAAAAGGGGATATGCCACGGCAAAACCAGCGCCTTTTCGATGCCGTTCGTGCCCATATAGCACACGTCCGCGCCCTCCGAAAGCAATTCTTCTATCAAGGCAAGATTGGGGATAACGTGCCCCGCACTGCCGCCACCCGTGAATAAAATCTTTTTCATATCCGTCCCTTACGTCGTTTTTTTAACACTATTATTATAGCCGCGGTCGGGGGCGGATATTCCTTTTCCGCATAAAAAAAGCGACGGGAAACCGCCGCAAAAAATGGTAACGGAAACGGAACTGATTTTGCGTTCGTCGCATACCTGCCCCGTTCATTTTTGTTTTTATACGCTATTTTTTATCGTAAAATTTTGCCCAAAGCCTTTATAAGCCGACTTGCTTTATTACGTCCGATCTTTTGAACGGGCGTTTGCGGAAGGTATCGTTGGAACGGAACACCGCCGCCACGTCGGCAAGGGGGAAAGCGGCAAACGCGCGCAGGGTATGGCAAAAAGCAAACAGCTGCCACGCACTTCCGTCAAACACCAAAGCGTGCGGTTCTACCCGCCGATCTTCCGCCGCTGTTTCCGTGTTTTCGGCAGAGCGCAAGCGCAAGGTCACCACTTCGCGCGCTTCGATACTCGCTTGCAGGGTGAGCAGGGTCGCAGAAAGCTTGTTGCTCCGTTTGTCAAAGACAATCACCTCGTTGCAGTCCCCAAGCACTGCGTGACGCGCTTCTGTTTTGCTTTGTGCAGAAAGCTTCCTTCGCGCCGTCAAAAACCTCGATTCGCCCGTCTGCGCGTAGGCGGAAGTCAGGGCGTCGATCGCGGCGGTGTATTCTTCCGCGCGCATAAATTCTACGGGCAGGGTATAGCTATCGGAAAGGAACGCGCGGCCGTTTCTGCCCCGTTTGATTTGCAAGGGCAGGGTGTCCGCCAACACGTCGATATAGCGGTAGGCGGTGCGCGCAGAAAAACCATACCGCTCTGCAAGTTCGGCGGCGGTCACTTTACGGTCTTTTAACAGTGTAAACAAAATTTCGGTCAAAGTGGATAATTGCATGGCTCTACTCTATCACATTTTTTGCGCCGTGTCAACCCTTATTTCTCTGTTTTTCGCTTTCGCGGCAGAAAATGCCGAAAAACGCTTGACAATCCTGACAAAAACGTGTAAACTATGGATATTATGAAAAGTTTTTTGAGAGAAAACGGGCGTTATTACATCTATGAGTACCTCTACCGTAACGGTAGAAGCTTTTAACGCGCCCGAAAAAACTCGCTAAACCATCGTTTGGTAGCGGTTTGCGCAAGGGCGTAAGCCGTTTTTTTTGTATCCTGAACGGGAAAACACAGCGGTTTTTTACAAAAAATTTCATACGGAAAAATAGAAAATATAGAGGGCGGCGCGGTGATTTTTTCGCTTCGCCGACGGAATAGGAAAAAAGGAGATTATATTTATGGCAAACGTAATGGACACCCTTCGTGCGCGCGGTTTTGTAAAGCAGACGGTTTACGAAGACGAACTGTACGAAAAACTCGGCAAGGAAAGCGTGCCTTTTTATATCGGATTCGATCCTACGGCGGATTCTTTGCACGTAGGACACTTTATGCAGCTTATCGCCATGCACCACATGCAACAGGCAGGGCATCGTCCCATCATCTTGATCGGCGGCGGCACGGCGATGGTCGGCGACCCTTCGGGCAGAACGGATATGCGTTCGATGATGACAAAGGAAACCATTCGTCACAACGTGGAATGTTTCAAAAAGCAGATGTCCAGATTTATCGACTTTGAGGGTGAAAACGCGGCGATCGTCGTGGACAACGGCGACTGGCTGATGGACTTGAACTACATCGACTTCTTGCGTGAAATCGGTGCGCACTTCTCCGTCAACACCATGCTCCGCGCGGAATGTTTTAAGCAGCGTTTGGAACGCGGCCTTTCCTTTTTGGAATTCAACTACATGCTGATGCAGGGCTACGATTTCTTGGTGCTGTACCGCAAATACGGCTGTCAGTTAGAGCTGGGCGGCGACGACCAGTGGAGCAACATTTTGGCAGGTGCAAACTTGATCCGTATTAAGGAACAGAAACCCGCTTACGCCATGACGTTCACGTTGTTGACGACGTCGGACGGCAAAAAGATGGGCAAAACCGCCAAGGGCGCGGTGTGGTTGGATGAAAATAAAACCACCCCGTACGAATTTTATCAATACTGGCGCAACATCGCGGACGAGGACGTGGAAAAGTGCATGAAGCTTTTGACCTTCTTGCCACTCGAAGAAATTGCGGAACTTTGCGCACACAAAGACGAACGTATCAACCATGCGAAAGAGGTGCTTGCGTACGAACTGACGAAGGAAGTACATGGCGAAGAAAAAGCAGCTTTGGCGCAAAGTCAGGCAAAAGCGGCATTCGGCGGCGCAAATGCAGAACTGTTGACCAAGGAAGTGTCGGACGTTGTAACCGTGGTGGACGCCATGGTAGCGGCGGGCGTAGCCAAGTCCAAGGGCGAGGCGCGCAGACTGATCGATCAAGGCGGCGTTTCGGTGGACGATACCAAGGTGACGGACGGCAATATGCCTGTGCCTGCGCCTGAATTTGTGTTGCACAAAGGCAAAAAAGTACACTTGAAAATTATCGTGAAATAAGGGCGAGGGGCGGGTTTATTCCGTCCCTTTTTCCTAAAAATAGATGATGTAGAGGATCTATGGAAAAATCGGTACGGACGGTGTTTAGCCGTCACGAAAGCGAAAAAATAATCGAGCGTTCTCGGTTCATCACCTACTCCGCACACGTGGAAACAGAGGAGGAGTCGCGCGCGTTCATTGCGGAAATCCGTGCAAAACACAGCCTTGCAACCCATGTCTGTTTTGCGTTCATTTCCGATAAGGCGGGCAACTTGCAACGCTTTTCCGACGACGGAGAACCGCAAGGCACGGCAGGCGTTCCCATTTTAGAGGTGTTGAAAAACAAAAAATTGTTTGAAACGGCGGTAGCGGTCGTGCGGTATTTCGGGGGGATTAAACTCGGTGCCGGCGGCTTGGTGCGCGCCTATTCTTCCTCGGCGGCGGAGAACTTAGACGGGGCGGATATCCGTGTTTTAGAAATGTGCGAAGAGCTGCTTTTGTCGGTGGGGTATTCGGAGGTGGACAGCCTGCAAAAATACCTTTCATCGCATACCTGTTCCCTCCTTTCTTGCGATTACGGAGAAAAAGTGACCTTCAAAATCGCTGTAAAAAAAGCGGAAACGGACGGGTTTACCACGGGGCTTATCGACTTTTTACAGGGCAGAATTTCGGTGGAAAAAGGGGATAGCTATTACGCACCTTTCCAAATCGAAGACTAACTCTGCTACTTATTAAAATATACAAAACTCAAACTCTAAATCCAAGGAGGTAACCTTGATGAAATATTGCACTCTTGGCGGTATGCAGTCCTCAAAAATCGTTATGGGCTGTATGCGCATCAACAGTAAGAACTTAGAACGTGTGGAACAGACCATCGTCACGGCGATGAGTATGGGCGTAAACACCTTTGACCTTGCCGACGTGTACGGCGACGCGGAACGGACGTTTGGCGTGGCGGTGCGCGATTTGACCATTCCACGCAAGGACTTTTTGATCCAGACGAAGTGCGGCATTCGCCGTAACGCAAACAATGTCTGCCGTTTCGATTTTACAAAAGAGTATATCCTTTCGGCGGCGGAGGGCAACTTGAAACGGCTGAACACCGACTATATCGACGTGTTCACCTTGCACCGCCCTGATACGCTTATAGAACCCGACGAGGTAGCGGAAGCGTTTACGCGGCTTGCCGAACAGGGCAAAGTGCGTGCTTTTGCTGTCAGCAACTTCACGGCGGCGCAAATGCAACTTTTGCAGTCGGCAGGCGTAGAAATTGCGGCAAACCAAATTCAGTTCTCGTTGGCGCACACCGCCCCCGTAGACGGCGAATTCTTCTTTAATTTATGTAGGGAAGAAAATATCGCGCGCGCAGGGGACGTGGTTTCGTACGCGCGCTTGCACAAAATTCCTTTGCAGGCGTGGTCGCCCTTGCAGTACGGATTTTTTGAAGGGAGCTTCCTCGGCAACGAGAACTATCCCAAGCTCAACGCCGCGTTGGAAACGTTGGCAAACAAATATGCCGTCACGCCTGCGGCAATCGCGTTGGCGTGGATTTTGCGCCACCCTGCCTTCGGGCAGGTGGTCACGGGAACGACCTCGCCCGAGCACATGAAAGAGCTTTGCGCAGCGGCGGATATTACGCTCACGCACGAGGAGTGGTACGATTTGTATGCGGCGACGGGCAAAAATCTGCCCTAAACCACAGTGCAAAAAGGGGTAAAACGACAGGCTTTTGTCTGTATAATGGTGCATTTTGCGCAAAAACGGGCGCGGAAGGCGGCAAATATGTGCAAAGTAGATAAAAGCGGTTTGGAAATTTGTTGATTTTACCTATTGTATTTTTTTTGAAAATATAGTAAAATGATAGTAATGAAAATTATGGTCAATCCATTAGGAGGAAAAGATTATGTCAGGTCTTTTGCTGAAAGGCATTAACAAAGTATATCCCTCGGGTGTACAAGCAGTGTTCGATTTCTGTCTCGATATTCGCGACAAGGAATTCATCGTGTTGGTAGGTCCTTCCGGTTGCGGTAAGTCCACTACCCTTCGTATGATCGCAGGTTTG
Source organism: uncultured Clostridia bacterium (assembly GCA_964422405.1). GTDB lineage: Bacteria > Bacillota > Clostridia > Christensenellales > Borkfalkiaceae > Scatosoma. The sequence goes on along the minus strand of CAYRAY010000001.1, from coordinate 28,286 downwards.
GAAGAAATTTCTTCGGGCGAACTTTATATCGACGGTAAGTTGGTGAACGATGTCGTTCCCAAGGACAGAGATATCGCCATGGTATTCCAGAACTACGCTTTGTATCCCCACATGTCCGTTTACGACAACATGGCGTTCGGTTTGAAGCTTCGTAAAGTACCCAAGGAAGTTATCGATAAAAAGGTAAAAGCTGCGGCTGAAATCCTTGGTATCACCGATTACCTTTCCAGAAAGCCGAAGGCTTTGTCCGGCGGTCAAAGACAACGTGTTGCGCTCGGCCGTACCATCGTTCGTGAACCCAAAGTGTTCCTTTTGGACGAACCTTTGTCCAACCTCGACGCAAAGCTCCGTGCTTCGATGAGAACGGAAATTTCCAAGCTTCACGCTCGTCTTGCTACCACGTTCATCTACGTTACGCACGACCAAATCGAAGCTATGACCATGGGTACCAGAATCGTTGTTATGAAAGACGGTTTCATGCAACAAGTAGATACCCCTCAAAACTTGTACGATTATCCCGTAAACCTTTTCGTTGCAAGCTTCATCGGTACGCCTCAGATGAACTTCTTCAAAGACGCAACCTTGACTGGCAGCGTTGACGAAGTAAACGTAAATATCGTTGGTGGCAACTCGATTCGTTTGCCTAAGTCCGTTTCTGCAAGAATTAAGAATTTGGACGAATACTTGAACACGGATAAAAAGGTAACCCTCGGCGTTCGTCCCGAAGATATTCACCAAGACCAGTTGTTCATCTCCAACTCGCCCGACACCCTTGTTAAGGCGCGTATCGAAGTTATCGAAAAGTTGGGTGCTGAAACGCAAATCTACTGCGAACTTGACCACGAAGGCAAAGAAGCGTCCATTATCGACAACTCCACGCAGATGATCGCAAAGATTTCCAGCCGTGCCGTTGTTGCTTTGAACGACATCATCGACCTTGCATTCGACGCAAACCATATTCACCTCTTCGACGGCGAAACCGAAGCTTCCATTTTGGAAAGAGACGCAGGTTACGAAGTTATTGAAGAAAACGCAGAAGGTTCTGCATTCGTGCCTCCTACACCTCAAGAAATGCGCGCTCGCATCGACGCGGCTCGTATCGTCACCAAGGAAATGAAGGCGCAAGCAAGAAAGGACGCAAGAATGGCTAAGGCACACGCAAAGATGGAAGCTAAGGCTGCGGCTGAAACTCCTGTCGCTGACGAAGCACCCGTTGCTACCGAAGAACCTCAGGACGAAGAACAAGCAGAATAATTTTTCAAAAGTAAAAACAGAAAACAAACCGACTTTTGCCGATTGCAAAAGTCGGTTTTTCCTTTATACGGCATTGTGTAATCGCACTGCGTGTCGTTTTTATGCCGACTTGAACAGCCGCAGGAGAAGCCAAAATTTTTATGCCGCTTTGAACAGCCGCACGGCAACCGCTGTCATATCGTCTTTGGCTACGCCGCCACTCGCGCGCAAACCGCTTTCAATCAATTTTTCGGCAAGCAGTTGCGGGTTGTGTATGGGAATATTCCGCAATGCCTCGTACAAATCTGTTGCCGAACCGAACGCATCGCTTACGCCGTCGCTGATGAACAGCAACACGTCGTTCTCTTCCAAAATATAGCTGGACGCATCGGGGCGCAAGGCGTCTAAAATGCCGAGCGGCAAAGACGCGCTTTCTAAAATCTTCACGGTATTGCCAGAAAGAATAAAGGCGAGGGGAGAACCGATTTTGACGATATCGGCAACGCCGCTGTCTAAATCCACGGTGGCAACGTCCACGCACGCAAAACTTTCCTCTTTGCCGAACGTCAGCAATTTGTTCACGGAAGAAAGCACCAGCGGCGACGGCATTTTTGCTCGATAAAAACTCTCCAACAGTGCAATGGTGCTTTCGGAAACACGCTTGGCATACTCGCCGCTCCCCATGCCGTCGGACAGGGCAACCATAAACTTCCGCTCGTCCAAACGAATGACAGAATGCGTGTCACCGCTTGCCGTTTGTCCGTGCTTTTTGACGGCGGAAACCCCGAATGCCGCATCGAACACGGGTCTTTTGCGTAAAATGCAACAGAATTTATCGTCGGAAAGGGGGAGCCGTTCAGAAATGGTCATCGTCGTTTGCAACACCCTCGTTGCCGTGTCGGCAATCAATTTCACGTCCGCCTTTCCAAAGGACACCAAGGACAGGGTCACGTTTTCTTCCTCGCCGTACAACAGCACCTCGCTGCACACAACGCCCACGCGCATCAGGGCGGCACACAAACACCGCTCCTTTTCCGCGTACACTTTCAAAGGCTCGCTCTGTTCCAAGGCAAGCGATTTCAAAATCTCGCTCACGCCCTGCGCCTGCCCTGCCAACAACGCCCTGCCGCTTGCCGCGTTTTCCGTTTCGGATACGTAGCTTTGGTACTCGGTCAGTTGCCGATTGAGTGCGTACAACAGCGCGCTTTGGTTGTTGCACGCGTCCGCCACCGCACGCGGCAGATCGATGAGCGTCACTCGCCCCTTCGCGCACCCAACCCCGATGAGAGAGGGCAGGGCGGAAAAGACATTCCGTTTTTGACAGAGTAAAAATTGCGGACAACCCTTGCATGCCTCGTCAAGGACGCAATTTTGTATGTACTCTCGCGCACCTGCCTCTGCTTCCTCCGCGCCGATGGCGGTAAATGCCGCCTGAATTTCACGGAACACCGCCGAAATTTCAAACAACTTTTCGCCGATGGCGGCACGGTTGCGGTTGATTGCTACGCGAGTCAAATGCTTTTCTCGGTAAAATTCTACCTTGTTTTCTAACCCTCGCAATAGGGGCGGCGGAATCAAAACGAATAGCAGGGTGGGGATCAGTGCGGATAGCAAGGTCGGCACCAACCGCGCGGCAGGGGCTTGGTACAACCCCTCGAAGTACCCGACGGCGAAAAACACCGTCAAAAGCGCGCACACGGCGGCGACCTTTCCCGATTTTATGGCAACGGAAACGGCTACGCCGTACAGACACAGCTTTACCACTGACACTTGCGCCACCAGCAATGGCGGCAGTGCAAGCGCAAACGCACAAAGCATGCTTTCGGCATTTTTTGTACAGCTTGCAAACACCAACAAAATGAAAAATGAGGCACCCATGTACGCGTTCACACCCAAAAAACGGCACGCTCCCACCCCGACAAGTAATAAGAACAACAGCGTAAAAACCTTTTCGTCGTTGCGTAATTTGCACCGCAAAAACTTTCTTAAAAGCGTTTTTAAGGCAACGGAAAAGACGGCGGCAAACAAAAGTACGGCGGCGGCAATCAAAATTTTTTGCGTAAGGGCGGTGGGTTGCCACCGATGCGGCAGGGGCAACGCATAGGGCGCAAAGGGCGCAAACCGCACGAACAAGCACAGGGCAAGCGCAAGGCAGGTCAGCGCAAGCACGCCCGAACGTCGCCAGCGTTCTCTGCGCAATTTCCCTTGCAAAGCTTGCCCCAACGCCACCAAAGCGGCTTGTCCGAAAAAGAGCAGGCTGAATTTCAGCTCGCCGAAAAGCAGTACGGGATAGGCGCAACAAAGGGCGGACAGCGTGGGCGAAAAACCCATGCCGACCACCCCGTATAAAAGCGCAAGCGACAGTGGCTCGCCGTTGTCCCCCACAAACTGTAAAAACAGCGCGGCAACCCCGAACAGCGCGTAAAACCCCGTCCGCGAAAAATCAATCTTTTTAGGAAAACGCATTTTTTAACCTCCGTACTCCGCCTTTCGGCGCAAAAAGTACGTTCAGTATACGCCCGATTGCCGCGCGGAAAATTACTTATTTTGCCGATTTGCCGCAACCTTTGTCAATAACGGATTTTTCCGCCCCTCCGTTCGCAAAAAATCGTCCCAAAATGCCGCCCGACTATGCCCAAAAACCGACAACGCTCCAAAACCGACCGCCCCAAAAGCTCCAAAAAAACGAAAACCGCCGTCAGCGGTTCTGTTCGTTGACGGGAAAACCGAGGCTGATTAAAATTGCCCGATTGACGCGGAGCATGGTGGCAGGGGGCAGTTCGCCGATTCGTTCTTTTAATCGTCGTTTATCTAGCGTGCGGATTTGTTCCAACAAAATCACGCTGTCTTTGGCGAGTCCGTAGGCAGAGGGCAACTCGATATGCGTAGGCAGTTTGGCTTTGTTGATTTTGCTGGTGACGGCGGCGGCAATGACGGTGGGGGAATACTTGTTGCCGACGTCGTTTTGCACCACCAGAACGGGACGTATGCCGCCCTGTTCGCTGCCCACCACGGGGGAAAGATCCGCATAATATAGTTCGCCTCGTTTCACGTTCATAACATACCTCTTTTGAAAACCGATCGCCCATACTCTATTATATGTAAAGTCTGCGCGGTGCCGTTCCGTCCTTTTTGTTATGCAAAGTATATCCACTTTTTCGGGGGATATACCTATTATTTTGTGTGCTTTTGTATCGGAAACGGAAAAAGCGACCCCGTGAACTACGGGATCGCTTGTCAAAAGCCGTTCGGCTATGCGGTTTTTCGTTCAGAAAGCGTTAAATGATATACGCTTCCTTCTTTTGCGGCAGGGATTCCAACTCCTTGCTCTTGTTCTCGTACCCGGCTTTGCCAAGCAACGCAAAGGTTGCCTTTTTGCCTTCTTCCACGCCCGGCTGATTAAAGGTGTCGATGTTGAGCATCGCGCCTGCATACGCCGTTTGCAATTCAAACAAGAAGAGCAGTTGCCCCAAGGTAAACGCGTTCAGTTCGGGCAACCAAAGGGTGTAATTCATTCTGCCTGCCTTGGTCAGCGCGTACGCTGTTGCCGCGTTTTCTGCCTGAATCAACTCTTCCATGGTATGTCCGCCAAGGAAGGACACGTCGGGGATATTTTCGCAACCGTGAGGAATGGGCATTTCGCAACCGTATTTCTGCAAGGAAAGGAAGGTAACGACCTTGTCGTAAGGACCTTCGGTGTACAGTTGTACTTGCGAGTGCTGGTCGGTGACGCCCAAGCTCTTTACAGGGGTCTGACCTACGTTGCAAGGCTTGCCGTCCAACGTCACGTTCTTGCCCAAGGACTCTGCCCAAAGCTGGCAATACCAGTCGGCAAGGTATTTCAGGTTATCCGAATAGGGCATCATAACGCCCACGTTTTTGCCTTCTTCCATCGCCGCAACCTGCAACACCGCGCACATCAATGCAGGGTTGTGGCGCATGGCAGGCTTGTTGCAAATGGAATCCATATACGCCGCGCCGGCAAGCAAGCCCACGATATCGATACCGAGTACCGCCGCAGGCAACAAACCGACGGGGGAGAGTTCGGAAAATCTTCCGCCGACGCCGTCGGGCAAAATATAGCTCTTAATGCCGCCGCATTCGTCGGAAATCTTTTTCAAATTGCCCTTTTTCGCGTCCGTGGTAAAGATAACGTTGTCTTTTACGTTGACGCCTGCCTTGGTCAAAAGGTCCAAAATAATCAGGTATTGCGTCATTGTTTCGCTGGTTGCACCCGACTTAGAAATGACGTTAAAACAGGTCTTTTCGGGTTCGATAACGTCCAAAAGATCGCGCATACGTACGGGGTCAACGTTGTCCTCTACGTAAAATTTAGGACCTTTGCGCTTGGACTTGGGCAGATCGTTATAATGCAAATGACAGAGCGCGTTAAACGCCATGATAGGACCGAGCGCACTGCCGCCGATACCGAGGACTACGAAATATTGAAAATCTTTGCGCACCCGTTTCGCCGTTTGCTGAATGTCGGAAACAATCTCTTTTTGGTTGTACGGAAGTTCCGTCCAGCCCATAAACAATTCGTCTTTGCCACGGTTTTCTTTCACGTAACGGAAAGCGGCGTTCGCCTTGGAAGCATACGACGCCAACTTTTTGTCGGTGAACCCTTTGTCGCCCAAAAACGTGTCCGTCATGTTGTTGTAATCCAAACGTACGCGCATGGAATTGCGCCATTCTCTGGTTTTGTAGCTCATAAAAAAATCTCCTTCCTTTTCATTTTTTACTTACCACTTTATTGTACTCCATATCTTGCCCGTTGTCAAGGGGCAAAGCAAAAAAAGTTTGCCAAAAACCGAGGAAAAACGAAAAATAATCGCCGTTTCCGCTTTTTACGGGCGTTTTTTATGCGGAACGGAAGTCGGGGCGGTTGTTTTGTGCGGCAACAGCTTTTTTATTATGTTGCGCGGTATGCACCCCGTCGCCCAAAAGGCGAAAAGCGTTTCTGCAGTAAGCAGGGCTGCGGTCAGCGCAACGGCGGCAGTTTCCCCTGTGATTTTCTTAAAAATGCTGTGCAAAAAGGCGGCGGAAAGGCTTAAAAACAGCATGGCGAAAAGGTGTGGAAAATACTCGTGAACGCATACCTGCCCCCTCCGTTTTGGATAAATCGGGCATTTTTTGGCAATAAAAATTAGGTTGCAGAGGGCGGTAAAAACATAGCTCGCAAAAAGTCCCAAAATATAGGCGTAACCGCCGCAGAGCGGAGGCAACAGCAGCACGCAAAGCAAGTTTGCTGCCGCGCCGACAAAGTAGAAAAACAACGTCTGTTTTTCAAACCCTAACGAGTTGAGCATGGCAGAGGAAATCATGGAAAGGCTCATGGGCAGCAGCAAAAGACAGCTATTTTTCAGCATTTTCCCTGCGTAGGGGCTGTGGAAAATCAGCTTGCCGAAGTCCTCGCCCAAGGCAAAATAAAAGGGAATCAGGGAGCAAGCAACCAGAAAGGAAAATTTGATGCCGCGCGCCAGATTGCGCCGCAACCGCGCTAACCGTTTTTTGTGGAAATCTTCCGAAAGTTCGGGCATCAACACCAACGCCAACGAGCCGATTAAGGTGGCAGGGATCATCAACATGGGCGCAACCATGCCCGAAACCGCGCCGAATTGCCGCAACGCTTCCCGTTCGTCTATGCCCGATTTGACCAGCATGGCAGGCAACAACACGGCAATGGCAGAATTGACCAACGCCCCCACGGCGCGCACGGCGGTGACGGGGGTTGCCGCGCGCAAGAGTTTGGGAAGTTGCCCTTTTTCCGCGCGCACTTTTCCGCCCTTGATCGCAAAAAATATCCCCGACAGCGCAAACGAGAACAGGTACGAAAGGACGACCGCCCATGCCGCCAACTTTGCCCCGTGCAGGGGTTCGTGCGCCGATTGCAACAACAAAACCCCGATAATCACCATCACCGATTCCTCTAAAAAATCGGCAACGGAGGGGAGCAGAAAGACTTTCCGCCCCCAAAAATGTCCGCGGAACACGGCGTACACGCAGTTGCAGGTCAGCCCCAACAACAAGATGCGGAACACGTCGTACGTCCGCTCGTCGGAAAACAGAAAGGTCATCTTCCGCCCGAACAAGCCGAAGAACAGACATACGGGCAGGGTGAAAAGCAGACTTGCCGTCACCCCTGCACCCACCACGGCACTTGCTGTACGCTCGTCGCCGTCCGCGCGGTATTTGGCAACCGTCCTCGATACCGTCATGGGGATTCCGCCCGAACAGAGGGTGATAAACAGGGCGAATACGGACAGGGCGACTTGGTATAACCCCAACCCTTCTTCGCCGAGCAGACGGGAGAGGACGATACGGTATAAAAAGCCGAGGGCGCGTTCGGCAACGGACAGCCCCGTAACCACGGTGGCGTTGGCGTAGATATTGTTTTTCATACCGCTATTCTACGCCGCTCACCCCAAAAATAGAACGCTTGTCTATGTCAAAACTCATCTTGCTGTCATACCGACCGAACCTGCAACGCAGGTGAGCGGAGTGTATCTTAAAAACGGCAATAAAAACGGAACTCCGTATACGTTTTTCGTTACGTCGTACTATTTTTCCGCCCTGCCGCATAGGCTATAAACAAATGCTGAACACGGAATTTTGTATGTATTACCAAGTGAAACCGGGGCAAACGCTGGAAAAAATTGCTGCGCATTTTTTCGTTTCCGCCCGTTTGCTTGCCAAGACCAACGCCCTGACCGCCCAACCGTATACAGGGCAAATTTTAACCATTCCCACGGCGCGCGGCAACCCCTATATCGTCCAAGAAGGGGACACCAAAACCCTGCTTTGCGGCAGCGAATCCGCCTTTTTCGCCCTCAACGGCACCGACGTTTTCTATTTGGGTATGCCCGTCCGTATTCCCTTTCCGTAACCGCATTGCCGACAAAAAAACACAAACGGTGGCGGCTTCGGCATACGATGTAGTAAGAAAACGACAATGCGAAAGATGAAAAAACACGGCGCGTCGCCCTTTTTCGTCCTTTCGTACCAAGGAGGTAACCATGTCCTTTTATTCCAACTTTCAATCGGATAAATGCCCGTCGGCAATCACGGGCAATCCCTTAAACGGCTTGACGGAAAAGGTGTGTATTCAGGCGGAAAAAATCTTCGATGCGTGTATTCGGCAAACGCAGATGGAAAACTACGCTTTGGCAATCACCGACCTCACCCCTGCCACGCCTACATATCCTTTGACCTTCGTTTCCGCCCGCTCCACGGGCAGTGCGGCGACCATAACCAACTTGAACATCGAGCGGCAGACGGACAGACCGTGCGCCAGAGTGCAAGGCACGGTCAGCGTTCCCGTAGAGGTGTTGTATACCGACGCAACGGGCGCAGACGGCAGGGCGACGGGTACGGTGTCCTTGCCCGTAGACGTGTTGCTGTACGTGCCTGCCCCGTCCATTATGCCCTTCAACGTCAATGCGGTGGTCAGCGTGGTTGCGCCCGACGGCACGTTCGTAAGCGAGGCAGAGGGATTCACCGTCAACTTCTGCGCGACGGTCATTTTGAAAATCGCCATGACGGTGGAATTGTTGGTGCCGACGTACGGCTATTGCGCCATTCCGCCTGCACAGGAATATTCGCAAGAGGTGTGCGCAGGGTTCTTTGAACTGCCGCTGTATCCGCAGAGCAAGGCAGGGGCGTGCAAAACTTGCCGATAATTGCCGATAAATTTTTTGCGGAACCGCCACGGCGGCGGATAAAATAGCAAGGCGGATAAAAAACAGGGCGATCTTCTTATTTTTCAAGGGGAGATCGTCCGCTTTTGCCCTTGCAAAACTTGACAAAAACAAAATTATCGGCTATACTGTAAGCATGAAGATATATGCGATTAGCGATTTGCACCTTTCCCTTTCTTCGGACAAGCCCATGGACGTGTTCGGGGAAAATTGGACAGGGCATTTTGAAAAAATAAAATCCGATTGGCGCGCCGTGGTGCAACCCGACGACGTGGTGCTGATTGCAGGGGACATCAGTTGGGCGATGAAGCTGGACGATGCGTTGACGGACTTGCGCGCCCTTGCCGATCTGCCCGGCAAAAAGGTGTTTATCCGCGGCAACCACGATTTTTGGTGGAACGGCATCACTAAGCTCCGCGATAACGCCCCCGACGAGAATTTCGTGTTCTTGCAGACGGACGCCGCCAAAATCGGCGACGTGGTGTTCGTCGGCTCCCGCGGGTGGACTTGCCCCGGCAGCGCGGACTATACCGAGCAGGACCAAAAGCTGTACTTACGGGAAGCGGAGCGTTTCCGCCTTGCCTTTCACTCGGCGGAAAAACTGCGCGAGGAGGGGGATAGAATGGTGGCGATGATTCACTATCCGCCGTTCAGCCCCAAAAACCCCGATACGCTGTTCACCGATTTGTTCCAAAATTACGGTGTGGACAAGGTTGTGTTTGGGCATATCCACGGCAATACCTATTTCCCCTTAAAGACGTGGCGGGGGAAGACGGAATACCTTTTGACCTCGTGCGATAAGACGGGGTTTAAGCTCGTCCAAATTTATTAACGGAAAAATCACGGAAAAAGAGTTTGAAAGGTCGCTAAAAACGGCTGTCGAACTCTTTACTTTTATAAAAAAAAGTGTTATAATAAAAAATGAGAAAAAATGTGTTTAAACTATCGTTTAAACGGGTATGTATAATTCCCCCGTTTATTTGATACCCCGAACACGAAAATACAAAGGAGCAGAGTATGCTGAAAGGAAAGGATCTGTTGGGACTTATCGACGCGTCCGAAGGGGAGATTACCGAACTCCTCGATCTGGCGCACGAATACAAAACCCGTATTCAGCGCGGCGAAAAAAAGACGAGCGTTTTAGACGGGAAAACGGTGACCATTCTCTTTTACGAGAACAGCACCCGAACGAGAACCAGCTTTGAGCAAGCGGCAAAATACCTCGGCGCGACCACTGTCAACATCGCGGCTTCCACTTCGTCGGTGGCGAAAGGGGAAACGCTTGTGGATACGGGCAAAACATTGGATGCACAAAAGAACGATTTTTTGGTGATGCGTCATCCCATGGGCGGCGCGCCCTACCTTTTGGCAAGAACGGTAAAGGCGAGCGTCCTCAACGCAGGCGACGGCATTAACGAACACCCCACGCAAGCTTTGTTGGATATGCTGACTCTGCGCCAGACCTTTGGCACGCTGAAAGGCTTAAAGGTGGCAATTTTGGGGGATATCAAACACTCCCGTGTGGCAAAATCCAATCTATTCGGCTTAAAGACCATGGGCGCGGAAGTGGCGATGTATGCCCCCAACACCCTGTTGCCGAAAGGGATCGAGGAGTTGGGTGCAAAGGTGTGCCGCTCCCGTGAAGAAGCGTTAGACGGAGCAGATGCCGTTATGGGTTTGCGTATTCAGTTGGAACGCCAAAAGGCAGGCAACTTCCCTTCGCTCGGCGAATACGCGGCGAACTTCGGCGTCAATGAAGAATTGCTTTCGCTTGCCAAACCGCACGCCATTGTGTTGCACCCCGGTCCCGTTAACCGCGGCGTAGAACTGACCAGCGGCGTCATCGACCACGAGCGCAGCCGTATCGAGGATCAAGTGCTTTCGGGCGTTGCCGTACGTATGTCGGCGTTGACGCTGTTGAACGAATACAGAAAGGAGAGAGGGGTATGATTATTCGCGGCGGACAAGTTGTTTTTAAGGACGGCGTAGCAAAGAAGGACATTTTGGTGGAGAACGGCAAAATCGTCAAGATTGCCGATTGTATCCCTGCCGACGGCGGCAAGGAAATCCGTGCGGACGGATTGCACGTGTTCCCCGGACTTATCGATATGCACGTACATCTTCGCGAACCGGGATTTGAAAAGAAAGAGGACATAGAAAGCGGTGCAAAGGCGGCGGTCAAGGGCGGATTTACGCAAATCTGCTGTATGCCCAACACCAACCCCGTCGTCGATAATAAAGTGGTGGTGACCTACATCAAAGCTCGTGCCAAGGAAGTGGGTCTTTGCAAAATCCACCCCATCGGCGCTATCACCAAGGGTTTGAAAGGGGAGGAAATGGCGGCAATCGGCGGCATGAAAAAGGCGGGTGCGGTGGCGATTTCCGATGACGGCGTCACTGTGAAAAACGCAAGATTGATGCGGCTTGCCATGGAATACGCCAAGGGCTTTAACGTGCGTTGCCTTTGCCATTGCGAGGATAAGGACCTGGTAGACGGCGGTTGCGTACACGAAGGGTTGAGCGCGACCATTGCAGGACTCCGCGGTATTCCCCGTAGCGCAGAGGACGTGATTATCGCCAGAGAAATTTCGTTGGCGGAGGAGCTGGATTGCCCCGTGCATATCTGCCACGTTTCGACGTACAGCGGCGTGAGAATGATCCGCAACGCAAAGGCGGCAGGCGTGCAAGTGACGGCAGAAACCTGCCCCCATTACTATGCGTTCACGGACGAGATTATCAAGGGCTACGACCCCAACACCAAAGTGAATCCGCCCATTCGTGAAGAAAGGGACAAGCAAGCCATTTTGGAAGGCTTGCAAGACGGCACCATCGATTGTATCGTCACTGACCACGCGCCTCACCACTTCGACGATAAAAATGTGGAATACGAACAGGCGGCGTTCGGGATCAGCGGCATAGAAACCTCGTTCGGGTTTGCCGTGACCAAGCTGTACAAGACGGGGATTTTGACTCTGCCGCAGATTGCGGAAAGAATGTCTTACGCTCCTGCCCGAATTTTGGGTTTGGACGGCGGCGAAATTGCAGAGGGCAAGGCGGCGGATTTCACCATAGCGGACTTGGACGAAAGCTGGGTGGTCGATCCGCAAGCGTTTGTAAGCAAAGGCAAAAACAGCCCCTTCGGCGGTGAAAAACTGTTCGGCGCGGTGAAGTATACCGTGGTGGACGGCGAAGTGAAGTATCAAGCGTAAACGCAACAGAACATTTTAGGAGTGAAAAAAGCATGATTACGGATAAGCTGATTGACGGCATTATAGCAACCCAAAACCCGACCTGCGTGGGGTTAGATACTTTGTTCGACTACCTTCCCGACGATATGCGTCAAGGGGCGACGAACTTTGAGGACGTGGCGGAACGCGTGTTGGCGTTCAACAAAAAAATTATCGATTCCATTGCGGACATCGTGCCTTCCGTCAAGGTGCAAATTGCATATTACGAAATGTATGGTGCGGCAGGTATGCAGACCTATTACCAAACCCTGCAATATGCAAAAAGCAAGGGTTTGTACGTGATTGCAGACGCCAAGCGCAACGACATCGGTTCTACCGCAGCTTGCTATGCCAAGGCGTTTTTGGGCTGTTCGCAGGTCAATGAGAACACCCTTTCCGCATTCCCTTCCGATTACGTCACCGTAAACGGGTATTTGGGTTCGGACGGCATTTTGCCCTTTGTGGAAGAATGTGAAAAACATGACAAAGGCATCTTTGTTTTGGTCAAGACGTCTAACCCGTCGGGCGCGGAAATTCAAAACGTCGTTTTGCAAAACGGCGTACCCATGTACGAGTATATGGGCGGTTTGGTGGAAAAATGGGGGGAGAGCACGGTCGGTAGATACGGCTATTCCGCTGTCGGTGCGGTGGTCGGCGCAACCCACCCCGAAGAGGCGGCGCGCTTGCGCAGTATTCTGCCCCACACCTTCTTCTTAATCCCCGGTTACGGCGCGCAAGGCGGCAAGGCGGAAATGCTGAAAAGCTGCTTTAAGCAAAACGGTTTGGGCGGCGTCGTCAACAATTCGCGCGGGATTTTGTGTGCGTATAAAAAGAACGGCGGCAGCTATTACGAGGCGGCAAGACAGGCTTGTATCGATATGCAAAAGGACTTGTCTTCCGTCATCGGCGAAATGCGTGCAGACTAAGGAACACGGACAAAAAATGCGTCCACGCGGCAACGTTGCCGAGAGTGCCAAGGGCAAAGGAAAGAGAGCATGAAAGACTTTAACGCAACCGTATTGAGCAACAGAAACATTGCGGAAAACATTTACGAGCTGACGGTGGATTTGGGCGAGGTCGTCGACGTCCGCGCAGGGCAGTTTGCCGATCTTTCCGTAGGCGGCACACACCTTTTGCGCCGTCCCATTGCCATTTGCAAAACGGAGGGCAGCACGGCGACGTTCTGTTACCAAATCAAAGGCGAAGGCACGCAAATTTTGAAAAGCATGGGGGCAGGTACGCGTTTAAGCGTGCTGATGCCGCTGGGCAACGGGTTCTTTGCCGAAGAAAACGAAAAGAAAATCGCCTTGGTCGGCGGCGGCGTGGGGACGTTTCCCCTGATTTCGGTATTGCGGCAATACGGCGATAAAAAAGAGATTGCGGCATATATCGGTTACAGAAACCGCGCGGCGGTTTGCGGCGTGGAAGAATTTGTAAAAGCGCAAAAATTTATTGCGGTGACCGACGACGGCAGTTACGGCGCGCAGATGAACGCCGTGCAAGCCTTTGAGGCGGATTTGAAAAAAGGCAACCGCCCCGACGTAGTGTTTGCGTGCGGCCCGACCCCGATGCTCCGTGCCTTAAAGCAGGTGACGGAACGGGAGGGTTTGCTCTGCTACGTATCCTTAGAAGAACGCATGGGTTGCGGCATCGGCGCGTGCTTGGTGTGCGTTTGTCAGCAGACGAACGGTAAAAATGCCCGCGTTTGTAAGGACGGACCCGTGTTCAACGCCAAGGAGGTCGTTTTATAGGCATGGAATGTATAGCAAGAAAAAAACAGAGGCTGTTGCCGTATTTTATTGCGGTGATTACGCTCGGTGTGCTGTTTACGGGCTTCGGCGTGGTTTTGTGCGCACTGGGGCTGTATACCCTTTTGCCCGGTGTGGTGAGTATCCTCATCGGCGTCGCCATAGGCGGTTTGGGTATTTGGAGGTGCGTTTGTTGGAAAAAATTGCCTGATGAAATTGTTTCCGTTTCGGACACGGAAATGCAATTACCCGAGGGCAGGTATGCGATGAAAGAGGTCTTGGACGTTTCGTATCGGCTGTATTATTCCATTATCGGCGTGCGTTGGGGAAGCCTCGTCATCGAGTTGGACGGCAAGACGTTCGTCTATCCGTTTGTGGCGGACGTGGCGGAAACGCAACAGCGATTGTTGAGCCGCCGTTTGAGCGGTTGCAACGCGCCGATAGACCGATAAAATCGGTGGGCGGCGGAAGGGCAGGCGGCAGTGTTTGCTTGGTTAGGATAGTGATAGAGAGCGCAAAAGAATGCGCGAAGATGACTCGTTTTTAGAAGGAACGACGGAGAAGGACCGCGGCAGGACGCGGAAAGGACGGAGTATGGCGAATTTATCGGTAGAGCTTTGCGGCGTGCAGTTGAAAAATCCCGTAATTGCGGCATCGGGAACGTTCGGTTTCGGACGGGAATTTAACGAGTTGTACGACATCGGCGTGTTGGGCGGCATTTCGACCAAGGGCATGACGTTGGAGGCGCGGTTGGGGAATCCTACACCGCGTATTGCGGAATCGCGCGGAGTGATTTTGAATGCCGTCGGGTTGCAAAACCCCGGTGTGGAGCATTTTATCCGCGAGGATTTGGAATGGCTGAAAGAAAGGGATGTTTGCGTGATTGCCAACGTGGCAGGCAAGACCTTGGACGAATACGCACAAATTTGCGCACGGTTGGACGGGCTTGTGGATATGGTGGAACTCAACATTTCCTGCCCAAACGTGAAAAGCGGCGGTATGGCGTTCGGCATTAAACCGCAGTCGGTACAAGAGGTGACGGCGGCGGCAAAGGGTGCGTTGAAGAATACGCCTTTGATGGTAAAACTTTCCCCCAACGTGGAAAGCATAGCCGTCAACGCGATGGCGGCGGAAAAGGGCGGCGCGGATTGCGTATCGTTAATTAACACCCTGACGGGCATGGCAATCGATATCGAGCGCAGAAAACCCATTATCGCCAACAACACGGGCGGCGTTTCGGGCGCTGGCGTAAAGCCGATTGCGGTGCGTATGGTATACGAGGCGGCGCAAGCGGTCAAAATCCCCGTGGTGGGTATGGGCGGCATTACTTGCGCGGCGGACGCCATTGAGTTTTTGATGGCGGGCGCGACGGCGGTGCAAGTGGGTACGGCGAATTTTACCGATCCGTACGCAATGCCTAAAATCATTGCCGATTTGAACGCTTGGTGCGACGGGCACGGTGTGAAAAACATTGCCGAGCTGACGGGCACGTTGCAAGTGCATCAGCGTTGACGGTGGGAAGAATATAGCGAAAAAATGACGTTCCGTTTCCGATAAAAAAGGGAGCGGAAGAAGGAGAAAATATGGCTTACACTTACAAGGAAGAATTTATTCGGTTTATGGTGCAGAACGGCGTTTTGCGCTTTGGCGAGTTTACGTTGAAGAGCGGCAGACTTGCCCCCTATTTTATCAATACGGGCAACTATAAAACGGGCAAGCAGCTTGCAAAACTCGGCGAATATTACGCGGCGTGCATTCACGAAAACGGTCTGCATGCGGAAACGCTGGTCGGTCCTGCGTACAAGGGGATTCCCCTTTCGGTGGCGACGGCGATTGCGCTTGCCAAGGAGTATGACAGGGACATCAGCTATTGCTTCGACAGAAAGGAAGTGAAGGACCACGGCGAAGGCGGTCTGTTCGTAGGGAAACAGCTTGCCGACGGCGAAAAGGTCATCATTATCGAGGACGTTATGACGTCGGGCAAAGCCCTGCGCGAAATTTTGCCCAAGCTGGAAGCGGCGGCAAAGGTGCAGGTGGTGGGCATGGTCATTTCCGTGGACCGCAAGGAAAAGGGTTTGACGAGCGATTTGTCCGCCGTGGCGGAAGCCAAGCGCGAATTTGGCATTGACGTGTATTCGGTGGTGACGATGGACGACATTATTTCTGCCATTGAAAACGGCGTCATCGACGGCAAGGAGCATTTGCCTGCTATGTACGCTTATCGCGAAACGTACGGCGCGAAGTAAGCGGTTTTTAAGGCGTGCGTTCTGTTTTTTACGGTGAATTTTACGGCAAATTTTTCCGGAAAAAGCCTTGCCGAAAGTGGCAAGGCAAAGGGAGTACTG
This sequence comes from uncultured Clostridia bacterium, assembly GCA_964422405.1. Lineage (GTDB taxonomy): Bacteria > Bacillota > Clostridia > Christensenellales > Borkfalkiaceae > Scatosoma. Next base: position 12,036 of record CAYRAY010000001.1, on the reverse strand, counting down.
TCGTTATTACTTAGCGGAAAAAGGACGGTTTTCGGTGGAAAATCCGTGCATGATTGGTTTGAAAGACGGGAGCGGACTCTCGTTTTTCCGCGTTATGGATTCCGAATACGGTAAGGGCGACGGCGGAGAGAAAAAGCAGGGCGACAAGCGCGAGGACGTTTCGTTTCATGCCGAGAGTATGGGCGGAAACAAGAAAAAGTATGTATGGTTGCGGGAAATCCGTGACAGAATAGAGCCGCGCTTTTGGGGGCGGCGGAAGGAGTAGAACATGAAAAACATTATTTTGACGGGCGATCGCCCGACAGGGAAATTGCACATCGGGCATTACGTAGGCTCGTTGCGCCGCCGCGTGGAGTTGCAAAACAGCGGAAAATTTGACAAAATTTATATTATGATTGCCGACGCGCAAGCGTTGACGGACAACTTTGACAACCCCGACAAGGTCCGTGCGAATATCACGGAAGTGGCGTTGGATTATTTGGCGTGCGGACTCGACCCGAACAAGTCGACGATTTTTGTGCAATCGCACGTGGAACAGCTGACCGAGTTGACCTTTTATTATATGAATTTGGTTACGCTGTCCCGTTTGGAACGGAATCCGACGGTGAAGACGGAGCTGAAACTCCGTAATTTTGAAGGGTCTATCCCCATGGGATTTTTGACCTATCCCGTATCGCAGACGGCGGATATTACGGCGTTCAAAGCCAACACCGTGCCCGTGGGTGAGGATCAGTTGCCGATGTTGGAACAGGCGCGTGAGATTGTGCGGAGTTTCAACGGTTTGTACGGGGAAACGCTGGTAGAGCCGAAGGCGGTTCTGCCCGAAAATGACTCGTGCAAGCGGTTGCCCGGTACGGACGGCATGACCAAGATGAGTAAGTCGGTGGGGAATTGCATTTACCTTTCGGACAGCGCGGACGAGATTAAGCGCAAGGTCATGGGTATGTACACCGTGAGGATCAGTTGCCGATGTTGGAACAGGCGCGTGAGATTGTGCGGAGTTTCAACGGTTTGTACGGGGAAACGCTGGTAGAGCCGAAGGCGGTTCTGCCCGAAAATGACTCGTGCAAGCGGTTGCCCGGTACGGACGGCATGACCAAGATGAGTAAGTCGGTGGGGAATTGCATTTACCTTTCGGACAGCGCGGACGAGATTAAGCGCAAGGTCATGGGTATGTACACCGACCCCAACCATATCAAGGTGACCGACCCCGGCGACACCAAAAACAACCCGACGTTTATTTATTTGGACGCGTTTGCGAATGAGGGGCATTTTGAACGGTATTTGCCCGAATATGCGAACTTGGACGAGCTGAAAGCGCATTATGAACGGGGCGGTTTGGGGGATATGAAAGTGAAAAAGTTCCTCAACGCTGTGTTGCAAGAGACGTTGGAGCCGATTCGCTTGCGCCGTGAGGAGCTCGCAAAGGACTTGCCTGCGGTGTGGAATATGCTGTATCAAGGCAGTGAGGCGGCGCGCGCTGTGGCGGCGGAAACCCTGGCGGAAGTGAAGGCGGCGATGAGGATTGATTATTTCAAACCTAACGTTTGACGTAGTTTTAGCGTGTTAGCGACATTCTTTTAGCGGACAACGATTGTTTGGGCATGCGGATTTGTCTGGTTTGTCATTTTTTGTTATATCGACCGAGCGAGAGTGAGTGGAGTATATCTTAAAAAATGACAATGGTTTTAGGGTAAGATACGCTCCGCTCACCCCTACGGGGTTCGGTCGGTATGACAGGGGGTGGGGTGGTTTTCTGCTTTGTTGGCGATAAAAATTGCGGATAAGGCTGCGTTTGGATAGAAAACTTGTGGAAAGTTTCCACAAATCAGGGAGAAAATGTGTATAACGAAATAACGGAGCGGTTTGTCGGCGCGTGGGCGGCGGCAAACCGTTTTGCTGACGATAAAAAGTAGTGTGTCGTTGGCGGAAAGCTGTTCTGTTAACGATAAAAACGGCGCGGTTGCGCTTTGCAGGAGTTGTGAAAATGGCGATTCGATTATCCGATCATTTCCATTATAAAAAGTTATTGCGGTTTGTACTGCCTTCCATTGCGATGATGGTGTTTACCTCTATCTACGGCGTGGTGGACGGCTTTTTTGTGTCGAACTTTGTCGGCGACACGCCTTTTACCGCCATCAATTTCATTTATCCCTTTATTATGATTCTCGGTTCGTTCGGGTTTATGTTCGGTACGGGCGGTAGCGCGCTCATTTCTAAAACGCTGGGCGAGGGAAACCACGAAAAAGCGAAACAGCTCTTTTCGATGTTGACCATCGTTTCGGCGGCGGTAGGGATTGCCATGGGTGTGTTGGGCGTGTTCGTTGTAGAACCGTTGGCAGGCGTGTTGGGTGCGGAGGGCGCGTTGCAATCGGATTGCGGTTTGTACGGGCGGATTATCCTTGCCGCATTGCCTGCGTTTATGTTGCAACAACAGTTCCAAAGCTTGTTTGTGACGGCGGAAAAACCGAAGGTCGGGTTGGTCATCACCATTGCGGCAGGCATCACCAACATGGTGTTGGATGCGATGTTTATCATCGGGTTCGATTTGGGTTTGGCAGGTGCGGCGTTGGCGACGGCGGCAAGCCAAATTGTCGGCGGCGTGTTGCCCATTTTCTATTTCTTGCGCAAGAACAACGGCAGTTTGCTTGTCCTCGGCAAGCCGAAAGCGGACATAAAATCCTTGCTGAAAGTATGCGCGAACGGCTCGTCCGAGCTGTTGAGTAACGTGGCGATGTCCTTGGTCGGGCTTTTGTATAACGTGCAGTTGATGGAGTACGCAGGGGAGGACGGTGTGGCGGCATACGGCGTAATGATGTATGTGGCGTGGATTTTCAACGCCGTATTCATCGGCTATTCCGTGGGTACTGCACCGATTGTGGGGTATCATTACGGCGCGGAAAACAAGCGCGAGCTGAAAAGCATTTATAAAAAGAGCTTGGTGCTGACCGCCATTTTTGCCTTGGCGATGTTTGCAATTTGCGAGGTGTTTGCCAAGCCGCTTGCTATGATTTTTGTTAGCAAAAACGAGCATATTTTGCAGATGACGGTGCATGGATTCCGCATTTTCTCCTTTCAATTCCTGTTTTGCGGTTTTTCGATTTTCGGGTCGGGATTTTTTACCGCGCTCAACAACGGGTTGGTTTCGGCAATCATTTCCTTTTTGCGAACGTTGCTCTTCCAAGTGGGGGCGGTGTTCTTGTTGCCGCTCATCTTCGATTTGGACGGGGTGTGGGCATCGGTGATTGTGGCGGAATTTACCGCGGCGGTGCTTTCGGCGGCATTCTTGCTTGCGAACGGCAAGAAGTACGGCTATCGCGGACGGAGCAAAAAGAAGGGCGAGGACGTGATTTCCGTGTAAAAAACGGAAGAGGAAGCGGTGGCTTTGTCCGTGAATGAAGGGCGAGAATTTTCTATAGAAAACACCTGATTTTTTACGGAATTGCTTAACAAAAAGTCGGCACGAAAGCCACTCTGTTCCGCATATATATAGGTTGTGCGGAGCGGCGAAAAAACGAAAAAGAAGTTACGGTAAAAAGCCGTAAAAATCCGTGGCGTGCAGGGCTGCGGATTTTTTTGTAAAAAGTATTGACAAGCCGATATATCCGTGTTATAATAAAGAAAAATCGAAGGAGGTTTTTTATCATGAAACAGTGGAAAAAAGCGACTTGTATGGCACTTTGTTTGACGATGTTTTGCGGCGCGACGGCGTGCGGCGAAACGGGAATGAGCGAGGAAGAAGCCAAAAAGCAAGCGGCGAAAACGGCTAAACAATACGTAAACGTCCTTTCGACGGCTTTGGACAGCGCGAAAAGCTGTAAAATTACGGGTAGCGTGCGCGTGCATACCAAAGAGGAATATTTCGGCGACGATGGCGAGACGGTGGACGGGACGCTGACGGAAGAAGAAACGGAGGCAGGGGTTTTGGAACTGGTCATCACCGAGGACGGCGCAAACGGTTATGCCCTTTCCTTCTTCTATCAACAGACGGAAACCGAACGGGAAGAAGGGGAGTTCGAACACGAGTTTATGCAGGCGGAAATCATCGTTAAGGACGGGTATATTTATCAGCGTTCGTACGAGATCGAGGACGATATGACGGCGGAAGAGATTGCCGCGGCGAAAGGGTACTGGACGAAGGGGCAGATTGCGAGCTCGGAACAAGCCGCCGCAATGCTGACGATGGCGGAACAGTTGATGAACGCCAAGGAAGTGAAGGAGTACAGTGCGAAGATGTGGGCGGCGGCGCAAGAGGTCGTTGCGCAACAGATTTTCAATGGCGAAGTGAAGGACGGGGAAGTGACTCTGTCTAAAAATTTTGCGACCGATTGGAATGCGACGTTGGATTTCCTTTCGGGCATCGACGGCACGGATACCTTGGGCGAAACGCTGAACAAGGTGTTGGTGAAAATCAATCCCGCGCTGACGGCGGAAGGGCTTGTCGGCTTGTTGAAGGCATACCGCAATCAGACCGTGACGGAGTCGTTGACCGCCATCGACGGCGCGTTGGCAAAATACGGCACTTCGTTGCAAGGGATTTACGACGGGATTTTGAATTCGGACGTGGCAAACATTCTGTTTACGGAAGTGTTGGGCGTGCCGCAACAGACGATTTTGCAGTTGAAGGCATTTAAGCTGGAAACTATGAAGGCGCAATTTGGCACGCTTCGCCTTGGCGACGCGGTGAATATGGTGGTTGCCATGGTGGTCGGCGGCATGGACGACGACGTTACGGGTGACGAGGTATTTGCCGAAAACGACGATTCCGCGCCCGAAGAAAACCCTGACGAGGCGGTGGATTATTACGGCAAGTTTGTGGTGGCTTTGGAAGCGGCATTGCAGAGGACGTTGGACGATTTGGGCGTGTCCGTTCCCGATTTCAGCGGCACGAGAGTGAACGATTTTACCCTTTCGGCAGGACTTGCGTTGAACAAGGCAGGTGATGCGCTCCGTGCGTTGGATTTGGGTTTGAAAGCGGACGTGCAAATGGCGTTGAAGGGCGCGGATTTTGTGGACGACGTGTGGGTAGAATACGTTTTCGGCACGCTGTATGCGCAGGTGGACGTTGCTTTTTCGGTGGTGGAACTTTCCGCAAGCGTGGCAACGGTGACGGCGCCGCCTGAAAGCGAAGTGTACGAAGGCGTGGTTTTTGGTTACCTTGCGTAAGCGGTGACGGAAGTTTTGCGGCGAGCCTTTTCGGCACGGCGCGGACGGAATGGTAAAATGCAATTATAAAATATGGCAGGGCGCGCAAGGGTTTGCGCGCCTTTTCCGTTTTGCGGTGGTAGTACGGCGGTCGGGGCGGCGGTTCTGTTTCGGATCGTGGGCAAAAAACGAGGGGAGTGTCGAATTTGAACACATTGCGACGAATTGTTAAGGAAATTTTTTTCTTTGTCACAAAATTTTAACATTTTCTTAAAGAAATATTAATATTGACATTGTATAATATACACGAAAATATGGAAAGTTGGCTTGGGAGGCGGTGCGTACATAGTTTAGCGGAGAATTCCGTATACTGCCGTCGTGGGCATGAAAAGACGAGGAAACGAGATGGAAAGAAAGGACGTATTAGAAGACGAAAACGCGCAAGTCGAGGCGTTGGTGCAAGACAGAGTGGAACGGCTTGCCAAGGATTGGATTTTGTTTTTGTGCCTCTCCTTTTTTGGGTGGCTGTGGGAAACGATTTTGCTTTCGGCGCAGGCAGGGGAATGGGTGGACAGAGGATTTCTGTTTCTGCCGATATGCCCCATTTACGGTGTGACCTTGATGACGGTGTACTTTTTGTTGGGAACGCCGAAAGAGGGCAGACACGGCTTGCAGAAAATTCAAAAGCCCGTGTGGCGGTATGCGGCGTATCTATTTTTCGCCTTTTTGTTGCCGAGCATTGCCGAACTTGCCGTGGGTGCGTTCTATCAAGGTTTTTTCGGGGTGCGGTTGTGGGATTATTCCACGCTGCCGCTCAACATTATGGGATTTGTCAGTTTGCCCATTTCGTTGGCGTGGTCGGTGCTGATTACGCTGTTTATGCGGTTTGGGTTTATGCCGATTCGGAACTTTGTGCAGACGGCAAAACGAAAGCCTGCCATGGTGTTTTTTGCGCTGTCGGCATTGGCGGTGTTTATTGACACGGATATGCCCCATTTACGGTGTGACCTTGATGACGGTGTACTTTTTGTTGGGAACGCCGAAAGAGGGCAGACACGGCTTGCAGAAAATTCAAAAGCCCGTGTGGCGGTATGCGGCGTATCTATTTTTCGCCTTTTTGTTGCCGAGCATTGCCGAACTTGCCGTGGGTGCGTTCTATCAAGGTTTTTTCGGGGTGCGGTTGTGGGATTATTCCACGCTGCCGCTCAACATTATGGGATTTGTCAGTTTGCCCATTTCGTTGGCGTGGTCGGTGCTGATTACGCTGTTTATGCGGTTTGGGTTTATGCCGATTCGGAACTTTGTGCAGACGGCAAAACGAAAGCCTGCCATGGTGTTTTTTGCGCTGTCGGCATTGGCGGTGTTTATTGACACGGTGTATCAGTTTGCGATGATGTAACGTGGGGGTTTTGAGAATAAAATAGAGAATGGAAGCGGCGGTTGTCTTTGGACAGCCGCCGCTAATTTTATATAATGTCGGGGTGGGAAACGATTGCTTTATGTATACGGCTTTGTGGTAAGATACGCTCCGCTCGGACTTCGTCCTCGGTCGGTATGACACACGCCGCCAAGGCGGTGGGGCAGTATGACACGATAGGGGATATACAGACATTACACTTTTGGAAAAATTGGCGAAATTTTTTGAAAAAATATTGACAAGGGAAAGAAGTTGTGCTATGCTAGAATTGCACAGTGGAAACAATGTGAAAGACTTACACAAACCCGACCAACTATGGCTATATTTTACCGTGTGGTCTATGCTGTGAAAAACATATAGATGACGTTGGTAAACAAACGTTATAGCGTGTAGAATTGTAGGGCGTTGTGTCTTTGCATTCTATGCGCTGTTTTTATATCAATAATAAAGAGGATTTTTATGAGAAAGACAAAATGGATAGCTTTGTTTATGGTTATGTTTACGTTTTTATGTTTTTTAACGGGGTGTTTCGTTCTTAAATATAGCGCGACCATGTATAGTGAATCCGAATCTTGGGTGTTGCCGTCTTTTTTGGAAGAAAATCATGTGAAAGCCTTTTATAAAAATCCGAATTACGATGAAACCGCCAACAATCCGGAAGATGAATATTATTACGACGAATCCGCTCCAAGCAATAGGACATTTATCATTGATAATCAAGAGGACTATAGCGCAATTTACGGGAAAGGCGCATTGGACGTAGACTTTGAGAAACAGGTTGTATATTTGTATATTTTTTCCGATATTTATCCTGGCCGAAAATATTATATCGACGATATAAAAATAAAAAACGAACAATTAAACATCTATTATAAATTGGAGGAATCTAAAGGAACAGGTTATTCGACTGCTCCGTTTCAAAGATGTTTCACTGTCATTATGAAAAAAACGGACACAACAAGCGTGACTTTTATAGGGCGTAGGTAAGGCAAGCTTAGCGTGGTAGCGCAAATTTAGCGCGTTGGCATGGTTCTTTTATGTAGCAACGAGTGTGGTGGGGTGCGGATTTGTCGTAAGATACGCTCCGTTCGGGTGTGGAACGCACCCCCAGGAGGTATACACGGAAGGAAAAATGCTGTAAAAATAAAAACCGAGCGGGGACTCGGTTTTTGTTTTGAAAAGGAGAAGTGGAAAAGTGCGGTCTTGTTCTGTGAAAAAGTGGCAAGAAAAAAGAAAATCCGAGCGGAAGGCTCGGTTTTGTTGCCAAAGGCGCAATATGTGCATTGCCCGAACGGGTAAGGGATTCCAAAGGAAAAATCCGCCTGTGCCGCACCTCGGCGGAGGTGAACCCGCTGTATAGCAGGTGGGTGCCGCATCTTGACGCCTCGAACTTTCCGTAAAACAGACCTTGTCTATCGTCACGAATGACCGCTCCCGAATAAATAACGTGGATTCCGCAAAAACGCCGAACTCCGTACACCGCAGACTTTCGTATTTATTATATTCCTTTTTTTACGCTTTGTCAACTGATTGAAAGCAGTTCGCCCGCGGGAATTTTTCAGCTGTCGATTTTGTTCAGTTTTTGCAAAAACGGGAAAATTTCCTTTTCAAAGGGCAAGCCGTAACGTTTGTCGGGTACTTCATGGGCAGAACGCCGAATTGCCGCCGTAACGAAGTCGGAAGCGAGGCGGATTGCCGTTTGTTCGTCCTTGCCGCGCGCCAAACAGCCGACGAATGCCGAGGCGAACACGTCGCCTGCGCCGCAGAAAAATCCTTCTACGTTTTCGTGCGCGTAAAAAGCAGGACTTCCTTGCGCGTCGGGGTAAGCCACCAGCATATCGTTTCCGTCGTCGATGCCCGTGATGACGGGGCGGGGGCAGACGGCTTGCAATTTTTGCAAGAGTGTGCCGCAGGTTGTCTTTTTCGGGGGGTAGGGTTCGTCCGTCAAAAGGCAGGCTTCGGTGGCGTTGGGCAGGATATAATCGGCTTCCTGACAGAGGGTTTTCAGGCGCTTTACATAGCTTTGGGTAAAGCCGTTGTACAGCGCGCCGCTATCGCCCATGACGGGGTCGACGATGAATTTTCCTCCCGTTTTCAAAAACGTTTTTTTGATTTGGAACAGCAAATCGATTTGCCGTTCGCTGCCGAGGTAGCCACTGTAAATGTAATCGAATTTCAGACCCAAACTCTGCCAGTGGGATAAAATTTTAGAAATCTCGTCGGTGAGGTCGAGGAAGGTATAGCCCGAAAATCCGCCCGTGTGTGTGGACAAGAGGGCGGTGGGCAGGACGTTGCATTCTACGCCGCAGGCGGAAAGAATGGGCAAAGTTGCCCCCAAAGAGCATTTTCCGACGCAAGAAATATCGTTTATGGCAAGTACTCGCACGGAATTTTGACCTCCTAAAAGAAAAAATTGCTAAATCTATTATAAAATTCTTGCTTTTTTTTGTCAAACGGATTAAAATAGTATCGTAATAAAAAGTAAAAAAATTTTTTACTGTGACGAGAGGTTTATTAAATATGTTCATTACAGGCGAAAATAAAATCGATACCGTTGCGTATGCCGATTTTGAAAAACACGAAAACGAAGTCGTGACCATTAAAGGTACGATCCACAACATCCGTATGATGTCGGATTTTGCCTTTGTCATTTTGCGTACCGCACGCGAAACGGTGCAATGCGTTTACGCGGAAAGTTTTTCCGATTATCGCATGGACGAAAGCGTGAAGGAAGAATGTGCGGCGAAAGTGACGGGTAAAATTGTTGCCGGCGAAACCAAGGACGGCGGCAAGCGTTACGAACTCCAAATCCACAACATTGAAATTTTGTCGACCCCTGCGGCGATTCCCCCCGTGGTTATCACCAAAAAGCAGGTGAATTGCGATCTTTCCACCAAGCTCGATTATCGTCCCGTGACCCTGCGTAACCCCAAGGAACGTGCGATTTTCAAGTTGCAAGAAGGGATTGCGCGCGGCTTCCGCGAATTTTTGTCGGGACAAGGCTTTACTGAAATCCGTTCGCCGAAAATCAACTTTGCCGGCGCGGAAGGCGGCACGAACGTGTTTAAGCTGGATTACTTCGGCAAGCAAGTTTATCTTGCACAATCTCCCCAGCTTTATAAGCAGGCGTTGGTGGCGGTATACGAAAGGGTGTTTGAAATTGCGCCCGTATTCCGTGCCGAACACCACGACACTAGTCGTCACTTGAACGAATACATTTCCATGGACTTTGAAATGGGCTTTATCGACAGCTTTGAAGATATTATGAACATGGAAACGGGCGCGTTGAAGTACATCATGAATTTGTTGAAGACGGAATATAAAAACGAAGTGGATTTGCTCCACGTAGACATTCCTGAAATTACCGAGATCCCCGTGCTGAAATTTATGGAAGCGAAAGAGATTATCATGAAGAAGTTTAAGTATCAACCTACCGATATGAAGGACTTCGACCCCGAAGAAGAACAGCTCCTTGGTAAGTACGCAAAGAAGCAGTTTAACTCTGACTTCATCTTCATTACGCACTATCCTTCCAAAAAGCGTCCTTTCTATACCATGGACGACCCCGAAGACCCCGAATACACCTTGTCGTTCGACTTGTTGTTCCGCGGTTTGGAAATTACGTCGGGTGGTCAGCGTGTACACGATTATCATCAACAAGTGGAAAAGATGAAGAAGTTGGGTATGGATCCCGAACAGTTTGAAACGTATTTGATGCTTCACAAGTACGGTGCGCCCCCTCACGGCGGCTTGGGCTTGGGTTTGGAAAGATTGACGATGCACTTGCTCGGCGCGAAGAACGTTCGCGAAGCGACCATGTTCCCCCGCGACATCAACCGCGTTACGCCTTGACGGAATACGTAAGGTTTTGCGGCTCTGTATGGTTACGCAGGGCATAGCGAGGCGCTGGCATGAAAAAAGTCATTCGAGTAGACGACCTTTGTTGCGAGCGGTGTGCCAAGCAAATGGCGGTGCGACTTTCGCTGTTGGACGGTGTGCGCGCGGCAAAGGCGAGTTATAAAAAGCAACTCATTTTTGTGGACGTAGCGGAGGACACCCCTGACGAGCGGTTGCAATCGGTGTTTGCGGATACCGATATGCACGTGCTGTCCATTGAAAAACGGAAAGGGATATTCGGTTAAATTGCCGAAAATCGCTTTACAAACGAAAAAATATTTTGTATAATATAAATAATGAAATAGAAAAGGCGTTTTAGCAAGGACAACGCCTTTACGGTACGCCGCCGCACAGAGAAATTCCGTTTTGGTGAAAGGAAGAAGGGGCTCGTAAAGGATATCGCCTTGACAGCCGACTTGACGAAAGGGGACGAGTAGTCGGGTACGGGATTGCGTTCCGTTATCAAGCGCAACAAATGTCAGTTTGTTTTGGTGGTGAAAAAAGCCGTAGTGTTTTTCCAAGACGCTACGGCTGTTTTTTATTTTTCCGAAATATTCCGTGATGATACAATCTGTAAAAAACACTCCAAAGGAGAAAAAGATATGTCTATGTACAAGAAGGTGGATACCTCCCTCCATTTTGTGGAAAGGGAAAAAGAAATCGTCGAATATTGGAACGAGAAAAAGATTTTTGAAAAGAGTATGCAAGAACGCGAGGGCGGAGAGGAATTTTCCTTTTATGACGGTCCTCCTACCGCAAACGGCAAGCCGCACATCGGGCATATTCTCACCCGTGTCATGAAGGACATCGTGCCCCGTTATAAAACGATGAAGGGACAGCACGTGTTGAGAAAGGCGGGCTGGGATACGCACGGGCTTCCCGTAGAGCTGGAAGTGGAAAAGAAACTCGGTTTGGAAAGCAAAACGGGCATTGAAGGCTACGGCATCGAGCCTTTCATTAAGCAATGCAAAGAATCCGTTTGGCAATATTCCAACGAGTGGAAAAAGATGTCCGACCGCGTGGGGTATTGGTGTGATATGGACAACCCCTACGTCACCTATCACGACGATTATATCGAATCGGAATGGTGGGCGTTGAAAGAAATCCACAAAAAGGGTTTGTTGTACAAAGGGCATAAAATCGTGCCCTACTGCCCCCGTTGCGGCACGGCGCTTTCTTCGCACGAAGTGGCGCAGGGCTATAAGGACGTAAAGCAACTGACCGCCTTTGTAAAATTCAAGGTGAAGGGCGCGGACAATACCTATATTTTGGCTTGGACGACTACGCCTTGGACGTTGCCTTCTAACGTCGCTTTGTGTATGAATCCCGACTTTGACTACGTTACCGTACAAACGGAGGACGGCGAAAAGTATATCCTTGCCGAAGGACTGTTGAAGAGCGTGCTCGGCGAAGAGGGATACACCGTGCTTTCCGTGCAGAAAGGTAAGGCGTTCGAATACACCGAATACGAGCCGTTGTATCCATTCGGCAAACAGAAATTCAACTATCGCGAAAAATCGCATTACGTCACCTGTGACGGGTACGTTACCCTTTCCGACGGTACGGGCGTCGTACAC